>CANPIM010000023.1 GCA_947574135.1 uncultured Lachnospiraceae bacterium
GAGCAACTTGCTCTTAGACCCCATAAAGCGAGTGGGAGGATATGCTGCAACCTGATTGGGTAATGATTGTGGGAGCAACTTAATCAAAGTACGCTGCTTCGGAGGAATCGTAACAATGACATCTTCGCCTTTTCGAGTGCTACCATTGCAGGAAATATGCCTTTTTGTCTGTATAACATCAATAGTAAATGGCGCATACAACTCATGTACCAAAGGATGGTTTGAGTTTGTTAAAACAACATGGCACCCCTTTTCGTGCAGGCGTATAACAGCTTTTGATAGTTCTACATGATCTTCTTCATAAAACTGCTCTTTTGTATAACGCTTGAAATCAGAATATTCAGAGATGGGCAAGTATGGAGGATCAAGGAAAACAAAATCCCCAGGCTGTGCATAGTGATCTAATACCAACAAATAGTCTCCGCACAAAATTTCTGCCTTCTTTAAAGCGACAGATGCAGCACGCAACCCTTCCTCATCACAAATCTTTGGGTTTTTGTATTTTCCATACGGAACATTAAATTTTCCTTGCTTATTCACTCTGTACAAGCCATTAAAACAAGTCCTATTTAAGAAAATTGTTCGTGCTGCCGCTTCTTCCTTTGGCAATAAGGTCCATTCTTGACTGCGGACAGCATAAAACATTTCAGATGTATTCTCGTATTGCTTTAGACGTTTAATAACCGCTTCTACATTGTCTGCAATTTGCCGATACATATTTATCAGTTCTGGATTACTATCTGATATATTTGATTTTTCCGTTTGGAGAGAAAAGAACTTTGCGCCGCCACAAAAAAACGGCTCTATATACCGTCCATAGGAAGCTGGTACTTTGGGCAACAAATCGCCTAACATTTGAGTCTTACCACCAGCCCATTTCAAAATGGGCTTTGCTTGGACCTGAATTGCTTTTCTAACTGCTTGTTCTGTCAATGCACTCGCCTCCTTTAGTTGGATTTTTCCGGAACTAACTCCACAATATCACCAATATCACATTGAAGAGCAGTACATATTTTAACCAACACATCAGTCGTAACATTTTCGTTTTTACCCAACTTAGCCATAGAAGCGTGGCTGATTCCTGCTGCTGCACATAAGTCTTTCTTTTTCATATCTTTATCAATTAACAATTTCCAAAGTTTCTTGTAACTAACAGCCATCTTCCACACCTCGGCAACAAGTTGTTTGTTTCAGTACTGCTGAACAGAATTCAGCGTTCGCTTATTTGAAAGCCATTATAGCATATTTTGATTTATGTTTCAATAGCACCTAATGTAAAAATACACTTCTAAAGTTTTAAGCGATTCGTGGTATAGTCAGTTATTCAAGTGCTTATAATTGGTGACCTCTTTTAGATACTTCTGCGGCTCACCGTTCAAAACCAGTTCGGCATAGGCCAGCGGGTCGTTATAGATGAGCCAGTCCAGCTCTGACCGCTGGTACATACTGTTTGCCACCTCGTTCTCCACGGCGGTGCAGTCTATGGAGAGCAGCGTCCCATCATCCAGGCGCAGCTCCACGCAGGCGGTGTCCATGTTGAACTCACAGGACAAAATCTTTCTCATAGTCGTTACCCAGATACTGGATGTCTCTCCCCATGCCCTCTCCGTCCCGGACATAGACTCCTATGTAGGGCTCATGCACACCCTGTTTACCCTGGAGGATAACTACGGGCTCAAGATCAGCGAGACGGATGGAGAAGTCTGCTTGAAGGTTGATGTGCGGAAGAGCAAGGACGCTGCTCGGTTGCATGAGATGCTTTGCTCCTGGCAACAGGCCGCTGCTATGCTGGAGACGGGTGAAATCTCCAAAGAGGCTTACGACAAGTGGCGCTACCATTACCCGGAGTTTGATAAGGCTCACCCCTATGTGAAGGTGCCGCCCCAGGACCTCTTTTGACCCGCTCACTTGTAGGCCACGGGAAAGGCCGTTTGTTGCACAAAATAATAATAAAAAGAAAAAGAGAGCTAACTGACTAATCAAAATCAGTTAGCTCTCTTTTTATGAATAATGAAAAAATGTTGCCAAATCGTTGCCACAAAGGGCCTTAACCCCTCAAAAACCCAGTCATATCAGGCTTTTCCGGGCCTCCGAAATCATTCCCACTCAATCGTCCCCGGCGGCTTAGAAGTCAGATCAAACATCACCCGATTGACCCCTTTCACCTCATTGATAATCCTGCTAGTCACCTTAAACAGCACCTCATAGGGAATCTGGGCGCACTCTGCCGTCATAAAGTCGCTGGTATTCACTGCCCGCAGGGCCACCGCATAATCATAGGTCCTGAAATCCCCCATGACTCCTACGGAGCGCATATTGGTAAGGCCCGCAAAGTACTGGCCCAGGTCTCTGTCCAGTCCGGCTTTTGACAATTCCTCCCGGTAGATGTAATCTGCATCCTGCACCATGCGCACCTTTTCTTCAGTTACCTCGCCTACAATGCGCACGCCCAGGCCCGGGCCCGGGAAGGGTTGCCGGTAGACCAGGTTTTGGGGAATTCCAAGCTCCAGTCCGGCTTTGCGCACCTCATCCTTGAAGAGCATACGCAGGGGCTCGATGATTTCCTTAAAGTCCACCACGCCGGGAAGACCGCCCACATTGTGATGGGATTTGATCACTGCGGATTTGCCTAGGCCGGACTCGATCACGTCCGGATAAATGGTTCCCTGAACCAGAAAGTCCACGGCTCCTATCTTTTTGGCTTCCTCCTCAAAAATGCGGATAAATTCTTCCCCGATGATTTTGCGCTTCTCCTCTGGGTCTGTGACGCCCTTCAGCTTGTTGTAATACCGCTGCTGGGCATTGACCCGGATAAAATTCAGCTCATAGTCGCCTTGGGGGCCGAAGACGGCTTCCACCTCGTCGCCCTCGTTTTTTCGCAGCAGGCCATGATCCACAAACACACAGGTAAGCTGTTTTCCCACAGCCCGGGACAACAGCACAGCCGCCACCGAGGAGTCCACACCGCCGGAAAGGGCGCAAAGCACCCGTCCCTGTCCTACCCGCTGCCGGATCTGGGCTATGGTTTCCTCTACAAAGGCGCCCATCTGCCAGTCACCCCGACAGCCGCAGACCTTATAGACAAAGCTTTGCAACATCTTTTGTCCTTCCTTGGTGTGCATGACCTCTGGATGAAACTGGGTCGCATAGAGTCCCCGCTGCGGACATTCCATAGCTGCCACTGGGCAGTGAGCAGTATGGGCTGTAATGCGGAAACCCTCTGGCACCCTGGCAATGTAATCCGTGTGGCTCATCCACACTACCGTGGAGTTGTCTTCGATCTGCTGAAATAAGGCGGAGGACTTGTCCAACTCCGTTTCTGTATGCCCATACTCGCTGACAGGAGCGCTTTTAACCTCTCCCCCCAGGGTGTATGCCATGACCTGGGATCCGTAGCAGATTCCCAGAATGGGAATTCCCAGCTCAAAGATCTCCTTCTCATAATGAGGGGATGCCTCATCATAGACACTATTGGGGCCGCCTGTAAAAATAATTCCTTTGGGATTTATTTCCCGGATCCTGGCAAGACTTACCGTGTAGGGGTAGACTTCGCAGTAAACGTTGCATTCCCTCACTCGTCTGGCAATCAGCTGATTGTACTGTCCGCCAAAATCCAACACCATAATCATTTCTCTGTTCATGAGCTATTCCTCCTCATGTATCGTTCTGCACAATTCTCCTGAGTTCTTTTTCCTATTCTGGATGATATTATCTGCTTTCCTCTCTACTCTACGGGCGTCTCTTTCCTATTTCTGCTAATGCCATCCGCTTTCCTATCCATTTTTCGAGGCTCTCTTTCCTCATTCTTAATGAAGCCATCTGCTTTCCTCTCTACTCTCAAGAGTTCTCTTTCCTATTCCTACTGATGCCGTCCGCTTTCCTCTCTACTCTACGTGTTTCTCTCCGCCGACTTTTTACAAATACTCCTGGGCTTTTGGCTGTGTTCGGATAAACATATGATTTTCTATTATATCCAAGGTCCGATTCGCTGGCAAGCCCCAAAATATAGGACCTTCCCAACAATTCAGCCGATCTGTTGTTTGTCCCATCGGTTAGATCAGAATTCGATCTCCTGCCATTTTCCCCTGTGGTAGCGGATCTGGAACAGTATTGCCCGGAACAGCCAGTCTATCGTCATTGCCACCCAGATTCCAAACACGCCCCACTTCAGGTTTTCTCCCAGCAAAAAGCTGAAGCCGATGCGGAAGATCCACATGGACAGCAGACTGATGACCAGGGTCATCTTTACGTCTCCGGCTGCCCGCAGGGCATTGGGCAGGCCGAAGGCTATATTCCAGATAGTCATGCAGCCCACGGCGTGATAGATCAGAAGTTTTGTTGTCAGCGCCCCGGTCCCGGCAGACAGATGATAGGCCCGCACAATGAGAGGGCAGGTGAATATAACCAGGATATTCACGGCCCACATGCCTATGTACATGTATTTCATCAGCTGCCTGGTGTAGTATTTCGCCTCGTCGTAGCGCTTGGCCCCGGCGCACTGGGAGACCACGGTCACAATGGCGTATCCGATAGCCGCTCCTGGAATGACCTGAAAGGATGCAATACTGTTTGCCACTGCATTTGCTGCGATGGCCGCAGTGCCGAAGCTGGCAACCAGACTTAACACCAGGATTTTTCCCAGCTGGAATACGCTGTTCTCCAATCCATTGGGGATCCCGATGAAACAGATTTTGCGAATCATATCCCTGTGAAAGCGCAGCTGAATCTTCAGAGGAAGATGAATCTCCAGATTCTGATTCCGGAGCAGGGCCACCACAATCCCTGCCGCCAGCATCCGGGACACTAGGGTAGGAATGGCAGCGCCTTCCACTCCCCTGCCAAAGCCATAGATCAGGATGGCATTTCCCGCAATATTGACCCCATTCATAATCAGGGAAACCTTCATGGAGGTCTTGGCGTCGCTCATAGCCCGAAATATTGCTGCGCCTCCGTTATATATGGCAATGAAGGGAATGGACAGGGCTGTAATCAATAGATAAATCCGGGCATCCTCCATGACCTCCGGCTCAATCTGTCCAAACACATGGTTCAGAATCCATGTATGTCCGGCCAGCACCAGCACCATAATCCCCAGGGAAACCGCTCCGGAAAACAGCATAAGCTGCTCTGACGCTTCTGAGGCCCGCTCTGGCTGTCCTCCCCCCAGGCAATGTCCGGCCACTACAGCCCCGCCTGTGGCCAGGGCTGTAAAAATATTAATCAGCAGAATATTAATGGTATCCACCAATGAAACGCCGGACACGGCTGCCTCCCCCACCCGGGAGATCATAATCGTGTCCGCCATGCCCACGGCAACCAAAAGCACCTGCTCAATCATCAGCGGCAGGATCAGTTTCTTTAAATCCTGTTTTGAAAACATCTTTTCCATGATTCATTCGTACCTTATTTTGTATTCCTTGTAGCTCCGCCCCTCTATTCTAGTCATTTTCAGGCAAATGTCAATGCCTTTTTTTCAGTTCGTCTTCTGATGCAGATATTTCTCCTTGGTGGCAAGCCCTCCGCGGATATGACGTTCTGATTTATTTACATCCAGCACCTTCCGCGCTTCCGACGCAAGATGCGGATTAATATAGAGCAGACGCTCCGCCACGTCCTTATGTACCGTGCTTTTGCTGATCCCAAACTGTCTCGCCGTCTGACGCACCGTGGCATTGTTGTTGATGATATAATTGGCAATTTCCACGGCCCGTTCCTCGATATACTCCTTCAAAAGAAACCTCTTCGAATACTTTTTTACATCTTATGCAGGTGCGGCAACGCTTATTCCTTGTCTCCGGAACAAGGCGGAAAACTTCCCTTCAGCGCGTAACTACCGGAAAAATCGCTGATAAAATTTATCTCTTCCTTCTATTTACACACACCCGAGTTCATGCTATGATAAGGCGGTACCGTCACCTTTTTGGCGGCCACAGTATTTTTTAGGAGGAACTGTAAGTATGAAAGACAACAAGATCACAGATTCGATTCTTTACATCGGCGTGAATGACAAGACCATCGATCTGTTTGAAAGCCAATATGTGGTGCCAAACGGCGTTTCCTATAATTCTTATTTGATTATGGATGAAAAAATCGCTCTCATGGACACCGTGGATGCCCGGGCATCAAAGGAATGGTTTGCCAATCTGGAGCAGGCCCTTGGAGGCAGAACTCCCGATTATCTGGTCATCTCCCATCTGGAGCCGGATCATGCTGCCAATATCCAGAAAGCCGCGGAGAAATATCCGGACATGGTGCTGGTGGGCAATTCCAAGACCTTTTCCATGATGCCCCAATTCTTTACCCTGGATGTGACTGACCGCACGGTAGTGGTCAAGGAGGGAGATTCCCTGGAGCTTGGAAGCCACAAGCTTTCCTTTTATATGGCTCCCATGGTGCACTGGCCGGAGGTTATGGTCTCCTATGAATCCTCGGAAAAGGTGCTCTTTTCCGCTGACGGCTTTGGAAAATTCGGGGCTCTGGACGCTGACGAGGACTGGCTCTGCGAGGCGCGCCGCTACTATATCAACATCGTAGGAAAATACGGCTCCCAGGTTCAGGCTCTGCTGAAAAAGGCCGCTGGCCTGGATATCGCTGTGATCTGTCCCCTTCACGGCCCCGTTCTTAGGGAGAATCTGGGTTATTATCTGGAGAAATACCATCTCTGGAGCAGCTATACGCCGGAGGATCAGGGAATCCTTATTGCCTGCGCTTCCATTCACGGAAATACAAAAGCCGCTGCCCAGAAGCTGGTCAAGCTTCTGGAGGAAAAAGGCGCTCCTAAGGTGGTATTTGCCGATCTGACCCGGGAAGATATGGCAGAAGCCGTGGAGGATGCTTTCCGCTACGACCGCCTGGTAGTGGCCTGCAGTACCTATGACGCCGGCCTGTTCCCCTGCATGGAGGATTTTCTGGCCCATTTAAAGGCCAAAAACTTCCAGAAGCGCACCGTGGGCATTATAGAAAACGGCTCCTGGGCCCCCATGGCAGGCAAGCATATGCGTACTGCCTTTGAGAGTATGAAAGATATTACCTTGTTGGATCCCCTGGTAACCATTAAATCCACCCTAAACGCCGCCTCCCAGGAACAGCTGGAACAGCTGGCCCAGGAGCTGCTGAAGTGAGAATCGAAAACGGCATGGTCCCATACGCAGGCCATGCCGTTTCTTTTTCATTCTTTTTTACCGAAGAACTTCCGGATACTCGCTGACAGCTTTTCCAAAATACTCATAGACATGCCGCAAAAATTTCTTTTCCGACAGGTTTAACGGTTCTCCTACCCGCTTAAGCCATAGAAGTTCATTTTCCCTCAGCGCGTCTGTATCCTCAATCTCCACCTGCAGGGTCTGAATCCGCGGATCCTTAAAACATCCCAGTGTCCATTTGGAAACAAAGGCCAGGGCATCTGTCCCCAACAAAAATTGTTCACAGGCGCTCACCGTATTGAAAAATACGATCTTTCTGGTATTATAATGGTTTCCATGGATATCGAAATACAGACTCTCCCTCGCCTGCGCCTCCATATCCAATCCCACATGCGGACTCTTCTCAGCTTCTGTAATACTGATCTTTGTCCGGCCATAAAAAGGCGATTTCGGTCCAATACAGGCATAGCAGCAAGCTTCCGATACAATCACATGAATATCCAGACGTTTTGCTTCTTTATGCCACAAAAATGTTTTTGCATCCGCATGATTGCGTACCAACAATCCCAGATTTACCCCTCCGCTCAGCACCAGCCTAGCCACTTCGTTCCGGTCTGTCTCCACTATATTATAGTGAATATTTTTCCCTTCGTCCTCCCCATACATCCGCAGCGCCATATCATAAATAAAATCCAACTGCTGCGTAGCCAAAAACAAGCTAGAGGACTGTATCCTTTGGGTTCTGATAAAATTTCGTTCCAGAGCCTGAGTCGCGGTCAAAACACCTCTAACATAATGCACGAAACTTTTCCCCTCCCCGGTCAACTCTACTCCCCGGGATTTCCGAATCAGCAGCTGGGCTCCGTATTCCTGCTCCAGTTGATGAATGGCTTTGCTCAGACTGGGCTGGCTGATGTACAGTTCCTGTGATGCCTGAGTGATGGAACCGCACTCCACAACTTTCATTAAATACTCCAACTGCTTCACCTGCATGCTTGTTTTCCCCCTTTCCCATGCAGCAAATTCACATATATAAAGTCATCTCTCAACAGCTATAAATCATATGCTCCACAGCAACGAAGGCAAAAACAATACCTTATCTTCACTATAGTAAAAAGTCTCGTTTCTGTCAAGTCTTTGTCTCTTTATGATAGCCGGAAACACTTTCATTTTTACTAAACTTTATCGCGAACTCCAATAGTTTCTTAAGCTCTCCAAACCCATGCATTTTAGTTATGAAAATGCTATAACTATTTTCTATTTGTACTATTTGGAAGATTATGCTATAGTAACGACAGTTAGAAAAACATGTTTCACATTAACACAGCCCTCTCAACTATTATATATAATGCTATCACCAAAGGCAGCGGCCTGCTCATTCCACCCCGATTGAGCAGGCTGTTGTCTATTCTGAACAGTCCGTCTTTTATTCCCCAAATTTCTCCACGCACCGCCTCAGCATTTCCCGAATGGGCAGATGATAGGGACAGCGCTCCTCACAGAGTCCGCAGTCCACGCAGGCTCCTGCCTTTACCGGCAACGCTCCATAACGGTCCCGGGCCCAGTCTTCCAAACCATAGCGATCCAGATATCCCTCAAAAAGAAAGACCTGATAGATCCCGATTCCCGCCGTACAGGGCTGACAGTAGTTACAGCGGCGGCAAAAGCTGGTTCCCAGAATATTTTGCACTTCCTCCAGCTTTTTCTCTTCCTCCCGGGAAAGAGGCGACAAATCCTCCACGGCCTGGCAATTTCTGCGAATCTCTTCCAGGGTATACATGCCAGGAATTACCACGGTTACGTGAGGATTTGCGCAGACATAGCGTAAGGCCAGATGTCCATCCTCAATGGCTCCTCCAGCCAGAGGCTTCATGGCAATAAAGCCTATATTTTTCTCCTGTCATTTGGCCATCAGCTCCTCCCTTGTGTGGTAATCCTGTCCGGCTTCTTGCGCCCACAGGCCAGTGTTATTTCTCTATTGCCTGCTCAACCAGAAAATCCACGGTCTTATTATAGACAATATTTTCCTCAATGGCGTCTCTGGTATAAGCGGCCTCAAACTCAGCCAGATCCGAATAGCCATAGTCCGCCATTAAATTTGTAGCTTCCTGGGTATATTCCTCCTCTGTCACAGAAATCCCCTCTGCCTTTGTCACTTCCTCCACAATCAGGTTGCTCTTGATCCGAAGCTCCGCTGTGATCTCACACTCCTTCTCAAACTCCTCCTCCGTCATGCCTCCCATAAAGAAATACAGATATGTTTCCATATCAATGCCGTAGGAAGCCGCAGCCGACTGGTTGGCGGCAATCACCGCTTCCTTTTCCGCCTGCACCTGATCCATGGAAACCTCAAACTCCGAGGCCTCAATAATGGCTGTCAGCACATCATAGTCCTTTTTCGCCAGAGCCTCCTCTGTTTTCTGCGCCCGCAGCCCCTCCTCCACAGATTTCCGGTAGGCCTCCACAGAGTCGTATTCCAGGTTTTTCTTTACAAACTCATCTGTCAATTCCGGAATCACAAGCTTCTGAATCTTGTTTACCTTCACCTCAAAGATTACAGGCTTTCCGGCCAGATCCGGGTTGTTCTTGTAAATTTCCGGAAACTTAAGATCCAGGTCATAGGATCCTCCCAGCTCCTTTCCGATAAGCTTCTCCTCAAATCCCTCAATAAACTGGCCGGAACCAATGGTCAGGTCATAACCCCCCTCTCCGGAGGTGCCTCCCTCAAAGGCCTCCCCGTCCAGGAGTCCCCGGTAATCAATGTTGACCACATCGCCCTCCTCGATCACCGTCTTGCCCTCAACCTCCTCCAGCTGTCCATATCCCTCCAGCACAGCGTCGATTTCCTTCTGGATCTCCTCCTTGGAGGGCTCCGTATCCATGGCTTGCACCTCAACGCCCTTGTACTCTCCCAGCTTCACCAGTGTAGTTTCCTTCATATCCCCGGCTTCCCCCTGGTCTTCCGGCTCCTTCGACTCTGTACCAGAGTTTTCTGTCTGTGTCTGTGTCTGTGTCTCTGTCTGCTCTGGCCCTGCCTCCTGTTTTCCCCCGCAGCCTGCCAGTGTCAACGCCATTCCTAGCAGCAAAGCTGCCATAAAATTTCTTTTTTTCATCATAAATCTCCTCGTTTTCTAACATTTATTCTCACAGATAAAAACCCATACTTTTTACATTACCACACTTTATGGGCACTTACAAGAGCGCGCCTACAGCAAGGGCGAAAGCAGCCGGGAAAATTGCTCTTTCACCCGAACCATCCAGGAGCGCTGCCCATAAATATAAGGGGTAATGTGGGTACAGTATTTCAGATCCTCCCGGAATCTGCGGTCCAGCTCCTCTGTAACCTTTGCGCTGTAGATCACCGCATTCACCTCAAAATTCAGCTTGAAGCTTCGGATATCCATATTGGCTGTTCCGTAACAGCTTACCACTCCGTCCACGGTCATACCTTTGGCGTGGAGAAAGCCGTTGTTATAGGTATAGCATTTTGCCCCCGCCTCCAGAAGATCTCCCACATAAGAGTAGGTTGCCCAGTACACAAAGGGATGATCCGGCTTACAGGGAATCATCAGCCGCACATCCACACCGGACATGGCGGCGATTCTTATGGCGTCCAGCACGCTCTCATCGGGAATAAAGTAGGGGGTCTGAATATAAATGTTTTTCCGGGCCTTGGAAATCATTTTCAGATATGTGTCCCGGATATTCTGCTCCTTGGCATCGGGCCCGGAAGAAATAATCTGCACAGCCTCCCGGCCCGCCTTCCGTTTGTCCTCCTCCTGAAAATACTCATCCTGGGTAAACAGGTTCTGCTTTGTAGCATAATTCCAGTCCAGAATAAACCGAATGTGAAGGGCCAGTACCGCAGATCCTTGGATCTTCAAATGAGTATCCCGCCAATAGCCAAATTTCTCATCCAGCCCCAGGTACTCCCGGCCCACATTGAAGCCCCCCACAAAGGCTGTCCGCCCGTCGATCACCACAATCTTCCGGTGATTGCGGTAATTGATCCGCAGCTGGAGACGCCGCAGTACCGCGGGGAAAAACTCTCCGATCTGGATTCCCTCTGCCGCCAGCCGCTTCCAGCGCCGCTTTAACATGGTGCGGCAACCCATGCTGTCATAGAGAATCCGTACCTCCACACCGGAGCGGGCCTTCTGGATCAACGCCTTTTCCAGACTCCTCCACAGCTCGTCGTCCCGGATAATGTAATACTGAATATGAATGTACTTTTTCGCCCGCAGAATCTCTTCATAAAGGGCCTGAAACTTCTTCTTTCCGTCCGTAAAGATCTCCACATGATTGTCCGCCGTGTACACGGAATCCGAGGCTTCCAGGTTGAAAAGCACCAGATCCGAAAACTTACGAAGCCTGGGATCCGTGGGATGAAATCGGTCTGTGCGAATGGTTTCCTCCTGGGTCCGGATAGCTGAATGGATGGCGTCCTCAATCTCCTTGGTCCGGAACATATGCTCTCTGTGAAAGTCATGTCCAATCATAAAATACAAAAAAATCCCTACAATCGGAACAAAATACAGCAGCAGCAGCCAGGTCCACACAGACCGGGGCTCCCGCCGTTCAAAAAAGACAATCATAATAGAAAGCAAAATGTTGATAAACAGCAGATGGTCCATCCAAAATTTCAGGATTTCCACAAGCCCATTCCAAATTGCTGGAAGCATGGCGCAGCTCCTTTCCGGTTACTGTTCACTCTGTTGGTAATAACCCGTTCCAATCCTCTGTCCGTTTGCCGGATTTACCACAAATCACTTGCACTTTAAGAGAAACAATGTTACACTCGTCTATGGAATATTTCATTTTTACAGGAGGATATCTTATGTCAACCTTCACAACAGTCTTACTGATTATTGTTGTAGTCCTGATCGCCCTTTTGGTCGCTTTATATTTTATAGGAACAAAAATGCAGAAAAAGCAGGCGCTGCAAAAAGAGCAGATGGATGCCATGGCCCAGACTGTCAGCATGCTGATCATTGATAAAAAACGCCTGCGGATCAAGGATTCCGGTCTTCCCCCCATGGTCATCGAGCAGACGCCTAAATATCTGCGCCGGTCCAAGCTTCCCATCGTTAAAGCGAAGGTAGGACCCAAGGTCATGACCCTGGCCTGCGAGGAATCTGTTTTTCAGGTATTGCCGGTAAAGCGCGAGGTAAAGGCTGTAGTCAGCGGTATCTATATTACGGCCGTCAAGAGCGCCCGGGGCGGGTTGGAGACACCTCCGCCCAAGAAAAAGGGATTTTTTAAACGTCTCTTTAAAAAATAGCAGCTTACAGCTGCCTTTTCCTTCCACAATTCAGAGTGGCGGCCAAACAGCAATGTACGCCGCGCTCCGGCGCGAGAATCCGGCAAGCCGGATTCTTTTTGCTTTACAGGAAATTGCATCCTGTAAAGCAAAAGCCCTCCGGGGGATGCGCACTGCGCGCTGAGGAAATTGGTTGCTGATGCAACCGCGCTCCGGCGCGAGAATCCGGCAAGCCGGATTCTTTTTTACATCTAGCTCAGGGAAAAGTCTGGCGCATCCTTGGATTTCACATGCAGCGTTACGCTGCTGTCAGTCACGTATTCCTCGTTGAGCTCCAGCACGTAATTCAGTTCCACATGGATGTCATACTGACTTTCCGTAAGCTTTACCTCTCCTGCCTGGATTCCCACGGGAATCACTCCAAAGGGCGTGTCGTACTGAGCCACCTGCCTTTTCCACTCCTCAAAGATCATATGCACCTGTATGGGCCCCTTTTTCATCATTTCCACCCGGCCCTTTTTTATTTTCAACGTATTGCGGATCACCTCTGAGGAACCCTCCACCGGCTCTTCATAGACGAGATAGTGGGCTCCGTTGCGGTGATAATAGTCGGCCATGGTCAGAACCTCCACAGGCTGGCTGGGTTCCTCCTCCAGATATTGCAGACCGGAAATACTCAAAAGTACCTGCTCTGTCATATCATTCTCTCCTTGCTTTCGCTGTCTCTTCTGCCGTTTGCCAAAGCCTTGCCTTTCTTTGACAACTCCTGGCTATCTGCTCTTACGTCTGATATTCCTCAATGGGAATCTGCCTTGTATCCTCTGTGGTCAGGTGCAGAATTCGGGCTGCAAACTGCTGAAACCGCTCAGCCGCATCGCTGACAAAAAACTCGCAGGAATTATACTCTGTCATCCAGGCGCTTTTGTTTTCCAGTCCCTGTTCCTGAAGCAGACGCCGAAGGCTGATAGCCGTCTCGTAGGCTGGATTCACCAGGGTTACGGACTCCCCCATAACCTTGGCGATGGTGGATCGAAGAAGAGGATAATGCGTACATCCCAAAATCAGCGTGTCTATATCTGAATGACACAGCTCTTCCAGGTACTTCCGGGCCACCACTGTGGCCACTTCCCCATCCAGCCATCCCTCCTCTGCCAGAGGCACAAACAACGGACAAGCCTTCCCCAGCACCTGAATATCCGGCCGCAGGTTGCTGAGAAACCGGGTATAGATACCGGAATCAATGGTTCCCTCTGTGCCAATCACGCCAATCTTTCCGTTTTTTGTCACCTCCGCCGCTGTCTTTGCCCCAGGACCCACCACGCCGATGACAGGAACTTCCATCTCAGGACGCAGCTCTTCCAGGGCATAGGCGCTGGCCGTATTGCAGGCCACCACAATGGCTTTGACTCCCCGGGTCATCAAAAAGCGGACAATCTGCCGAGAATAGCGGATAATCGTTTCTCGGGACTTACTCCCGTAGGGTACCCGGGCCGTGTCCCCAAAATATGTAATCCGCTCCCCCGGCAGCTGTCGTATGATTTCCCGGACAACCGTAAGCCCTCCCACTCCGGAGTCAAAGACTCCGATGGGCGCCTGGCTCCTGTCTTCATATTCTATTCTCTCTGGTCCCTCCATGGCATCCTCCCATACTTAGAACAGGTCCATACACTTCCATTTGATCTTCACCGGAATCCTGGTCTTCAAATCCTGCTCCGTCTCTTCCTCTGTCTTTGGCTCTTTCCCCTGCCCTGCTTCCTTCTCCTTAGACTCCTCTGTCCGCCCTGCTTCTCTCTCCTCAGGCTCCTTAGTCCGCCCTGCTTCCTTTTCCCTGGGCTCCTCTATCTGTCCTGCTTCCTTTTCCTTAGGATTCTCTGCCTGCTGTTCCCTGGCTTCTCTCTCTTCTGTCAGATCCGCCTCCTGGTCCTGGTTTTCCTGCTCATCCACAAGCTTCATGGCGCTTTTCAGACAAGTGCGCGGATAAAGGCTCCCCCACCAGGCCAGCTCATACAGCCCTCCAGGAATTCCTTCTTTCCTCTGGCCGCTGCCCTCATTCTCTATTTCCTGAAACATCTGAACCTGCTGCGCAGGTATGGCTCCATGGGCAAGTACGGTCATCCAGACCAGCAGGGAGGCCAGCAGCGCTGCCAGTAGCTTTTTTTCTTTCCTTTGATTCATATATGAAGATCCTTCCTTTCCACAGGTCTATTTCATTTCTCTGTCTATCTGGAAAGATTCTCCATTTTTTCTCATTTTATACAGATTAGGCGGATTTCATTTCCGTTTTTATTCATTCTCCCGGATAGCCTGAATAATGGCCGCCTCCTGATTGTCAATATGTTCCCGAATAGCCTCCCGGGCCGTCTCCTTATCCCGTTGGCAGATGCTTTGGTAAATCCGGCTGTGCTCGGCATCCAGACGCTCATAGCTGGAGGTATCCTTCAGATACTCCATGCGGTAGCGGTACATCTGTTCCCGCAGGTTATTCAGAATGGTAATAAGCCTCTGGTTACCTGTGGCTCCGTAAATAATCTCATGGAAAGCCATGTCGTCTTTGGCAAGCTGAACCAGATCCCCGCACTCCCGGTCCTTCTGAAAGTTTATGCCAGCCTGGTGCAAAAGATCCAGCTCCCCGGCGCTGATCCGGTCGCAGGCCACCTCCACAGCCATCATCTCCAGGGTTCTGCGCACTTCCAGCACATCCCGCAAGTCCTTTTCCGTAATGCTGGCCACCACAGCCCCCCGGCGGGGAATCATAACCACCAGGCCCTCCAGCTCCAGCTTACGGATCGCTTCCCGTATGGGGGTACGGCTCACGCCCAGACGCTTGGCCAGATGAATCTCCATGAGACGCTCTCCCGGCTCCAGCTCTCCCTTGAGAATAGCCTGGCGGAGCGTCTGAAACACCACGTCCCGCAAGGGCAGATA
Source organism: uncultured Lachnospiraceae bacterium (assembly GCA_947574135.1). Lineage (GTDB taxonomy): Bacteria > Bacillota > Clostridia > Lachnospirales > Lachnospiraceae > RGIG4284. The sequence continues at coordinate 15,328 of CANPIM010000023.1, forward strand.
TTCGTTCATTACACTGTTAAAATCCTGATTCATACTGTTCTCCTGTTATATGGGCTGGTCAGATAGAGTTGTCTGGCCAGATTTCTTTTTCTCAAACGCTGATATGCCTTTTTGGCCGCTGCCGGATCCTCGAAAATCCCAAATACGGTGGGACCGCTGCCGCTCATCATGGCTTCCAGAGCCCCCGAAGCCCGCATAAACTCCTCAATCTGACCAATGACCGGATAGGCCGGTCCCGTCACCCGCTCCAGCACATTCCCATCCCTCATACGGGCGGCAAGTCCTCTCAGATCCTGGCGTTTTAATGCCTCTGCCATGCCGTCCACATCTGGGTGATCTGTAATCTGATCCGCATGGAGGTTTTCATAGACAAACCGGGTGGATACATTGACCCCTGGCTTTGCAATGAGAATCTGACAATCCGGCATGGGAGAAATAGAAGTGAGCCTTTCTCCAATCCCCTCTGCCAGAGCGGTTCCCCGCAGAATGCAGTACGGTATGTCCGCGCCGATCTTTACGCCCCGGTCCATGAGCTCCTGCTGCCCAAGCCCCAGCTGAAACATACGGTTTACCCCAAAAAGCACGGCGGCGGCGTCAGAGCTTCCCCCTGCCATTCCCGCCGCCACGGGAATAAATTTCTTCAGATCAATGGCGATCCCCTGGGAAATCCCAAACTCATCCAGTAAGAGTTTTGCCGCCTTATAGACCAGATTATTCTCATTCACCGGAAGAAAGCTTAAGTTGGTCCGGACCCGGATCTCTGGTCCTGACAGCTTTCTAAGCTCCAGCCTGTCATACATGCGGACGGTCTGCATAATCATCTTGACCTCATGATATCCATCCTCCCGGCGCCGGAGCACATCCAGCCCCAGGTTGATTTTCGCATATGCCTTCAGCTGCATTCGATCCATATGTATTCTTCTCCCCATTATAAAATCGGTTATGCTTTCCTTACCAGAAAGTATAACCGATTTTACTGTGCAATACAAGAAAGGATTTTTATGAAAAACCGCCCATCTGTTTCATCAGGAGCAACCGCTGTCCCGCCTTTACCTCCTGCTGACTCATTTCATTCAGGGTTCGTACCTGCTCCATGGTGGTGTGATAGGTTTTGGCAATATCCCACAGCGTATCCCCCGGCTGCACTACATAGATGAGCATGCCGGGCAGATTATTGATTTTTTCCATATCCAGAGCCTCTTCCTCCACCGTTTCAATGTGGGAAAGCTCCAGAGGCTCCAGTACCAGCCCATTGAGCAGAATCGAGGCCTTTACCTCCACCTCTTCCCCGCTGACCATAGCTGCATGCAGCTGCTCCAGGGAGGCCTGGAGGTAATAAACCGGGGCCTCTCCCATGCCCGGGGCCTCCAGAATATGTTCAAAGGGAAGGGATCCCTCCAGGCAGCAAAACGGCATCTGGTCATCCTCTGTCACATAGAGCACCTGGACCAAAACCGCGCCCTCTACCTTAAGACCCTGTTCTGTCACTGTCACCTCATCCACTTTTACCTCTCCGGAGGCATTGCAGATCTGCAGAATATGGGCCTCTCTCTGGGTAATGGGCAGACGGTCCATGGTACGGCAGCGGGAGGCGTTGGACACCAGAAGACGCTGGCAGAAAGCCGGACGGCTCTTAAGTCTCAGTTCCCGGGAGGGGCTGTACAGGTCGCACAGCATGCTCAGATGCTCCTCCACGTAAATCCGCATGGTTACATCCAGAATAGCGTCCACATTCAGCACCCGCAGCTCTCCGTCATAATCCGGCTTTGCCTCCACATCTCCGTGAAGCAGGCTTACATCCACATGGCCGATCATCTGCTCCTGGCAGCCCGGGCAGTCCACATGAGTGCTGAAGGGAATATTCTGGGAAAGCCACCAGGTTTTTGCCGGCTCCTCTTCCCCCAGATACAGTACAAAGACCTGCAGCTCTCCTTTCAGAAATACCTGCCCCTCCCCCAGCCGTACATCCAGACCCCGTACCGCGGTTTCCTGCCAGAGGATTTTTCCGATGTTAGGCTGATTCATGGGCAGGATCACCTCATCCTTAACCCGGCAGGTATCCCGCTTCTGAGCGGCAAGGCCGGCTACGGACACCTGGCAGAATCTTGTCTCCGCCTCCTGTCCCTCCGGCACGCCCACCGCCATCTCTTCATCCACCAGCTCCTCCGCCGTGAGTTCAAAGGTGATCAGCGCCTTGATATTAAGCTTTCGGGAGTGAATGACCGACACATTCAAATCCTCCAGGGTCCATTTCACCTGGATGGTCTCTCCCTCCTGTACGCCCTCCATATGGATCTGTTCATCAAAGGGCAGCTTTCCCTGTACGCTGCAGGGCACGGAAACGCCTCCGCCTTCCCCGTAAAACACGGAGAAATTCAGGGTGCCGCGGAGCCGTACCCGGTCCTTTTCCGCCTTGCTCTCCCCGATCTCCACCATTCCCTGATGCAGAATCAGCTGCTGCACATCCTGCATGCTGTCCGGGATATTAAAATCATCATCCATAGTCATCTGCCAAAGGGCCCGGGCCTTCTGTCTGCTCATATGGATATTTTTACGAACCAGTTCCACCTGTTTACCTCCTCAAAATTCTGTTTTGCCGTCCTTTTTCCTCTGGCTGTTTTTACCACTATATGCCGGCGCTTCCCCATTTATGACGGGCCTGGCAAAACACTGCCAAAGCCCGGATGTTTTCCCTTACAACACTTTCATACCGGGCCTACTGAAACACCACCGGAAGTCCGGGATCCTCTGTCATCACCACAATATAGGGATAGGACGGGGTCTCGGCCAGGGTCTCCCCCTTCCCGGGCCCTATAAGGGTGGTGTCAAAATAAACGGCGTTCTCTGTCAGATACAGCTCCTCCACCGCAATGCTGTAGCCCCCGGTAGGCTGCTGTCCGTACCCGGCGCACAGATACAGGTTGCCCTGATCCTGATAGGTAAGCTTAAAAGGCTCCGCCTTCTTCTGTTCCACCGCCTCCAGAAGCTTCTCCGGCACCTTCCCCTCCTCCACCACCAGAAACTCCAGATCCCGCACTTTCTCCCGGCTGTCTGTCTGCAGCTGGCAGCCGCATAAAAAAATTACAATCATTCCCAGCAAAAAAACTCTGCGCATAAAAACTCCTCCCTTCTCAGTAACAATCCATGTTACTTTTCACACCCTTATCAAATAAAAACTTTTCAAAAACTGGCGTGGGTGTGAATGGTAACCCAATCCATACATCTTATCGGGAAAAAGCTTCCATTATTCTTGTTTTTTACGGATAATTTGATTATAATATCTATAAGTTTCGGCTCCTTGTGCTGTCTGCACAGGTCTGCCAAACATTTATACAATTTTATCCTGAGAGGAACTCAAAGCCATGCATTTTAAAACTTCAGCCGACGATCACACCAACTACCGCTACAGCGGCATTCTGCTGCATCCCACTTCCTTCCCCTCTCCCTACGGAATCGGGGATCTGGGACAGGGCGCCTATGATTTTGTGGACTTTCTCCACGCTGCGGGACAGCATCTGTGGCAGATTCTGCCCCTTTGTCCCACCACTCTGGGGGATTCCCCCTATCAGGGCTATTCTGTTTTCGCAGGAAATACCCTGCTGATCAGCCCGGAGCTTTTGGTAAAGCAGCAGCTCCTGACTCCAGAAGATGTGGCCCAAATTCCCAAGTTTTCCGCGAATTCGGTGGATTTCCCCGCGGTCCGGGAATATAAGACCAAACTTTACGAAAAGGCATTTGAAGCCTTTCTTCACACTGCCGATAAAAATCTTCTGGAAGAATTCGATTCCTTCTGCATCGCCAACGCCTTCTGGCTGGATCAGTACAGCCTATTCATGGCCGGAAAGGAATATCATGAGGGGGCCAGCTGGATGGAATGGGAGCCCTCCTTGCAGGATCCCACTCCCCAGGATCTGATTTTCTGGAACAAAAAGCTGAAAACTTGCATTGATTATCATAAATTCCTGCAATATCTGTTCCACTCCCAGTGGTATAAGCTTAAAGCTTACGCCAATGAGCGCAGCATTGCCATTATCGGGGATCTTCCCATCTTTGTGGCCCTGGACAGCGCGGATGTATGGGGAAACAAGAAGCTGTTTAAGCTGGATGAAAAGGGGCATCCCACAGAGGTGGCCGGAGTGCCCCCTGATTATTTCTGCACCGAGGGACAGCTGTGGGGCAACCCGCTCTACGACTGGCCTGCCCATGAAGCCGACGGTTTTTCCTGGTGGATTTCCCGGATCCGCAACCAGCTGGATCAGGTGGATTATCTCAGGCTTGACCATTTCCGGGGCTTTGAGGCCTACTGGTCTGTACCTGCAGGGGCTCCCAACGCAGTGGGCGGCACCTGGCACCGAGCTCCCGGGGAAAAGCTTTTTACCGCCGTACAGGAGGCCCTGGGCGGGGAACTGCCGCTGTTTGCGGAGGATCTGGGAATCATCACCCCAGAGGTGGAAAAGTTGAGGGATACCTTCGGATTCCCAGGCATGCGTGTGCTGCAGTTTGCCTATGACGGGGACGAAAGCACCTTTCTGCCCCACCAGTTTGACACCCGCAACTGCATCTGTTATACAGGAACCCACGATAACGATACTACTGCTGGCTGGTATGCCCACGCCTCCGAGTATTCCCGGGATAAGGTACGCCGCTATATGAACACCGACGGCTCCAGCATCAGCTGGGACTTCATGCGCATTTGTCTGGGCACCATTGCCAAATACGCCATTTTCCCGCTGCAGGATGTGCTGAAGCTGGGAAGCGAGGCCCGTATGAATGTGCCCGGCACTCCCATAGGAAACTGGTCCTGGCGCTATGAATCAGGAATGTTAAACAGCGGCCTGGCTCAGGGACTGAAACAGATGACAAACCTGTTTGGCAGATAAGGTGGTGAACAAATGATACGTTTTATCCTGGTGGTAATTATCGTCCTCTCCTTCCTGATCCTGGGCATCCCGGTTCTTCTGGTGGAATGGATCGTCGGCAAATTCAACAGGCATGCCAAGGACTACAGCTGCCTGCGCATAGTACAGGGCGCATTCAAGCTGATCCTGTGGACCACCGGCGTAAAGACCACCGTCATCGGGCAGGAACATGTGCCCAAAGACCAGGCAGTCCTCTACATCGGCAACCACCGCAGCTATTTTGATATTCTGCTCACCTACTCCCGCTGCCCGGGGCTCACCGGCTATGTGGCAAAGGTGGAGATGCTGCGCTACTGGCTCCTGCGGGACTGGATGAAAGCTCTCTATTGCCTGTTTCTGGACCGGGAGGATATGAAGGCAGGATTGAAAACTATTTTGCAGGGAATTGAATACATTAAGAATGGAATCTCCATCTGCATTTTCCCCGAGGGAACCCGCAACCGGACGGATCAGATGATGCCCTTTAAGGAGGGGAGCCTGAAAATGGCGGAAAAGACCGGCTGCCCCATTATTCCCATGGCGATCACCAACTCCGCAGAGATTTTCGAAAATCATCTTCCTTTTATCCGTCCCTGCCGTGTGATCCTGGAATATGGAGAGCCCATTTATCCCAAAGAGCTGTCCAAGGAGGAACGAAAGTTCCTGGGCGCCTATACGCAACAGAAAATCCAGGAAATGCTGGACAAAAATGCCGCGCTTATTTAATTGTACCGGCCAGTTTACTTTCCGCTAAATGACACAGAAGATCGAAGGAAGGCGTATCATTTGGCGAACAGTAGACTGGCCCATGTAATGGCGGATATTTATGAGGAGGAAATTTGTGGAAAATCAGATAAGATCTATGAAAATCGTGGTCCTGGCAGGGGGGATCAGCACGGAGCGGGACGTGTCCCTGAGCACTGGAAGCCAGGTATATCTTGCCCTGAAGGAAAAGGGCCTCCCGGTGATCCTGCTGGATGTGTATCTGGGCTACAAGGAGCCGGGCGACTGTCTGGAAGGCCTCTTTGAGGCGGACATAGACTGGGCCCGGGACATCCAGGGCGTCTCCGAGGCAAGTCCCGATCTGGAGGCCGTTAAGGCTCTGCGCAGGGACGGAGGGAAAAGCGCGTTCGGTCCCAATGTGCTGGCTCTCTGCGATCAGGCGGACATGGTATTTCTGGCTCTTCACGGCGCAGGCGGGGAGGATGGACGGATCCAGGCCGCCTTTGATCTTATGGGTATCCGCTACACGGGAACGGATTACCTGAGCAGCGCCATGGCCATGGACAAGGGCATTTCCAAGCAGTTCTTTGAAAAACACGGCATTCCCACCCCCAAGGGATGCGTGGTAAAGCAGGGGGAGAGGCCGGATCCGGCTCAGATCTCCTATCCCTGTATGGTGAAAACCGCCTGCGGCGGCTCCAGCGTGGGGGCCTACCGGGTGAACTCCCCGGAGGAGCTTTCCAAAGCCCTGGAGGATGCCCTTTCCTTTGGGGAAGACGTGATTGTGGAGCAATTTATCATCGGACGGGAATTTTCCGTCAGCGTCATTCAGGGGAAAGCCCTTCCCATCATTGAAATTGCGCCCCTTCAGGGCTTTTATGACTATAAGAATAAATATCAGGCCGGCAGCACCATTGAGACCTGTCCGGCAGACCTGCCCCAGGATCTGACCCGAAAAATTCAGTCCTATGCGGAACAGGTTTTTGAAGCCCTGGGCATGCAAGCCTATGCCCGCATGGATTTTATGCTGGATTCTTCCGACAACTCCGTCTACTGCCTGGAGGCCAATACCCTGCCGGGTATGACCCCCACCAGTCTTCTGCCCCAGGAGGCTGCGGTTCTGGGATGGAGCTTCGGGGACCTGTGCCTGAAAATCCTGGAGGTTTCCCTGCAGAAATACATCTGACAGACAAAACACATAGACACTATGCTTTCCGCGGCCCAGATCCGCGATCCGCCAAGAAGAAAGGAGCATTCCTGTATTATGAAACAGATGACTCTGGAAAAAATTACGGCTGCCTGCGGCGGCTCCTATACAGGGCCACAGGAAGCCTTTGCCAAGGAAATCACCGGGGCCGCCCAGGACAGCCGCAAAATACAGCCCGGCTTTTTGTTTTTTGCCGTCAAAGGAGAACGGGTGGACGGCCACAGCTACATTCCCGCTGTCTTTGCCAAGGGCGCTGCCTGCTGCGTGTGCGAGACCCTGCCGGAGCACCCGGCCGGCCCCTGCATCCAGGTGCCCTCCACCTTACAGGCCCTGAAAGATATAGCGGAATACTATCGCAGCACCCTGACCATTCCCATTGTGGGCATTACCGGCAGCGTGGGAAAGACCAGCACCAAGGAAATGATCGCAGCCGTACTCTCCCAGCGTTTTTCCACCCTGAAGACAGAGGGAAATCTCAACAATGAAATCGGGCTTCCCCTGACCCTGCTGCAGATTCAGGACAGCCATGAGGCTGCCGTGGTGGAAATGGGCATTAGCGATTTCGGAGAGATGCACCGGCTCAGCAAAATGGCCCGGCCCAACATTTGCGTTTTCACCAACATTGGTCTGTGCCACCTGGAATGTCTTAAGGACCGGGACGGCATCCTGCGGGCCAAAACGGAAATGTTTGACTTTGCCCAGCCTGGAGCCAAGGTTATTGCCAACGGGGACGACGACAAGCTGATTACCCTGAAGGAGACCCGCACTCCCGCCCCCGCCTTTTTCGGCATGTCCCCAGAGCAGGATCTCTATGCCGATCAGGTGGAAAACCTAGGACTGGACGGAATCCGGTGCCGGATTACAGACGGCTGCCAGGAAATCACGGTTACCATTCCCATCCCCGGCATGCACATGGTATACAATGCCCTAGCCGGAACAGCTGTGGGCCTTTCCCTGGGACTGTCCTGGGAGGAAATCAAGGCTGGCATCGAGAGCCTGACCCCAGTCAGCGGCCGCAATCACCTGATACACACGGAAAAATGGACCATTCTGGACGACTGCTACAACGCAAATCCCGTGTCCATGCGCGCTTCCCTGGATGTGCTCTCCAATGCCTTGGGGCGTAAGGTGGCCATTTTGGGCGATATGGGAGAGCTGGGCACCCATGAAAAGCTGCTCCACTACAATGTAGGCTGTCACGCCGTAGACGCCGGCATTGACGTTTTGCTTCTGGCAGGAGAACTGTCCCGGGAGATGGAGCGGGGAGCCCGGGCCAAGAATCCGGGCCAGGCCGTGCGCTGGTTCGCCTCCCGGGAGGAGCTTATGGCTGCCCTTCCTCTGCTTTTGACACGAGGGGACTCTATTCTGGTCAAGGCCTCCCATTTCATGCATTTTGAGGAGATTGTGAAGGCTCTGCGGCAGGAAATATAGGCTTATTAACGGAAGAACTCCATCACTTTTTGCATCTGGGGCGACACCCATTTATCCCGGTGGTAGAGGATCTGCCTCCAGACCTCTACCGGAAGCTCCTGGGTGTCCAGGTAGCTCATGCGGCCTTCTGCCACGGACTGTTCTGTGGCATAATCCGGCAGGAAAGAAATGCCGGCTCCCTGCTCCACCAAACGGCAGATCACATCCGTATTTCCCACCTCCAAAATGGGCTGTACCTCCATGGACAAAGCTGCCAGCCGCTCATCCATAAGCCTGCGGTAGCTCATGCCCTTTTCCGTCAGGATAAAGGGCTGGCAGATCAGTTCCCGAAGAGACAGGCTCTTTCGCCCCCGCAACGGATTCTCCATGCCTGTCACGAAATGCATCCCCACCTTTTCCTCCTGTACAATCACATACTCTGCATTGTAAATATGGCTGTCCAGGGTAAATACAAAGTCCGCCTCATTGTGATCCAGGAGACGAAACATTTCTTCTGTCCCTGTGTTGATTACCTGGAGGGTAATCCCCGGATATTGCCGCCAAAAATCGAGAAGCTTCTCTCCCAGCAGATGGCTGCACAGGGAATCCGACATAGCCACCCGCACATGCCCCTGGACATGGGAGGCGCTCTCTGACTCTTCCCCCATTTTCCGGGCCAGCTTGCCGATTTCATGGGCATATTTCAGGCTCTCTCTTCCCCTCTCTGTCAGGGCCACCGTGTGGTTGATCCGCTCAAAAAGCTGGGTGTTCAGTTCTGTCTCCAGCTGTTTAATCTGAAAGGAAACCGTGGACTGGGAATAGCCCAGCTTTTCCGCCGCCTTGGTAAAGCTTCCCAGCTCCGCTACCATAATAAAGGTCTGAAGATTTTTAAGATCCATGCTCTTTCCTCCTAGTCTATAACCTCAGCATCTAATTTTTCGATACCTCCTATTATAACTATCTATTTTACAAATGTTTTCACATATTATATACTGAGAGGTAAGAAACTGCAAGAAAGCTTTAAAATCTGTCATACAAATGACAAAAAAGGAGAGGGTTATGGGGATTATTACTGTTGTCTACAATTTTCTATGGGGAGATCTGATCACGATCCCATTGCCGGGAGGCGGCTCTCTGGGGCTCTCCCTGCTGGTACTGTTGTTGATTCCTGCCGGAATCTATTTTACCATTCGCACCCGCTTTCTACCGGTGCGTCTGTTTCCGGAAATGCTGCGGATCACCCGGGAAAAACGGGTGGATTCCAGCCAGAACGCCATCTCCGGCGTCCAGGCTCTTGTCATCTCCACAGCGACCCGGGTGGGCATGGGCAATCTGGTGGGCGTAGTAGCTGCGATCTCCGCAGGCGGTGCTGGCGCTGTGTTCTGGATGTGGGTGACAGCTCTCATCGGCTCCTCCACAGCCTTTGCCGAGGGGACGCTGGCGCAGATTTACAAGGAAAAGGATCCTCTATACGGAGGATACCGGGGAGGCCCCGCCTACTATATCCATGATTTTATCAGCCGCAGGCGGAAAAACCCCAAAAGGGGAGGCAAATCCATTCTGGCCATCCTTTTTGCCCTGTCTGGTCTGATCTGCTGGTGCGGGATCAGCCAGGTAATCAGCAACTCGGTTTCCTCCTCTTTCTACAATGCCTTTCACATTCCGCCGCTCTACTCCACCATTGTCTTTGTGATTCTGGCGGCTGTTATCGTGTTGCGGAAAAATACCACCGTAAAGGTGCTGGACATTGTGGTCCCCATTATGGCCGGATTCTATCTGCTGGTCACCTTGTTTATCATTGTGAAAAATATTGGGCTCATTCCCGCTGTCTTTTCCCAGATCTTTCAGGAGGCCTTTGGCCTTCGCCAGATGGCAGCCGGCGGCTTTGGGGCTGTCCTCATGAACGGAGTAAAGCGGGGTCTATTCTCCAACGAGGCAGGAAGCGGCTCTGCTCCCTGCGCTGCAGCTGCGGCTGATATCAGCCATCCGGCAAAGGAAGGACTTTTGCAGGCTTTCGGCGTGTTTATTGATACCATTGTAATCTGCAGCTGCACAGCCATGATTATGCTGCTGGCTCCCACAGACCTGGTGGGGGGCCTTACGGGCATGGATCTATTACAGACAGCTATGCAGCACCATATGGGTTCCTTCGGCGGCGTCTTTATCGCTGTTATCCTGTGGCTTTTTAGCTTTTCCACCTTTATCGGCATCCTGTTTTATGCCCGTCCCAATGTGGCCTACCTCTTTGGGGACAACTGGCTTTCCCAAACCCTGTACAAGATCGTGGCTCTGGTCATGCTTTTTATCGGCGGTCTGGCCGCCTACACCTTCGTGTGGGATTTGGGGGATATTGGCGTGGGACTCATGACCGTGTTCAACATGATCATCCTGCTGCCCATGTCCGGAGAGGCTGTGGCCTCTCTTCGGGAATATGAGCGCAGCAAAAAGGGGCAGAGCTCCTGAAAAAACAATCTGCCTGTAAAAACAGCGCCGCGGAACTTTTCATGCTCCCGGCGCTGTTTTTTATTTCTTTTCTCTTCTTGTTGCAACTGTATTCCCGGACAGCGAATCTTACACACCCCTGTCCCCAGCTGCTACTTCAGATATTTCTCTACCCGCTCTTTGGAATATCCGATCTCAATGCCAGAAACCCGCTGCCGCAAAAGCTCCAGGATGGCTTTTACATCCTCCGCCCGCTCCAGGTTAGCCTTTTTCTGCCTGCCCTCTTTGGTTGTCACCATGAGGAAAAAGCTGGCAATATCCACCCTGCCGCAACACATGCGGGTAGAACAGTCCTCCTGACGCATATAGGCCCATACAATTTCTGAAAAAGGCACATAGGTGACCTTAAAAACTCCTGTGTAGTAAATACATTGCCTTCCCACTGCAATTCGGTAAAAGGTGTCCGCCTGGGCCATGTCCTGCTCCAGGACCTTGGGATCCAGAACTGTGCCTGTAAATGTCTTCGGATTCATTGCCCCCAATCCTCCCTTGCATCCTTGATAATCGGCTTCCTGTTCCTTCTATTATAGGTTTTCGTAAAAACATCGTCAATAAAAATATCATCCCAAATCAACCTTCCAAATCAACCTTCCAAATCAACGTTAAAACAATGCAAACCATGTTCCACATTGCAACCTGTGATATTTTTCATTTCCTGTACAATTTTTCAAGTATTTTACAGCTATTTTACATTTCTTGTTAAATTTATTATTTATTTTACTTGACATATCCTTCCTTTTATTGTATTATCCTTATAGCTTTAATAGTTATATTTATAACAATTATTTATATAACAAATATATATATAACAATACAGAAAGGAGTCCTCCATGAGTATCAACAATGATCTGCTCACCAATATGGCCCAGTGCAGAAAGCTGTACAACCTGATGCTGGCCCCTGCGGGAGAGGAATACCAGCTAGCTCAAATTGAGGTCCACATTCTACTGTTTCTGAAAAACAACCCGGAGTTTAACACAGCCAGAGATATTGAAAAATACAGAGGCCTGTCCAAATCCAATATCTCCAATGCCCTGGAACGGTTGCGCAGGAGGGATTTCCTGAAAATCCAAAGAGATCTTAAAAACAGACGCATCAACCGTATTTTCCTGAAGGACGCCGGAGAGGCAGCCGCCAATGCCCTGCGGCTTCGGCAGGCAGAGTTTTTCCAGGTCCTGCTTCAGGATATTCCAGAGGATATGCTTCAGACGGTTCAGTTATTCTTCCAGAAAACCAACCACAATGCAGAAAAATCCCTTCCCCTATATAGTCTGTAAAAAGGAGTGCGTGTTTATGCTTACGAAATTGATTGTGTGTTTTATCGCCGGAATCGGTGCCGGACTGGGCACCGGTTTTGCGGGAATGAGCGCTGCCGCTGTCATCAGTCCCATGCTCATTGCATTTTTGGACATGGAGCCTTATCTGGCTGTGGGCATTGCCCTGGCAAGCGACGTACTGGCCAGCGCCATCTCCGCCTATACCTATGGTAAAAACAAGAACCTGGACGTCCGCAACGGCCTGGTCATGATGGCAGCCGTGCTCTGCTTTACTGTGGTGGGAAGCTATGTATCCAGCCGGGTTCCCAGTACCACCATGGGGGGCTTCTCCATGGTTATGACCCTGTTTCTGGGCATCAAATTCCTGGTGAAGCCTGTTATGACCACCAGAACCGCCATGTCCGGGGTTTCTGCCCGCAAACGTTTCTGGCAGTCTGTGATCTGCGGCTCCCTGGTGGGCTTTATCTGCGGCTTTGTAGGCGCCGGCGGCGGCATGATGATGCTTCTCCTGCTGACCAGCGTGCTTGGCTATGAGCTGAAAACCGCTGTGGGCACCAGCGTCTTTATCATGACCTTTACGGCCCTGACCGGGTCGGTGAGTCACTTTGCCATAGGCGGCATGCCGGATCCGGCCTGTCTCCTCTTCTGTGTGCTCAGCACCCTTCTGTGGGCCCGGATTGCCGCGAAATTTGCCAACAAGGCAGAGCCTGCTACTCTGAACCGGGCTACCGGGGCTGTGCTGACTGTGCTGGGGGCTGGGATTCTGATTGTAAGCCGGATGTAATGCAAACTTAGAATTGACATCTCCCTCCAGATTATGCTATACCTTTGCCTGCTGCTTCCTGAATTTATGCTACTTAAGGCCAGCTTTTACCAATCCCCCAAAAATCTTCTGCTGCTCCTTCTGGTAACCGGCACCGCCATCTCTCTCGTCTGGTTCCGTCCGGCCCGTGGGTGCAGGAAAAAGAACGCCCTTCCCAAGGGCCTGGTGCCTGCCCTACTCCTCCTGGCAATGCTGGCCCTTGCCGCCGCCCTGATTTTGTCGGTCTGGCAGCAGGCATCTGGAGATCCCTGCCTCCCTCCTCCTTCGGACGGACGGCTTTCTGGACATTGCTGCTGGCCGGCGGGGGGGGAAGCCCTATGTTGAAAAAGGACCTGATTGAATTATGTCTGCTTCATATTTTATCTTTTGAGGATTTATACGGCTATGAAATCCTGCGCCGCATCCATGAAAGCTTTCCCGGCACCCAGGAAAGCGGCATCTATGCCCTGCTCCGGGGATTATGCCGGGAAGGCTGTACAGAACAGTATGAGGGTCAGGTCTCCGACGGCCCCACCAGAAAATATTACCGCATTACGGAGGCTGGAAGGACAAAGCGGGCGGATCTGCTGAACCAGTGGCGCCTCCTTCGGGATACCCTTGTTGCGCTGGGGATAGAATAATGAGACACGAAATGCGTACTAAACTAAATAGAAAGGAAGTTTCCCTATGAACCTGACCTACGGAATCTTAAGCACCTCCTCCATCACTCCCCGCTTTATCGCCGCGGTCCACGCCTCGAAAAACAGCCAGGTAACCGCCCTGGCCTCCCGGGATCTTGCAAATGCCCGGGAAAAGGCCGATTTGTGGCAGGTGCCTAAAGCCTATGGAAGCTACGAGGAGCTGCTGGAGGACTCTTCCCTTGATGTGATCTACATTTCCATGATCAACAGCCTTCACTATTCCTACGCAAAGCTTGCCCTGGAAAAGGGACACCATGTGCTCTGCGAAAAGCCCTGTACCTTATCCCCGGAGGAATCCCGGGAGCTCTTTGCCCTGGCCCGGGAAAAAAAGCGGTTTTTCATGGAGGCGGAGAAAGTGGTTTTCCTGCCCGTCATGCAGGAGCTTAAACGCCGGATTCAGGCGGGAGATCTGGGGCAGATTACCATGGCGGATTTTTCCAGCTCCTTTGATCCCGGGTACAACACCTGGTTCTTTGACGCCGAAAAGGGTGGTGGCCCCCTGTACGGAAATGCCATCTACAGCCTGCAGCTTTTACAGTACCTTTTTGACTGCAAGGTAGAAAAGGCCCAGGGTCTCTGCACCAGAAGCGCCTCCGGGGTGGAGGATCAGTTTGTGGTAAGCCTGCTGCTGGAAAACGGCCTGCTGGCTGCCAACAAGACCAGCATCTCTTCCCAGACCTGCCACACGGCCTATCTTTACGGAGAAAAGGGGTACGCGGAGATTCCCAGCTACTGGAAAGCCCGGGAGGCTGTGCTTCATTTTGCTGACAGCACCCAGGAACTGCTCTCCTATCCCTGCGACCATGAGCTGGTCTATGAGGTGGAGCATGTAAGAGAGTGCATGGAAAAAGGGCTCCTGGAGAGCCCTATTATGACAGAGAAAATGACGGTTTCCGCTATTTCTATTCTAAATGAAATCAAGAAAAACTTTTAAAGAGTTACAAAATTTTCGGAAGTGTCCCTTTGCCATCCGCCAACTCCACCCCATCCCCAGCCAGCTTAAGGATATCCTGGATCTCCTCCACGCTCATATCCAAAAAGGCCGACAACTCCTCCGGGGTCACCTGCCGCTCCATCTCCTCGGTGAGCAACTGGATGCTGTCACTAAGCCGGTTGACCCGGTCGGCAATCTCATTGCCTTTTTGGCGCATATTTACATCCTCTTCCAGAGCCTCTTCCATGGCCTGGCGAATTTCCTGCTGCACATACCGAACAGCGGGGATTCCATCCTCCCGCAGACCCAGAGTCTCCAGGCACAGCATAAGTCCCACATTCCCCTCCTGTACCAGATCCTCCAGAGGGAGCCCTCTTCCGTGAAGATCCTTTGCCTGCTCCAGCACATGAGAAAGAAACTGCTCTGTGGCCTGAGATTTGGCGAGAGCGTCCCCCTGTTCCACCCGCTGCAAAAGCTCCTCCAGGGCTTCCGCCTCCATCTGGGCAAAGGCTCTCAGGTCTCTCTGATAGCTCTGGAGAAAATGAAGCTCCTCCCGGGTGTAGGACGCTGCCTCCTCCTTGGGGCTCTCCTTGTTCGGGCTCTCCTCGTTTCCATCCTTCTGCCCTTCCTGATTGGCTCCCGGTTCGTGGCCCAAAACCCGAATCTTTTGCGCCGACAGATAGTCATAGACCAGGCTCAGCTGCTCCTCCTGCAGGGAAAAACCCCCGAAAAAGGCCTGAACCTCCTCCTTGGACAGGGAATTTCCCTGGATTTCCGCCTTCTTTGACAACTGCTTTAATGCGTTCAGAAATTCTATCTGTTCCATATCCTGGTCTCCCTTCACAGCCCCAGTCCATAAATCCGATTGGCGTTGGAGAAAAACACCTTCTCCTGCTCCTCCTCTGGAATGAGCCTTTCGATAAAGTTCACGTACTCCTCCAGATTCACCAGAGGCCAGTCCGTGCCGAACATGACGTCATCATAATTATCCAGATAATCCAGCCATCCCCGCAGCTGCTCCAGGTATCCATGTTTTTTCCGAAAAAGGGTTTCCACAGAAAACCGGCCTTCCAGAAGCCCGGACAAATCCAGAGCCACATTCTCATTTTTATCCACCACTGCCGCCGCATCCATGAGCCAGGGATTTCCAAAATGACACATAACCAGCTGCAGATGGGGATGACGGACCGCCACCTCATCCAGAGTCAGGGGATGGCAGTATTTCAGCAGAGCGCCCTGTCCTGCCGTCTCCCCGGTGTGGACAGCCACAGGCTTGCCATACTGCTTGGCCAGCTCATAGACAGGTTCATAGGCCGCTTCGTAAATATAGCAGGGATCATAACCCGGGTACAGCTTGATGCCCACGCACCGGGAATTTCTTAAATTTTCCTCGATTAGAGGCGCCGCCTGCTCCAGGGAATTGCCCCCCAGGTATTCCCGGTCAAGACCTACGCAGTACCACAGAGGTCCGGGATAGTCATGGTCCTTTATGTTCAGGCTCCGATTTCCCATGACAATACCTCCCACATACCCTAATCGCGCGTATTCCTCCTGCAGGTGCTCCCAGCTGTTTACATGGCCCGCTTCCCGGGCAATCTGGGAGAAGTAGGGCTCCTCCGGATTGAAGTGCAGGTGGGCGTCTATGATTCTGCGACGCTTATAGTCCTGCAGATACGTTGTCTGATCTTCCATAGTCTCACGCCATTCCTTTCCTTATTCTTTCCATCCACAATTCTTCAGGATCGAGAAAAATCTCTGCTTCCCTCATACGTCTTCTCCCCTTGGCATGCAGACACTATTCTGCATATCTTCCGCTCTCCAGCCGCCTAAAGATCTGCATCAGCACAAACACGGCCACCACAGCCAGCACCAGCTCTGCCGTCAGCTGGGCGTAGGCGAGCCCGTATAAGGGGAACAGCCAGTCCAGAAGAAACAGGGCCGGGATCTCCAGGGCGATCTTGCGCAGCAGGGCAAAGACAAGAGCCTTTTGTCCCATACCGCAGGCCTGGAAAATACCTACAGCCAAAAAATCCATGGCCAGGAAGGGCTGGGCCAGGCAAAGAGCTCTCACAAATCGGGTTCCATAGGCTACGATCTGCTGATTTTTCATAAACATGGTCACCAGGCCTCCGGCTCCCACATAGTAGCCTACGGTCACAATTCCCATAAAAATGAGAGACAGCTGGGCGGAGAACTTCACCGCCTGCTTCATGCGCTTAATATCCCCGCTGGCATAATTATAGCTGATGAGGGGCATGAGTCCCTGGGAAAATCCCATGGCAATATACATGGGCACCATACTGATCTTCTGACTAATTCCCATGGCAGCCACCGCGTCCGAGCCGTAGGAGGCTGTAAAATTGTTCAATACCGTCATCCCCGTCACATTCAGCAGGTTCTGGATCGAGGCGGGAATCCCCACCCCACAGACGCCCAGAAGAATAGCCTTTTCCAGGCGGAACATGGCGGGCCGGATATTCACATAGGTATTTCCCCGCTTCACCAGCAGAAGAACAAAGAAATACACGCAGGCCGCACAGTTGGAGAGAAAGGTTGCCAGGCCGGCGCCGGCAGCTCCCATATTCAGTCCCCAGGGCAGAATAAAAATAGGATCCAGCACAATGTTCAGGAGGCAGCCGCTCATGGAGCCGATACTGGCGTGAAGAGTTGAACCCTCCGCCCGCACCAGATAGGCCATTACCACATTTAAAATAGAGGGGATGGCTCCCCAGGTCACGGTCCATTTCAGATACGCTGCCGTGGCCGTCACAGTCTCTGTATTCGCTCCCAGTATATTCAGGAAAGATCCTCTGCATGACGTATAAATCAGAGAAAACAAAGCTCCAAAGATCAGGGCGCAGTAAAAGCCAAAGGCAGAGCTTTTGTACACCGTGTCATAATCTTTGCGGCCCAGGGCCCGGCTCATCATGCTGGAGCTTCCCACGCCGAACAGGTTGTTGATGGCATTAAAAGCCAGAAGCACCGGAGCCGCCAGAGTCACCGCCGCGTTTTGAATGGGATCATTTACCATTCCCACAAAATAGGTATCCGACAGGTTATAGATCACCATAACAAGGGAACTGATAATGGTGGGAACCGACAAGGTCAGGACGGCTTTGGGAATGGGGGTCTGCTCAAATAAGGTCTCTTTCTTTCCTTTTTCCATATAATTCCTTCCTATTCACTTGCGTGCGCATCCTCCGCAAGGCTTTTGTTTCACAGCACACGCTTTCCTGTAAAGTAAAAAGACCGGCTGTATATGCCGTTCTTCTTATTTTATCACGTTCCCTTCTCCTTGTCACCGGAAATTTTCCCTGCCTTCCCACCCGCCTTTTCACCGCCTTCTTATTGGCTTCTCAATGGCTTTCCGCCCTGTTTTATAACCATAGTCTCCGAAATGTTACGGATCACCCTGGTGCCGGCAACGTAAGAGAGCAGGGAAATAAGAGCATAGCGAAACCAGCAGGTCTCTCACACCTGCTGGCTTTTCCTCTGTCTGTATGGATATTCTGGTATGGATGTTCCTCCTCATCCCTTTGGGACAAGGCCCTCTACCACCAGCGAATCTGCTCCGTAATATATTCTCGCAGCTGGATAAATTCCTTTGACGCCACATTCCGGGGATGAGGCATGTTGATCTGCACTTCTTCCTTGACTGTGGTGGGCTTTTGGGATAAAATCAGACACCGGTCTGCCAAATACACGGCCTCCTCAATATTGTGGGTAATAAAGATTACTGTACTCTTGGCAGCCTGCTGCAGACGGATCACCTCGTCCTCCAGATAATAGCGAAGCTTCAGATCCATCTGTCCGTAAGGTTCGTCCATGAGGAGCAGGTCCGGCTTCATGGCAAAGCTGCGGCCAATGACAATCCGCTGCTCGGTGCTGGCGGACAGCTCATGGGGATATTTGTTCCGGAAGTCCTTTAATCCCAGCATTTCCAGAATATATTCTGTGGTTTGATCTATCTCCTGCCTGGGACGCTTTTTTGTCTCCTGGCCGAAGCGGATATTCTGCTCCACCGTAAGCCAGGGAAAAGCCGAAGGCTCCTGAAACACAAAGGACAGATTGTGCTTCTTGGGATCCGCCTCCTCCCCGTCTATGAAAATATTCCCTTCCGTGGGCTCCAAAAGCTTTACCAGAAGATTCAAAAAGGTGGTCTTACCGCAGCCTGTGGGGCCTACAATGCACACAAATTCGCCCCGCTCTATGTCAAAGGACACATGATCCAGCACCGTCAGATCTCCAAACTTCTTTGTGAGATTTCTCACCTTTACCTTTGCCTGATTTCCCATTTCCGCCTCCTATAGCACCAGCGCAAAATCATCCCCAATCTCATTGCGCAGCTCCAAAAACCGGGTGTCCGTATAGCTCCGGGGACGTTTCATGTCCGGAATATACTCCTTCTTGATCATGGCCGGACTTCCCTCCAGAAGCACGATCCGGTCTCCCAGATAAATGGCCTCCTCAATATTGTTGGTGACAAAAATAACCGTCCGTTTCTCCTCCTCCCAGATTCGCAGTACCTCTTCCTCCATCTGCCACCGGGTCTGGGCGTCCAGGGCCCCAAAAGGCTCATCCAGAAGCATAATATCCGACTCTCCCGCAAAGGCCCGGGCAATGGCTGTGCGCTGCTTCATGCCCCCGGAAATCTGGTGGGGATAGTGATTCTCAAAGCCCTCCAGGCCCACAAGCTTCAGATATCCTTTTGCCTTGGCGATCCGCTCTTCCTTCTCCATGCCCCGGAACTTCTGGTTCATCTCCACATTTTCCAGCACGGTTTTCCAGGGAAACAGGGCGTATTTCTGAAATACGATCCCCATATCCTTGGTCTCAAGCTGTCCTCCTGCAAAGGAAATGGTTCCTTCATACTCTCCATCCAGCCCGGAGATCAGCTCCAGCAGCACGGTTTTCCCTGTTCGCCCGGCGCCCAGCAGCACCAGAAATTCCTGTTTCTTTACCTCCAGGCAGATGTCTTTTAGCACCGGATAGGACATATTTTTCTTATCCACAAAGGTCTTTGACACATGCTCCAGCTTTATTTCTGTGTTACCTTCCAGGGACATAACCTCACCTCCAGATAATTCAGGGCCACGGTAATCAGAGCGCTCACCACTCCGATCACCACCATGCCTGCCAGAATCAGAGCGGAATCACCGCTGTCCATGCCTCTTATAATCAGAAATCCCACACCCTGCCGGGCCACCACCATCTCCGCGGCCAGCACGCACATCCAGCCTGTGGAAAGGGCTGTCTTCATTCCTGCCACAATAGAGGGCAGGCTGTCGGGAAGCACAGCCTCCCGCATAATGGCCATATCATTGGCTCCCATGGACCGGGCGGCCTTCAGCAGCATGGGATTCACCTGCCGAATCCCGGCAACTGTATTCAGCACAATAGGCACAATGGCTCCGATAAACACGATCACCACCTTGGAGGTCTCTCCAATCCCGCACCACAGAATAATCAGGGGAATCCAGGCAATCGGCGGGATGGGGCGGATAATCTCAAACACGGGCCAGGCAATATGGTGAAAGGTCTCATACCAGCCAAGCAAAACTCCAAAGGTTACTCCCAACACGCTTGCCAGGGCAAAAGCTCCCAGCACCCGGCCCAGGCTCACCAGAATGTGGATCGGAAGGGTTGCCTTGGAGATGGGATGAAGGGTAATCTCCCACAGCTTTTGCAAAACATCCAGAGGCGCCGGCATAATATCCGGCTTCCTCACATGCAGCAGGATCCACAGAGTCAGAAGCAGGAAAACCGACAGTACAGGAAGCAAAAGATCCATCCATTTTTTCATTCGTGCCATACTCAATCCCTCCACGGCGCAATGTGCTGTTCCACCCGCCCCAGCAGGATGGACATGAGCGCCCCTGTACATCCGATCACCAACATACCCACTACAATGGTATCCGGCCGGATCATGGTTCTTCCCATCTGAATCATGTAGCCCAGTCCATTGGTGGATGCCAGCATTTCCGCCGCCACCAGGGTGGACCAGGAGGAACCCAGGGAAATGCGGATTCCCGTAAATACCATGGGCACTGCCGATGGGATGCAGACCCGGGTAAAGATCCGCCAGTGTCCGGCTCCCATGGTCTTTGCCGCCTGGATGTACACGGGATTCGTCTGCTTTACCCCGGTGTAGGAATTGATCACACAGGGCACAAAGGCAGCCATGAATACAATAAACACCTTAGCCGGCATACCGATACCTAAAAACAGGATTACAATGGGAATCCAGGCAATGGGCGGGATGGGCCTTATGATCTCAAACACTGGATTCAAAAGCCTGCGGGCCGTGCGGTAGTAGCCCATGACCAGTCCCATGGGAATCCCCACCAGGATGGCGGAGAAAAATCCCGCCATAGCAAGCTTTAAGCTGCTCCAGAAGTGTTCCTGCACTGTTGCCCCGTCCGGATCCGGCGAGCTAAGTTTAACCAGAAAGGTCTCCATCACCTGCCCAGGCGTACTCATGGTCCTCTGAGAAATGATTCCCACAGTCATCAGAAGCTGCCAGATTCCCAGAAACATGGCCACTCCCAGACACCCCAGCAGGATTTTTTTAATCAACTGTCTCCCTGCTTTACTCATTGTATTCCCCCTGTATTCCACGATCCGTTCAGCCAGAAAGACCCTGGCCAGGCGCCCGTGCTGAAGGGATCATCATTGTTCTTTTGCCCTTATTTTCCAGCTGCAATCTCCTGCAACAGGGAGCTGTCAACAAATCCGCTCTCTGCCAGGGCATCCCGGTCTTCCTTTGAAATCCGGCCTTCCTCTGTGAAAATATCCACATATTTCATGACAATGGCGTCGGCCTCTGTCTGTCCCGGCTCTCCCCCAAAGATCCTCAGCTGCTCCTCCAGGGTGGGAAGGGGACGTTCCTCTACAATTTTTCTGGCCCCTTCGTCGTCAATCGTCAGGCCGTTGTCCAGTTCCATGGTCTTCAGGGTCTGGGCCAGCCGGTCCAGATCTCCAGCCATGGATTCGCAGTGCTCAAACTTACTAACCCCTCCGCCATATCCAAGGTCTTCTTAAACGAAAGTCGGCCTTCCGCCCAGTCTGTGAAGTATGAGGTGGATTTTGAGCAGGAGGAACAAGGCATGAACAGCATGGCCATTCCCTTCCGGAAAAACGGAAATCTCCTGGGGGTTATCGCCGTCAGCGGACCCTCCGCACGATTTTCCTCCCGGCGCATGTCCGAAGCCTACGAGGAATATCTGCGGATCCTAAAGGAGTTCGATCTTTCATAGACAAAAATGAATCTTTCGTTTTATAATATATAGAAGACAAACTTCATGGAGGAGAGACGGCTCATGGATCCTGACTTTCTGCTGATTCAAAAAATGAAAAACGGCGACGAAGATGCCATTGACACCTTTGTACGCCGCTATTATTCCAAAATTCTTTCCTATTGCCGTCTCCACATAGAGGATGCCTGTGAAGCTGAGGATTTGACCCAGGACACCTTTGTCCGTTTTTTTCGGTCCCTGGAGCATTACCGTCCCTATGGAAAGGCGTTGTATGGGGAGTATTGGAGAAAGGAGATTGGTTGAGACTAATCCATCCTGTTTTGTAGCTCCCTCTACAGCCTCTCCTGTATGATCTCTTCTCTATCCCTGTTTGCGGCCTCCCCGCTTTCTTGATGCAAAGGCTGCGGCTTCCCGGATCCAGGTCATCAGCTCCTGGTCAATTTCCTCCGACCGGGAAATCAGCATATGGTGGGTCCAGCGATTGGCATAGGGCTCCACCGCCGTGTCGATACGCGGGGAATCCACCCGGTAGGACAGACCAAAGGTCACCGTGATAAAAACCTCCGGACGCTCTGCTGCCTTTCGGGCAGGCAGAAAAGAGACAAAGGCAAAATTATGTTCATTGGAAAAGGTGATCTGGGTTTTCTGCACCCGGATGGAAACCTCCTCCACCTCCTTGAAGACGCGCTCTGCAAAAGTCTGGTACAAAGGCAGCGCCTGCGGGTGTTTGTCAAAAAAAGAAAGAACATCTGCGTTTATGAATTCCATCATAGTTGAATCCCTCCCTGACTTCATTATATCTTCCGCTTCTCCGTATTACAATCCTAATTCCTGGTCTTCCCGGTTCTTCCCTCTGCCTCCTTCCTTTTGCCTGGCGTATCCTTCCAGTCCGGCGCTTCCTTTTTGTTTGTCTTTTCCCCAGTATTCCCTCCATCACGTCTCTCCTTCCCTTGACGTGTTCTCCTATAAATGATACAGTTAGATTGTATTTGGCAAAGATGTTTCTCTTTGTCAGATATGATTTAAATTTTGAGTGAGGGAGTATTGTTTGAATGAAGATAGGTAATCAAAAATGGAAATATCTCTGGGGATCTCTCCTTGTCCTGGCTGCGCTTGTTCTTGTATTCACATATATCTGCCAGACGGGATGGTCGTTCTACAACTCCGACTGCGCGGATTCCCTGTTTTGGGCTCAGGCCTCCTATGAAGCCAAAAGTCTCTTCAACAAAGATTTTATCTACGCCTGTACCCTTCCCTTTGGCGGCCAATGGTTTTTTCTGCCCTTTATAGGGCTTTTTGGCATGACTATGAAAACACAGATCCTGGGAATGTGCCTGTTTCTCCTGGTCTTTTCCCTGTCCCTGTTTTTCTTTTTAAAGGTCTTTGGACTTACGCTTCCCCAGAGTCTGTCTGCCCTGGCCGGCATCCTGATGGTTTTAAGTCTCAGCGATAAACTGCGGGAAATTTTCTGGGGACATGTTTTGTACTATAGCTGCGCAGTGTTGGGAATTCAAATATTCCTGCTCCTTTTCATTCTATATGAAAAATACAGAAAAGCCCAGAGGACGAAAGTCCAATGGCTTCTCCTGTCGCTTCTATGCATCTGGACACTCCTGGTGTCCGCAAACGGCGCCTCGGTCCTCTCCATTTCCGTGCTTCCTTTACTGGTCGGAATCGCAGGAGAACGCTTTCTGGATGAGCGTCCCTTCTCCTGGCAGGAAGAACGACCTTTTCTGCTTCTCATGGGAGCTTTAGTTCTCTCCCTGCTGGCCGGCTACTGGCTACATGGAAGACTTACTGCAGGCTATACGGCAGATTATGAAGACGGCTATATGATCTACACCGCTATCAGTAACTGGGAGGGAAACCAGCTGCGCCTATTACCCTATTGGGTGCAGCTTCTGGGCTTCACACCCTCCGGAGAGGATATCCTTTCCCTGAGCGGATTATCTCTGCTGATTAAATTGTGTGCCGGAATCGCGTTTATTCTGATTCCCATTCTGCTTCTGGTATTTTACAAAAAGGTTTCGGACCGCATGAGCCGCATTTATATTCTTATGCACTGGACACTGACCGGAATCCTGCTATTTGGCTGGCTTTACGGAGAACTGGCCAGCGCAGGCTGGCGCCTGTCTCCCCTGGTCTACTCCTCCTGTATTATGACCATAATCTTTCTGCGCCTGTCATTCCAACAGCTAAAGAAACTCCAGTGGAAACGAGTCGGCGTCTTGTTACTCCTGGGAATCTTTCTCACAGGCCTTACCGCTGCAGGGGATCTTTGCACGCTTCCTCGGGACTACCGGCAGGTTAACCATCTGTATGCCGTGGCAGACTTCCTGGAGAGTCAGGATTTGTCCTATGGCTACAGCACCTTCTGGGAGGCCAATGCCCTCACTGTTATCTCCGATTCCCAAGTGAAAGCTCGGGGAATCCGCATCGAGGGAGCAGGCTACACCATCGAACCCTATCAGACAAGCCTGATCTGGTATGAGGATCAGCCCGGAATCCAGCAGTATTTTGTTCTCCTGAAAACCAGTCATTACTATGAAATGCTGGAGAATGGAAATATCCTGACAGAATCTGCCATTTCCATTCACCAGGTGGAGGATTTTACCATCCTCATCTTTGACAAAAATATTTTCTGAAGGGGACACAAGCTCTACCGTACCGCCTTAAACGCCTCCTCCAGGTCCTGAAGTATGTCATCAATATGCTCCGTTCCGATGGAAAGCCGGATCGTATTGGGCCGGATCCCCTGTTCCAGCAGCTCTTCCTGGGTGCATTGGCTATGGGTGGTGGTGGCCGGGTGGATCACCAGGGATTTAGCATCCGCCACATTGGCCAGAAGGGAGAAGAGCTCCAGGTTATCAATAAAGTCTTTGGCTTTCTGCACGCCGCCTTTGATCTCAAAGGTGAAGATAGAACCGCCGCCCTGGGGGAAATATTTGGCATAAAGCGTCCGCTGCCGTTCCTCTGGGGATACGGAGGGATGGTGCACGGCCTCCACCTGGGGATGGCTGTTCAAATACTGCACCACCTTCAGGGCGTTTTCTACATGGCGTTCCACACGAAGCGATAAACTCTCCAATCCCTGCAAGAGGAAAAAGGCGTGAAAAGGCGAAAGGGTTGCCCCTGTATCCCGCAGCAGGATAGCCCGAATCTTGGTCACAAAGGCTGCGGCTCCCACCGCCTTGGTAAAGCTGATTCCATGATAGCTGGGATTGGGTTCTGTGAGAGATGGAAATTTCCCGGAGGCTTCCCAGTCAAATTTTCCACTGTCTATAATCACGCCTCCCAGGGTCGTTCCGTGACCCCCGATAAACTTAGTGGCAGAATGTACCACCAGATCTGCGCCATAGGAAATGGGCCGCACCAGGTAGGGCGTGGCAAAGGTATTGTCAACCACCAGGGGAATCTGGTGGGCATGGGCAATCTTCCCAATGCTTTCTATGTCTACCACGTCAGAGTTAGGGTTACCCAGCGTCTCCAAAAAAATAGCCTTGGTGTTCTCCTGAATCGCCGCCTCCACCGCAGCCTCGTCGAAGATATCCACAAAGGTGGTGGTAATTCCATACTGTGGCAGAGTGTGGGCCAGCAGATTGTAGGTGCCGCCGTAAATATTTTGGGCAGAGACAAGGTGATCCCCATTCTGTGCCAGATTTTGAAAGGTATAGGCAATGGCCGCCGCTCCGGATGCCACGGCCAGGGCCGCCGCTCCGCCCTCCAGGGCTGCCATCCGTTGCTCAAACACCTCTTCCGTGGGGTTGGTGAGCCGTCCATAGATATTTCCCGCATCCGTCAGGTCAAACCGGGCAGCCGCATGATCGCAGTTTCGAAACACATAGGAAGATGTCTGATAAATAGGCACTGCCCGGGCATCTGTGGCCGGATCCGGACTCTCCTGTCCCACATGGAGCTGCAGGGTTTCAAATTTAAAGCTTCTGTCTTTTCTGGAAATTTTTTCACTCATGTTCTCCTCTTTTCCGACGTGCACCGCACGCCATTCACGCAGATTAATCGTTCAGCCAGCCTACAGACGGCGGGCAAATCCAGCTAAATACCCTTGGGGTACGCTGGCTTTTGACAGCTGCTCTGGGGGCTGGCTTTTTTATATATGAATAGGATATTAGCACAAATGATTTTTCCCGTCAATGAGCAGTTCCTGCTCATCTGCCCATTTGCATCACGCTTCAAACATGTTATACTAACTCTGAAAACATAGGGAGCGTTCCCAGGAACAGATTTACTGTCCCTGCACGCAAAAGGAAAGGAAGAGACTATGAGAAAAATCGTGATTGCAGAGGATGATGAAAAGCTCTGCCGGGAGCTTTTGACCTTTCTTACCAATAACGGATTTCAGGCGGAAAGCCTGCCTCCGGGAGACTACAGCCTGAAGGCAATCCAGAAGGCCCAGCCGGAGCTTTTGCTTCTGGATCTGGGGCTTCCGGGAACAGACGGCCTGTATCTTTGCCGGGAACTTCGAAAGGTATCGGAAATTCCGGTGATTGTGATCACCAGCCAGAATACCCAGATGGCTGAACTCATGAGCATGAACCAGGGCGCTGACGATTTTGTGACAAAGCCCTTTCACCCTCAGATTCTCCTGGCCCGCATTGAGGCCATTTTAAAGCGGGTATATCGGGATCCTGCCCCTCTGGAAAAGCAGGAACTGGGCCTTTTTTCCCTGGATCTGGGAAAGGCTGTGGTGACCTCCCAAACAGGAAGTGTGGAGCTTACCAAAAATGAGCTGCGAATCCTGGACTGTCTGGCCCGCCATAAAAATCAGATCGTGTCCCGGGATGATCTGATCTCCCATCTGTGGGACAGCGAGCTGTTTGTAGACGACAATACCCTGACCGTAAACATGACCCGGCTGCGGGGAAAGCTTGACGCGATAGGGGTTCAGAATGTGATACAGACTAAGAGAGGATTGGGGTATGTGCTGCTATGCGATATGGAATCTATCTGAGAGAACGGCTGGGACAGCTTCTGTTTCTAAGCGGAGTCCTGGCTACCATTGAGATTTTTTTGCTCACGGTTCGGGCAAGCCTGGCAATAGGCGTTTATACTGCTCTTTGCTTTTACGGCTCTTTTTTCCTCCTGATCGGGCTGGAATACCGCAGGAAAAAAGTATATTTGGGGACGATCCGGGCAAGCCTGGACGCATTAGACAAAAAATATCTTCTTCCAGAAATGATGGGATATGCCGAAAATCAGGAACAGCGTATCCTAAAGGAAATCCTGCAGGAACTGGAAAAATCCATGGCAGATCACGTGAACTATTACAAAAATACAGAACAAGAATATAAAGAATACATTGAGCTTTGGATCCATGAGGTGAAGACTCCCATTGCCACGGGAAAGCTTATGCTGGATAATCATCCCTCGCACCTGGGTCTGCAGCTGCAGGAGGAGCTGGAGAAAATCGAGGACTATACAGAACAGGCTCTTTTCTATGCCCGCAGCTCTCATGTGGAAAAGGATTATCTGATCCGGGCTGTCAGTCTAAAAACACTTGTGACCCAGGCCGTCACCCACAATAAGCGCTCCCTCATCGCCAAAAAGGTTAGCCTTACCATGGAAGGGCTGGAAACTACCGTGTACACGGACGAAAAATGGCTGGCCTTTATCCTGAATCAACTGATCTCCAACAGCATCAAATATTCGGATAAGGAGAAGTTAAAGCTTTCCTTTACAGGCGTTGCAGGGCGTGAGCAGATCTGTCTCAAAATCCGCGACAACGGCCGCGGCGTCAAAAGCGCCGACCTGGACCGGGTCTTTGAAAAGGGCTTTACGGGAAGCCTGGGCCGTCAGGCCAGCCAGGCCACAGGCCTTGGCCTCTACCTTTGCAAAAAGCTCTGCGGACGCCTGGGGCACGGCATCCAGATTGCGTCTACAGAAGGGGAGGGATGTGAGGTGACACTGATCTTTCCCCGGGGAAGCTACGCGGAAGTGAAATAAAACATAAGCCTGGGAATCAGTTTCCCCCTCTGATTCCAGGCGCTTTCAGCGGTTCCTTACAAAACTGAAAGGAAGATGTAAGGAACTTCTATGGCTCCGGAAGCATTCCTCCCTTACAATCATCTTATAAACTTCCTCCTGTACACAGAGGGAAAAGTAAAAAACTTAAGGCAGCCGTCAATTATTCCTATAGCGGCATTTGTCAAAACAGCTGCCTGAGAGAAGAAAGAGAGGAGCCCATCATGAGCATGATCCTGTGTGTAAGCAACATAGAAAAATATTACGGCAACAAGGGAAGTATGACGAAAGCCATTGACAATATCAGCTTCCAGGTCCAGTCTGGAGAATTTGTGGGAATTATGGGGGCAAGCGGAAGCGGAAAAACCACCCTGCTGAATTGTATTTCCACCATTGACCGGGTCACCAGCGGGGAAATCCTGGTAGGAGGCAGGGATATTACCCGCCTTCGGGGAAATGCACTGAACAAATTTCGCAGAGAGGAGCTGGGCTTTGTATTTCAGGATTTTCATTTGCTGGACACTCTGACTGTCTACGAAAACATTGCCCTGGCCCTGTCTATCCGCCATGTCTCCCCCAGGGAGATCCACAAACGGGTGCTCCAGTCCGCCCAGAAGCTTGGCATCTCAGAAATTTTAAATAAATATCCCTATCAGATCTCCGGAGGCGAGAAACAACGGACGGCCTCCGCCCGGGCCCTCATCGGGGGACCTAAGCTGATTCTGGCCGATGAACCCACAGGAGCCCTGGATTCCCGGGCATCCCGTATGCTCCTGGACTGCTTTTCCCAGATCAATCAGGAACTTGGCGCCACCATTCTCATGGTGACCCACGATGCCTTTACGGCAAGCTATGCATCCCGAATCCTCTTTATCAAGGATGGCCGGATTTTCACCGAAGTCCGCCGGGGAACAGAAGACCGAAAGAGCTTTTTCAACTAGATTATCCACGTGGTTACACTGCTGGGAGGTGACTTAAGCGATGCTGTTTAAATTATCTTTGCGAAATCTCAGGAAAAGCGTTCAGGATTACACGATCTATTTTCTCACACTGGTATTGGGGGTTGCTATCTTCTATGTGTTTAATGCTTTGGATTCTCAGGGAGTTATGCAAGCTGTCTCTGCGTCAACCAGAGAAATTATTAAGCTTATGCTTACCATGCTTGCAGGGGTTTCTGTATTTGTTTCTGTGATACTGGGATTTCTGATTATTTATGCCAATAACTTTCTTATCCGCAAACGGAAAAAAGAATTCGGCGTATATATGACCCTGGGTATGAGCCGGGGCAGCATTTCCCGGATTCTTCTGGGAGAGACCGCAGCCATCGGCCTGGTCTCCCTGGCTGTGGGGCTTCTCATTGGAGTCTTTGCCTCCCAGCTCATGTCTATCCTGGTTGCCAAGATGTTTGAGGCGGATATGACAAGCTATACCTTTGTCTTTTCCCCCAGGGCGGCTGGAAAAACCGTGATTTACTTCGGTATCATGTACCTGCTGGTAATTTTCTTTAACGCTGCCGCCATCTCCCGGTATAAGCTGCTGGATCTTCTCACGGCAGGCAGGAAAAACGAGCAGGCTCCCATGAAAAATCCTCTTTTGTCGGGAATCCTCTTTGTACTTTCCCTTGGGATCCTGATCTACTGCTATCTCAGCGTTCTGGGGCTTCTGGGAACTGTGAACAGAACCCGGGTGTTGATTCTAATCGGTCTTGGATGTCTGGGCACCTTTCTCTTTTTCTGGTCCCTGTCCGGACTTATGCTGCGTATCGCCCAGGCCGGAAAAAGCTTTTATCTGCGGGAACTGAATCTCTTTGTATTCCGCCAGATGAACAGCCGGATCAATACCATGGTCTGCTCCATGACCGTTATCTGTCTTATGCTGTTTCTCACCATCGGAGTTCTCTCCTGCGGGGTGAGCATTAATCAGTCCCTGACTGCAGAACTGGAATCCATGACGCCCAGAGATGTGTGTATTAGCAAGTCCCTGGAAACAACAAAGAATCAGAGCGAAGAGGACGCGGGGAAAAACATTGTTACGTACCTGCTCCAGCAGGGCTTTGATCCGGATCTTGCTTTTCAGGATGGATATACGGAGGTCATTACCTATGCGACCCCCAATCTCACCTGGGAGGATACCCTGGGCCCTGTAAAGGAACAGGTCATGGAGCAGTTTTCCATGCTGAACTGGTCCCAGAGGGAGGAGCTGATTCCCCTCTCCCAATACAACAAGATGGCTTCCTGTTATGGAATCCCCACCTACGAGCTTGGGGAGAATGAATACGTGCTTCTCTGCACTTTTGATTCCATGAAGGTTATCCGTGATATAAGTTTGCAGGCCAAAGCCTCCCTACAAGTAAATGGCAGATCCTATATCCCCAAATATGCAGAGTGCCAGGAGGGATATGTGAACATGAGCAGCTCCCGGTCTACTCTTGGCCTTTATATCCTGCCGGACAGCGCCTTTGAAGGCGGAGAGCTTCTGCCCTACTGCGGCTATCTGGCTGCAGATTACAAGGCCAAAGCCATGGAGGAAATGCTGGATATGGAAGAGCAGCTAGCGAAGGCCTCGGACCACACGCCTCTCTATGTAGTTACAAAGCAGACGCTTCGGGAAAGCAGTGTGGGAATTTCCGCCATTATGACCTTCATTGCCCTGTATTTGGGAATCATTTTCCTGATCTCCAGCGCGGCAATCCTGGCCCTTAAGGAGCTGTCTGACAGCTCGGATAACCGGGACCGCTACCGAATCCTGCGGGAAATGGGCGCGGACCAGGCTATGATCCGCAAAGCCCTGTTCAGGCAGATCGGAATCTTTTTCCTGCTTCCCCTAAGCCTGGCCTTTATCCACTCTCTCTTTGGCGTACAGTTTGTAAACCGCATGCTGGTGATTATTAACCAGGTCTCCCAGCTAGGCTCCATTCTGTTCACTGCGGGATTTATCCTTCTGATCTACGGGGCATATTTCCTTGCCACCTACCAGGGAAGCCGCAGAATTATTGAGGAAGAATAAGAAGAATCTTGGAACATTCCAAAAAGGGCTGTCCTGAATCCGTTATCAGGACAGCCCCTTCTCTATACTATCATGAAAATTCTTTTAACCCCACAGCCTACTCTGCCGGAGGCTCCCCTGTATCTATGGTAGCTCCTGGATCCTCTGCTGGCGGCAGACCCCCGGGCTCCACGCCGCCGATGACGGCGCCTGGGTGCAGCTTACAGCTGGGCGCCACCAGATTTCTGGTACTGGCTGAGGAACTGGACGCCTGATTGTCAGCCGGTATCAACGTCATGATCCTGGCCTCGATACCCGGACACAGATCGGTGGCCAGCTGATTGCTCTCGATACAGGCCGTCCCCACCACATGCACATCGCAGAACTCTGTGGGAACCGTACCCTTGGCAAAATACTCTGTTCTTCGGCAGCCATCGCAGATTCCCGGGATGGGAAGCTTGCCGGACTGGTTGCAAACCGTGGCGCTGGTAATATCCTCCGGCATCTCAAAGTCCTTATTGGGCAGCTCTTCATGAATCCGGGACATGACCTTCTTCCAGATTCCCTTGTGGTAATTGGTCTCCCCCCGGGACAGCTTGTGGTTATTGTCAAATCCAGCCCATACGCCAGCCGTGTAGTAAGGCGTATATCCCACGAACCACACATCGTTATTCTGGGAGGTGGTACCTGTCTTTCCTGCAATGCTCATGCCGCTGAACCGGGCTGCAGTACCCGTACCCTGGGTAACCACATCTTTCATGGCGCTTGTGAGCAGCCATGCGGTGGTATCCTTTAACACCGTCTTTTTCTGAGGCTCCTTCTCGATCAACACATTTCCGTCGTGATCCAGAATCCGGGTATAGAAGATGGGCTCTGTATACACGCCGTTGTTTGCAATGCAGGCATACGCTGCCGTCAGCTCCAGGTTCGATACGCCCAGGGTCAAACCGCCTAGGGACGTGGACTGGTTAATATCCGACTGACCGTTCTCATTGGCTTCTCCGATGAGACTGGTAAAACCAAAATCCAACAGATAGGTATAGGACAGATCCGGCGTAATATCCGTGATGGTTTTCACCGCCACAATATTCATAGACTGCTCAATACCACGGCGCAGCGTGGACCATCCATGATAGGCCTCTCCGTTCCAGTTCCGGACATTTTTTCCGTTCTGGTAGGCGTAGGGCGCGTCAAACTGGGTAGTGGCCAATGTCATGCCCGACATATCCAGGGCAGGCGCGTAGGTGGAAACAATCTTAAAGGTGGATCCCGGCTGACGCACCGTATCCGTAGCCCGATTCAGGGTTAAACTGGCCTCCTTACTGCCCCGGCCTCCCACAATGCCCTTCACAATACCGGTATACTGATCCATGATTACCATAGAGGCCTGAGGCTGAACGGTAAAATCAATCCGCTCATATACCTTATCCTCCGGACCCGCCACCGTATCCCGGTAGGCGTCGATATAGGCCTGTGCCGTCTCCTTATCGTCAAATACCAGGTCAAAATCCTTATTCTCCGTTTCCTTAAAGTATTTGACCATGTGCTCCTTGCTGTAATTGATCTGCTCTCCATCCGGCTTCTCCACAGTCAAGGCATACTCCAGACCCACCCGAACCCGTTCCGGATAGTTCTCCTCGTTTTGCAGCTCCTCATCCATAATAGCCTGGATATCCGGATCCTGGGCGCTCTCAATGGTAAGTCCGCCGTAATAGAGGGCGTTATAGGCCTGCTGATACGTATACCCTTTATACTCCTGCAGGTCCTCCAGCACCTTTTTGATGGTGGCGTCCACATAGTAGGAATAGATATTCTCTGTTTCCGCCGACTTATTTACATTCTTAATGCGGGAATACACATCGTCTTCCAGGGCCTCGTCATACTCCTCCTGGTCAATATAGCCCTGCTCCAGCATATCGTTCAGCACAATCTCCTGGCGCTCCCGGTTTTTTTCCGGATAGCTGATGGGATTGTTGTAGGCAGGATTCTTGGTAATGCCGGCAATGACCGCCGCCTCAGAAATAGTAAGCTCCGACACGTCCTTACCGAAATAGCGGTTGGCCGCCGCCTGAATTCCCAGGGTATTCTGCCCCAGGTTAATGGTATTCAGATAGGCCTCCAGGATCTCCTCCTTTGTCATAATATCCCGCTCAAGCTTGATGGCCAGATACTGCTCCTGAAGCTTACGCTCCACCTTCTCCGCAAAGCCATCCTCGCTCATAAAGTCAAACACGCTGTTTTTCAGAAGCTGCTGGGTAATGGTACTGGCTCCCTCGTTGAATTTGAAGCCTCTTGCCACTCCCCGGACGCCTGCACGGATAATTCCCGTAATATCAATGCCATTATGCTCATAAAACCGCTCGTCCTCCACAGCCACAAAAGCTTGCTGCACATGCTCCGGAATCTGGTCAATGCTTACCCAGATCCGGTTGGATCCCTCCGCAATCAGATCCGCGGTCTTATTCCCTGCGCTGTCCAGCACCACCGACTTATATCCTCTGGGGATTACGCTGTCACTGGTGATATCCGGCGCATTGTCAATCACTCCTTTTATCACTCCAACTCCGGCACACAGCCCCACCACAGCCACGGCCAGCATACAGACCAGGAAGGCTTTCAAAAAGATGACGCTTGCCTTTTTTCCAATCTGCTTGGACTTGGAATTCATAGACTTCTTCTTTTTTGAAGTCCCATTTTTTCCATAATTCATACATATGCCTCCTCTGTATCCAACCATTATAACAAAAAATATGCCCTAAATAAAGTAAAAAATTATAACGTAAGAAAAAATTCACATTTTAGACTTACAGTTCAGCCAGCCCCCAGACGGCTGGCAAATCGTGCTTGCACGAATTTGACAGTTGTTCTGGAGGCTGAGGGAGCGCCTTCTTATGAGCAAAAAGAGCTGCGACAGCAGCGGGAAGCGCTGAAAGCGCGGTTTTTGCGAATGGCGCGGGCTGAACGGACGGATTTCACTTTTGTCAAATAGTTCAGCCAGCCCCCAGACG
>CANPIM010000024.1 GCA_947574135.1 uncultured Lachnospiraceae bacterium
AACTGTCAAATTCGTGCAAGCACGATTTGCCAGCCGTCTGGGGGCTGGCTGAACTGTAAGTCTAAAATGTGAATTTTTTCTTACGTTATAATTTTTTACTTTATTTAGGGCATATTTTTTGTTATAATGGTTGGATACAGAGGAGGCATATGTATGAATTATGGAAAAAATGGGACTTCAAAAAAGAAGAAGTCTATGAATTCCAAGTCCAAGCAGATTGGAAAAAAGGCAAGCGTCATCTTTTTGAAAGCCTTCCTGGTCTGTATGCTGGCCGTGGCTGTGGTGGGGCTGTGTGCCGGAGTTGGAGTGATAAAAGGAGTGATTGACAATGCGCCGGATATCACCAGTGACAGCGTAATCCCCAGAGGATATAAGTCGGTGGTGCTGGACAGCGCAGGGAATAAGACCGCGGATCTGATTGCGGAGGGATCCAACCGGATCTGGGTAAGCATTGACCAGATTCCGGAGCATGTGCAGCAAGCTTTTGTGGCTGTGGAGGACGAGCGGTTTTATGAGCATAATGGCATTGATATTACGGGAATTATCCGTGCAGGCGTCCGGGGAGTGGCAAGAGGCTTCAAATTCAACGAGGGAGCCAGTACCATTACCCAGCAGCTTCTGAAAAACAGCGTGTTTGACTTTATGAGCGAGGATGGCTTTGCGGAGAAGGTGGAGCGTAAGCTTCAGGAGCAGTATCTGGCCATCAAGCTTGAGCGGGATATTATGACAAAGGAGGAGATCCTGGAGGCCTATCTGAATACCATTAACCTGGGGCAGAATACCCTGGGAATTCAGGCGGCGGCCAACCGCTATTTCGGTAAGGACGTGTCGGAGCTTACTATTTCTGAGGCGGCGGTCATTGCCGGCATTACCAAGAATCCTGCCTACAACAATCCCATCAGCTATCCGGAAAAAAACCGGGAGCGCCAGGAGATTGTGCTGAACGATATGCTGGAGCAGGGCTATATTGACCAGGAGGAGTATGACGAGGCCCTGGAAGACGATGTGTATTCCCGCATTAAGAATGTAAATAAGTCGGCGGAAACAGAGAATATCTATTCCTACTATGTGGACGCCACCATCAAAAAGGTGCTGGAGGACCTGCAGGAGTATAAAGGGTATACGTATCAGCAGGCCTATAACGCCCTCTATTACGGCGGACTTACCATTGAGAGCGCCCAGGATCCGGATATCCAGGCTATTATGGATGAGGAGCTGCAAAACGAGGAGAACTATCCGGAACGGGTTCGGGTGGGTCTGGAGTATGCCTTGACTGTGGAGAAGCCGGATGGAGAGCAGATCAATTACAGCAAGGAGCACATGGTCAAATACTTTAAGGAAACGGAGAATAAGGATTTTGACCTGGTATTTGACGATAAGGAGACGGCACAGGCCTATATCGACGCCTACCGGGATACGGTGGCGGGTCCGGAGGATAAGGTATATGAGCGGATTGATTTTACCGTTCAGCCTCAGGCCTCTATGGTAATCATGGATCAGTATACCGGTATTGTGAAGGGCATTGTGGGAGGCCGGGGCAGTAAGGAGGCCAGTTTAACCCTGAATCGGGCTACGGATACGGTGCGTCAGCCGGGATCCACCTTTAAGATTGTTTCCACCTACGCGCCTGCCCTGGATATGTCGGGCATGACATTGGCCACTACCCAGTTTGACGCGCCCTACGCCTACCAGAACGGAAAAAATGTCCGGAACTGGAACGGAGAGGCCTATCATGGATGGTCCACGCTGCGCCGTGGTATTGAGCAGTCTATGAATATTGTGGCGGTGAAAACCATCACGGATATTACGCCGGATCTGTCCTATACCTATCTGTTGGATTTTGGTTTTACCAGTCTCATCGGAGAAGCCAATGAGAACGGTCAGTCGGATATTAACCAGTCCACGTCCCTAGGCGGTTTGACCCTGGGCGTATCGAACCTGGAGCTGACGGCAGCGTATGCCTGCATTGCAAACAACGGCGTGTATACAGAGCCCATCTTCTATACCCGGATTCTGGATCACGACGGAAATGTGTTGATCGAGAAGGAGCCTCAGAAAAAGACGGTGTTAAAGGATACCACCGCATGGCTGCTCACAAGCGCCATGAAAGATGTGGTTACCCAGGGTACGGGTACTGCAGCCCGGTTCAGCGGCATGAGCATTGCAGGAAAGACAGGTACCACCTCCCAGAATAACGATGTGTGGTTCGTGGGATATACGCCTTACTACACGGCTGGCGTATGGGCTGGATTTGACAATAACCACAAGCTGTCCCGGGGGGAGACCAATTACCACAAGGGAATCTGGAAGAAGGTCATGTCCCGGATTCATGAAGAGCTGCCCAATAAGGACTTTGAGATGCCGGAGGATATTACCAGCGCCACGGTTTGCAACCAGTCCGGCAAGCTTCCCATCCCGGGAATCTGCGATGGCTGCCGAAGAACAGAGTATTTTGCCAAGGGTACGGTTCCCACAGAGTTCTGCGATGTGCATGTGGTGGGGACGGCCTGTATCGAGAGCAATCAGCTGGCCACCGATCTGTGTCCGGGTATCGAGGCCAGGATCATGACGTTGATACCGGCTGACAATCAGGCGTCCAGTTCCTCAGCCAGTACCAGAAATCTGGTGGCGCCCAGCTGTAAGCTGCACCCAGGCGCCGTCATCGGCGGCGTGGAGCCCGGGGGTCTGCCGCCAGCAGAGGATCCAGGAGCTACCATAGATACAGGGGAGCCTCCGGCAGAGTAGGCTGTGGGGTTAAAAGAATTTTCATGATAGTATAGAGAAGGGGCTGTCCTGATAACGGATTCAGGACAGCCCTTTTTGGAATGTTCCAAGATTCTTCTTATTCTTCCTCAATAATTCTGCGGCTTCCCTGGTAGGTGGCAAGGAAATATGCCCCGTAGATCAGAAGGATAAATCCCGCAGTGAACAGAATGGAGCCTAGCTGGGAGACCTGGTTAATAATCACCAGCATGCGGTTTACAAACTGTACGCCAAAGAGAGAGTGGATAAAGGCCAGGCTTAGGGGAAGCAGGAAAAAGATTCCGATCTGCCTGAACAGGGCTTTGCGGATCATAGCCTGGTCCGCGCCCATTTCCCGCAGGATTCGGTAGCGGTCCCGGTTATCCGAGCTGTCAGACAGCTCCTTAAGGGCCAGGATTGCCGCGCTGGAGATCAGGAAAATGATTCCCAAATACAGGGCAATGAAGGTCATAATGGCGGAAATTCCCACACTGCTTTCCCGAAGCGTCTGCTTTGTAACTACATAGAGAGGCGTGTGGTCCGAGGCCTTCGCTAGCTGCTCTTCCATATCCAGCATTTCCTCCATGGCTTTGGCCTTGTAATCTGCAGCCAGATAGCCGCAGTAGGGCAGAAGCTCTCCGCCTTCAAAGGCGCTGTCCGGCAGGATATAAAGGCCAAGAGTAGACCGGGAGCTGCTCATGTTCACATATCCCTCCTGGCACTCTGCATATTTGGGGATATAGGATCTGCCATTTACTTGTAGGGAGGCTTTGGCCTGCAAACTTATATCACGGATAACCTTCATGGAATCAAAAGTGCAGAGAAGCACGTATTCATTCTCCCCAAGCTCGTAGGTGGGGATTCCATAACAGGAAGCCATCTTGTTGTATTGGGAGAGGGGAATCAGCTCCTCCCTCTGGGACCAGTTCAGCATGGAAAACTGCTCCATGACCTGTTCCTTTACAGGGCCCAGGGTATCCTCCCAGGTGAGATTGGGGGTCGCATAGGTAATGACCTCCGTATATCCATCCTGAAAAGCAAGATCCGGATCAAAGCCCTGCTGGAGCAGGTACGTAACAATGTTTTTCCCCGCGTCCTCTTCGCTCTGATTCTTTGTTGTTTCCAGGGACTTGCTAATACACACATCTCTGGGCGTCATGGATTCCAGTTCTGCAGTCAGGGACTGATTAATGCTCACCCCGCAGGAGAGAACTCCGATGGTGAGAAACAGCATAAGACAGATAACGGTCATGGAGCAGACCATGGTATTGATCCGGCTGTTCATCTGGCGGAATACAAAGAGATTCAGTTCCCGCAGATAAAAGCTTTTTCCGGCCTGGGCGATACGCAGCATAAGTCCGGACAGGGACCAGAAAAAGAGAAAGGTGCCCAGACATCCAAGACCGATTAGAATCAACACCCGGGTTCTGTTCACAGTTCCCAGAAGCCCCAGAACGCTGAGATAGCAGTAGATCAGGATCCCAAGGGAAAGTACAAAGAGGATTCCCGACAAAAGAGGATTTTTCATGGGAGCCTGCTCGTTTTTCCTGCCTGCCGTGAGAAGATCCAGCAGCTTATACCGGGAGATGGCGGCAGCGTTAAAGAAAATTACCAGCAGGTACATGATACCGAAGTAAATCACGGTTTTTCCAGCCGCCCTGGGGGAAAAGACAAAGGTATAGCTTGTCATATCCGCCTCAAACATCTTGGCAACCAGGATAGACATGAGCTGGGAGGCAAAGACTCCAATGAGAAGCCCCACAGCCAGGGAGACCAGGCCGATGGCTGCGGTCTCTCCCAGAAGAATCCGGGAAATGCTGCCCCGGCTCATACCCAGGGTCATATATACGCCGAATTCTTTTTTCCGTTTGCGGATAAGAAAGTTATTGGCATAAATAATCAGAAATCCCAGTATCACAGAAACAAATACAGAAACCCCTGCAAGCATGGTAAGCATAAGCTTAATAATTTCTCTGGTTGACGCAGAGACAGCTTGCATAACTCCCTGAGAATCCAAAGCATTAAACACATAGAAGATAGCAACCCCCAATACCAGTGTGAGAAAATAGATCGTGTAATCCTGAACGCTTTTCCTGAGATTTCGCAAAGATAATTTAAACAGCATCGCTTAAGTCACCTCCCAGCAGTGTAACCACGTGGATAATCTAGTTGAAAAAGCTCTTTCGGTCTTCTGTTCCCCGGCGGACTTCGGTGAAAATCCGGCCATCCTTGATAAAGAGGATTCGGGATGCATAGCTTGCCGTAAAGGCATCGTGGGTCACCATGAGAATGGTGGCGCCAAGTTCCTGATTGATCTGGGAAAAGCAGTCCAGGAGCATACGGGATGCCCGGGAATCCAGGGCTCCTGTGGGTTCATCGGCCAGAATCAGCTTAGGTCCCCCGATGAGGGCCCGGGCGGAGGCCGTCCGTTGTTTCTCGCCTCCGGAGATCTGATAGGGATATTTATTTAAAATTTCTGAGATGCCAAGCTTCTGGGCGGACTGGAGCACCCGTTTGTGGATCTCCCTGGGGGAGACATGGCGGATAGACAGGGCCAGGGCAATGTTTTCGTAGACAGTCAGAGTGTCCAGCAAATGAAAATCCTGAAATACAAAGCCCAGCTCCTCTCTGCGAAATTTGTTCAGTGCATTTCCCCGAAGGCGGGTAATATCCCTGCCTCCTACCAGGATTTCCCCGCTGGTGACCCGGTCAATGGTGGAAATACAATTCAGCAGGGTGGTTTTTCCGCTTCCGCTTGCCCCCATAATTCCCACAAATTCTCCAGACTGGACCTGGAAGCTGATATTGTCAATGGCTTTCGTCATACTTCCCTTGTTGCCGTAATATTTTTCTATGTTGCTTACACACAGGATCATGCTCATGATGGGCTCCTCTCTTTCTTCTCTCAGGCAGCTGTTTTGACAAATGCCGCTATAGGAATAATTGACGGCTGCCTTAAGTTTTTTACTTTTCCCTCTGTGTACAGGAGGAAGTTTATAAGATGATTGTAAGGGAGGAATGCTTCCGGAGCCATAGAAGTTCCTTACATCTTCCTTTCAGTTTTGTAAGGAACCGCTGAAAGCGCCTGGAATCAGAGGGGGAAACTGATTCCCAGGCTTATGTTTTATTTCACTTCCGCGTAGCTTCCCCGGGGAAAGATCAGTGTCACCTCACATCCCTCCCCTTCTGTAGACGCAATCTGGATGCCGTGCCCCAGGCGTCCGCAGAGCTTTTTGCAAAGGTAGAGGCCAAGGCCTGTGGCCTGGCTGGCCTGACGGCCCAGGCTTCCCGTAAAGCCCTTTTCAAAGACCCGGTCCAGGTCGGCGCTTTTGACGCCGCGGCCGTTGTCGCGGATTTTGAGACAGATCTGCTCACGCCCTGCAACGCCTGTAAAGGAAAGCTTTAACTTCTCCTTATCCGAATATTTGATGCTGTTGGAGATCAGTTGATTCAGGATAAAGGCCAGCCATTTTTCGTCCGTGTACACGGTAGTTTCCAGCCCTTCCATGGTAAGGCTAACCTTTTTGGCGATGAGGGAGCGCTTATTGTGGGTGACGGCCTGGGTCACAAGTGTTTTTAGACTGACAGCCCGGATCAGATAATCCTTTTCCACATGAGAGCTGCGGGCATAGAAAAGAGCCTGTTCTGTATAGTCCTCGATTTTCTCCAGCTCCTCCTGCAGCTGCAGACCCAGGTGCGAGGGATGATTATCCAGCATAAGCTTTCCCGTGGCAATGGGAGTCTTCACCTCATGGATCCAAAGCTCAATGTATTCTTTATATTCTTGTTCTGTATTTTTGTAATAGTTCACGTGATCTGCCATGGATTTTTCCAGTTCCTGCAGGATTTCCTTTAGGATACGCTGTTCCTGATTTTCGGCATATCCCATCATTTCTGGAAGAAGATATTTTTTGTCTAATGCGTCCAGGCTTGCCCGGATCGTCCCCAAATATACTTTTTTCCTGCGGTATTCCAGCCCGATCAGGAGGAAAAAAGAGCCGTAAAAGCAAAGAGCAGTATAAACGCCTATTGCCAGGCTTGCCCGAACCGTGAGCAAAAAAATCTCAATGGTAGCCAGGACTCCGCTTAGAAACAGAAGCTGTCCCAGCCGTTCTCTCAGATAGATTCCATATCGCATAGCAGCACATACCCCAATCCTCTCTTAGTCTGTATCACATTCTGAACCCCTATCGCGTCAAGCTTTCCCCGCAGCCGGGTCATGTTTACGGTCAGGGTATTGTCGTCTACAAACAGCTCGCTGTCCCACAGATGGGAGATCAGATCATCCCGGGACACGATCTGATTTTTATGGCGGGCCAGACAGTCCAGGATTCGCAGCTCATTTTTGGTAAGCTCCACACTTCCTGTTTGGGAGGTCACCACAGCCTTTCCCAGATCCAGGGAAAAAAGGCCCAGTTCCTGCTTTTCCAGAGGGGCAGGATCCCGATATACCCGCTTTAAAATGGCCTCAATGCGGGCCAGGAGAATCTGAGGGTGAAAGGGCTTTGTCACAAAATCGTCAGCGCCCTGGTTCATGCTCATGAGTTCAGCCATCTGGGTATTCTGGCTGGTGATCACAATCACCGGAATTTCCGATACCTTTCGAAGTTCCCGGCAAAGATACAGGCCGTCTGTTCCCGGAAGCCCCAGATCCAGAAGCAAAAGCTCCGGCTGGGCCTTCTGGATTGCCTTCAGGCTGTAGTCTCCCGGAGGCAGGCTTTCCGCCTGAAATCCGTTATTGGTAAGAAAGGTCAAAAGCTCCCGGCAGAGCTTTTCATCATCCTCTGCAATCACGATTTTTCTCATAGTCTCTTCCTTTCCTTTTGCGTGCAGGGACAGTAAATCTGTTCCTGGGAACGCTCCCTATGTTTTCAGAGTTAGTATAACATGTTTGAAGCGTGATGCAAATGGGCAGATGAGCAGGAACTGCTCATTGACGGGAAAAATCATTTGTGCTAATATCCTATTCATATATAAAAAAGCCAGCCCCCAGAGCAGCTGTCAAAAGCCAGCGTACCCCAAGGGTATTTAGCTGGATTTGCCCGCCGTCTGTAGGCTGGCTGAACGATTAATCTGCGTGAATGGCGTGCGGTGCACGTCGGAAAAGAGGAGAACATGAGTGAAAAAATTTCCAGAAAAGACAGAAGCTTTAAATTTGAAACCCTGCAGCTCCATGTGGGACAGGAGAGTCCGGATCCGGCCACAGATGCCCGGGCAGTGCCTATTTATCAGACATCTTCCTATGTGTTTCGAAACTGCGATCATGCGGCTGCCCGGTTTGACCTGACGGATGCGGGAAATATCTATGGACGGCTCACCAACCCCACGGAAGAGGTGTTTGAGCAACGGATGGCAGCCCTGGAGGGCGGAGCGGCGGCCCTGGCCGTGGCATCCGGAGCGGCGGCCATTGCCTATACCTTTCAAAATCTGGCACAGAATGGGGATCACCTTGTCTCTGCCCAAAATATTTACGGCGGCACCTACAATCTGCTGGCCCACACTCTGCCACAGTATGGAATTACCACCACCTTTGTGGATATCTTCGACGAGGCTGCGGTGGAGGCGGCGATTCAGGAGAACACCAAGGCTATTTTTTTGGAGACGCTGGGTAACCCTAACTCTGACGTGGTAGACATAGAAAGCATTGGGAAGATTGCCCATGCCCACCAGATTCCCCTGGTGGTTGACAATACCTTTGCCACGCCCTACCTGGTGCGGCCCATTTCCTATGGCGCAGATCTGGTGGTACATTCTGCCACTAAGTTTATCGGGGGTCACGGAACGACCCTGGGAGGCGTGATTATAGACAGTGGAAAATTTGACTGGGAAGCCTCCGGGAAATTTCCATCTCTCACAGAACCCAATCCCAGCTATCATGGAATCAGCTTTACCAAGGCGGTGGGAGCCGCAGCCTTTGTGACCAAGATTCGGGCTATCCTGCTGCGGGATACAGGGGCAACCCTTTCGCCTTTTCACGCCTTTTTCCTCTTGCAGGGATTGGAGAGTTTATCGCTTCGTGTGGAACGCCATGTAGAAAACGCCCTGAAGGTGGTGCAGTATTTGAACAGCCATCCCCAGGTGGAGGCCGTGCACCATCCCTCCGTATCCCCAGAGGAACGGCAGCGGACGCTTTATGCCAAATATTTCCCCCAGGGCGGCGGTTCTATCTTCACCTTTGAGATCAAAGGCGGCGTGCAGAAAGCCAAAGACTTTATTGATAACCTGGAGCTCTTCTCCCTTCTGGCCAATGTGGCGGATGCTAAATCCCTGGTGATCCACCCGGCCACCACCACCCATAGCCAATGCACCCAGGAAGAGCTGCTGGAACAGGGGATCCGGCCCAATACGATCCGGCTTTCCATCGGAACGGAGCATATTGATGACATACTTCAGGACCTGGAGGAGGCGTTTAAGGCGGTACGGTAGAGCTTGTGTCCCCTTCAGAAAATATTTTTGTCAAAGATGAGGATGGTAAAATCCTCCACCTGGTGAATGGAAATGGCAGATTCTGTCAGGATATTTCCATTCTCCAGCATTTCATAGTAATGACTGGTTTTCAGGAGAACAAAATACTGCTGGATTCCGGGCTGATCCTCATACCAGATCAGGCTTGTCTGATAGGGTTCGATGGTGTAGCCTGCTCCCTCGATGCGGATTCCCCGAGCTTTCACTTGGGAATCGGAGATAACAGTGAGGGCATTGGCCTCCCAGAAGGTGCTGTAGCCATAGGACAAATCCTGACTCTCCAGGAAGTCTGCCACGGCATACAGATGGTTAACCTGCCGGTAGTCCCGAGGAAGCGTGCAAAGATCCCCTGCAGCGGTAAGGCCTGTGAGAAAGATTCCCAGGAGTAACAAGACGCCGACTCGTTTCCACTGGAGTTTCTTTAGCTGTTGGAATGACAGGCGCAGAAAGATTATGGTCATAATACAGGAGGAGTAGACCAGGGGAGACAGGCGCCAGCCTGCGCTGGCCAGTTCTCCGTAAAGCCAGCCAAATAGCAGGATTCCGGTCAGTGTCCAGTGCATAAGAATATAAATGCGGCTCATGCGGTCCGAAACCTTTTTGTAAAATACCAGAAGC
This sequence comes from uncultured Lachnospiraceae bacterium, assembly GCA_947574135.1. GTDB lineage: Bacteria > Bacillota > Clostridia > Lachnospirales > Lachnospiraceae > RGIG4284. The sequence goes on from CANPIM010000024.1 coordinate 9,826, forward strand.
AGAATGGGAATCAGAATAAACGCGATTCCGGCACACAATTTAATCAGCAGAGATAATCCGCTCAGGGAAAGGATATCCTCTCCGGAGGGTGTGAAGCCCAGAAGCTGCACCCAATAGGGTAATAGGCGCAGCTGGTTTCCCTCCCAGTTACTGATAGCGGTGTAGATCATATAGCCGTCTTCATAATCTGCCGTATAGCCTGCAGTAAGTCTTCCATGTAGCCAGTAGCCGGCCAGCAGGGAGAGAACTAAAGCTCCCATGAGAAGCAGAAAAGGTCGTTCTTCCTGCCAGGAGAAGGGACGCTCATCCAGAAAGCGTTCTCCTGCGATTCCGACCAGTAAAGGAAGCACGGAAATGGAGAGGACCGAGGCGCCGTTTGCGGACACCAGGAGTGTCCAGATGCATAGAAGCGACAGGAGAAGCCATTGGACTTTCGTCCTCTGGGCTTTTCTGTATTTTTCATATAGAATGAAAAGGAGCAGGAATATTTGAATTCCCAACACTGCGCAGCTATAGTACAAAACATGTCCCCAGAAAATTTCCCGCAGTTTATCGCTGAGACTTAAAACCATCAGGATGCCGGCCAGGGCAGACAGACTCTGGGGAAGCGTAAGTCCAAAGACCTTTAAAAAGAAAAACAGGGACAGGGAAAAGACCAGGAGAAACAGGCACATTCCCAGGATCTGTGTTTTCATAGTCATGCCAAAAAGCCCTATAAAGGGCAGAAAAAACCATTGGCCGCCAAAGGGAAGGGTACAGGCGTAGATAAAATCTTTGTTGAAGAGACTTTTGGCTTCATAGGAGGCCTGAGCCCAAAACAGGGAATCCGCGCAGTCGGAGTTGTAGAACGACCATCCCGTCTGGCAGATATATGTGAATACAAGAACAAGCGCAGCCAGGACAAGGAGAGATCCCCAGAGATATTTCCATTTTTGATTACCTATCTTCATTCAAACAATACTCCCTCACTCAAAATTTAAATCATATCTGACAAAGAGAAACATCTTTGCCAAATACAATCTAACTGTATCATTTATAGGAGAACACGTCAAGGGAAGGAGAGACGTGATGGAGGGAATACTGGGGAAAAGACAAACAAAAAGGAAGCGCCGGACTGGAAGGATACGCCAGGCAAAAGGAAGGAGGCAGAGGGAAGAACCGGGAAGACCAGGAATTAGGATTGTAATACGGAGAAGCGGAAGATATAATGAAGTCAGGGAGGGATTCAACTATGATGGAATTCATAAACGCAGATGTTCTTTCTTTTTTTGACAAACACCCGCAGGCGCTGCCTTTGTACCAGACTTTTGCAGAGCGCGTCTTCAAGGAGGTGGAGGAGGTTTCCATCCGGGTGCAGAAAACCCAGATCACCTTTTCCAATGAACATAATTTTGCCTTTGTCTCTTTTCTGCCTGCCCGAAAGGCAGCAGAGCGTCCGGAGGTTTTTATCACGGTGACCTTTGGTCTGTCCTACCGGGTGGATTCCCCGCGTATCGACACGGCGGTGGAGCCCTATGCCAATCGCTGGACCCACCATATGCTGATTTCCCGGTCGGAGGAAATTGACCAGGAGCTGATGACCTGGATCCGGGAAGCCGCAGCCTTTGCATCAAGAAAGCGGGGAGGCCGCAAACAGGGATAGAGAAGAGATCATACAGGAGAGGCTGTAGAGGGAGCTACAAAACAGGATGGATTAGTCTCAACCAATCTCCTTTCTCCAATACTCCCCATACAACGCCTTTCCATAGGGACGGTAATGCTCCAGGGACCGAAAAAAACGGACAAAGGTGTCCTGGGTCAAATCCTCAGCTTCACAGGCATCCTCTATGTGGAGACGGCAATAGGAAAGAATTTTGGAATAATAGCGGCGTACAAAGGTGTCAATGGCATCTTCGTCGCCGTTTTTCATTTTTTGAATCAGCAGAAAGTCAGGATCCATGAGCCGTCTCTCCTCCATGAAGTTTGTCTTCTATATATTATAAAACGAAAGATTCATTTTTGTCTATGAAAGATCGAACTCCTTTAGGATCCGCAGATATTCCTCGTAGGCTTCGGACATGCGCCGGGAGGAAAATCGTGCGGAGGGTCCGCTGACGGCGATAACCCCCAGGAGATTTCCGTTTTTCCGGAAGGGAATGGCCATGCTGTTCATGCCTTGTTCCTCCTGCTCAAAATCCACCTCATACTTCACAGACTGGGCGGAAGGCCGACTTTCGTTTAAGAAGACCTTGGATATGGCGGAGGGGTTAGTAAGTTTGAGCACTGCGAATCCATGGCTGGAGATCTGGACCGGCTGGCCCAGACCCTGAAGACCATGGAACTGGACAACGGCCTGACGATTGACGACGAAGGGGCCAGAAAAATTGTAGAGGAACGTCCCCTTCCCACCCTGGAGGAGCAGCTGAGGATCTTTGGGGGAGAGCCGGGACAGACAGAGGCCGACGCCATTGTCATGAAATATGTGGATATTTTCACAGAGGAAGGCCGGATTTCAAAGGAAGACCGGGATGCCCTGGCAGAGAGCGGATTTGTTGACAGCTCCCTGTTGCAGGAGATTGCAGCTGGAAAATAAGGGCAAAAGAACAATGATGATCCCTTCAGCACGGGCGCCTGGCCAGGGTCTTTCTGGCTGAACGGATCGTGGAATACAGGGGGAATACAATGAGTAAAGCAGGGAGACAGTTGATTAAAAAAATCCTGCTGGGGTGTCTGGGAGTGGCCATGTTTCTGGGAATCTGGCAGCTTCTGATGACTGTGGGAATCATTTCTCAGAGGACCATGAGTACGCCTGGGCAGGTGATGGAGACCTTTCTGGTTAAACTTAGCTCGCCGGATCCGGACGGGGCAACAGTGCAGGAACACTTCTGGAGCAGCTTAAAGCTTGCTATGGCGGGATTTTTCTCCGCCATCCTGGTGGGGATTCCCATGGGACTGGTCATGGGCTACTACCGCACGGCCCGCAGGCTTTTGAATCCAGTGTTTGAGATCATAAGGCCCATCCCGCCCATTGCCTGGATTCCCATTGTAATCCTGTTTTTAGGTATCGGTATGCCGGCTAAGGTGTTTATTGTATTCATGGCTGCCTTTGTGCCCTGTGTGATCAATTCCTACACCGGGGTAAAGCAGACGAATCCCGTGTACATCCAGGCGGCAAAGACCATGGGAGCCGGACACTGGCGGATCTTTACCCGGGTCTGCATCCCATCGGCAGTGCCCATGGTATTTACGGGAATCCGCATTTCCCTGGGTTCCTCCTGGTCCACCCTGGTGGCGGCGGAAATGCTGGCATCCACCAATGGACTGGGCTACATGATTCAGATGGGAAGAACCATGATCCGGCCGGATACCATTGTAGTGGGTATGTTGGTGATCGGATGTACAGGGGCGCTCATGTCCATCCTGCTGGGGCGGGTGGAACAGCACATTGCGCCGTGGAGGGATTGAGTATGGCACGAATGAAAAAATGGATGGATCTTTTGCTTCCTGTACTGTCGGTTTTCCTGCTTCTGACTCTGTGGATCCTGCTGCATGTGAGGAAGCCGGATATTATGCCGGCGCCTCTGGATGTTTTGCAAAAGCTGTGGGAGATTACCCTTCATCCCATCTCCAAGGCAACCCTTCCGATCCACATTCTGGTGAGCCTGGGCCGGGTGCTGGGAGCTTTTGCCCTGGCAAGCGTGTTGGGAGTAACCTTTGGAGTTTTGCTTGGCTGGTATGAGACCTTTCACCATATTGCCTGGCCCGTGTTTGAGATTATCCGCCCCATCCCGCCGATTGCCTGGATTCCCCTGATTATTCTGTGGTGCGGGATTGGAGAGACCTCCAAGGTGGTGATCGTGTTTATCGGAGCCATTGTGCCTATTGTGCTGAATACAGTTGCCGGGATTCGGCAGGTGAATCCCATGCTGCTGAAGGCCGCCCGGTCCATGGGAGCCAATGATATGGCCATTATGCGGGAGGCTGTGCTTCCCGACAGCCTGCCCTCTATTGTGGCAGGAATGAAGACAGCCCTTTCCACAGGCTGGATGTGCGTGCTGGCCGCGGAGATGGTGGTGGCCCGGCAGGGTGTGGGATTTCTGATTATAAGAGGCATGGACAGCGGTGATTCCGCTCTGATTCTGGCAGGCATGGTGGTGATCGGAGTGGTGAGCGCTCTGATTACCGTGGCCCTGAATTATCTGGAGGTGAGGTTATGTCCCTGGAAGGTAACACAGAAATAAAGCTGGAGCATGTGTCAAAGACCTTTGTGGATAAGAAAAATATGTCCTATCCGGTGCTAAAAGACATCTGCCTGGAGGTAAAGAAACAGGAATTTCTGGTGCTGCTGGGCGCCGGGCGAACAGGGAAAACCGTGCTGCTGGAGCTGATCTCCGGGCTGGATGGAGAGTATGAAGGAACCATTTCCTTTGCAGGAGGACAGCTTGAGACCAAGGATATGGGGATCGTATTTCAGAAATACGCCCTGTTTCCCTGGAAAACCGTGCTGGAAAATGTGGAGATGAACCAGAAGTTCCGGGGCATGGAGAAGGAAGAGCGGATCGCCAAGGCAAAAGGATATCTGAAGCTTGTGGGCCTGGAGGGCTTTGAGAATCACTATCCCCACCAGATTTCCGGGGGCATGAAGCAGCGCACAGCCATTGCCCGGGCCTTTGCGGGAGAGTCGGATATTATGCTTCTGGATGAGCCTTTTGGGGCCCTGGACGCCCAGACCCGGTGGCAGATGGAGGAAGAGGTACTGCGAATCTGGGAGGAGGAGAAACGGACGGTTATTTTTGTCACCAACAATATTGAGGAGGCCATTTATCTGGGAGACCGGATCGTGCTTCTGGAGGGAAGTCCGGCCATGATCAAGAAGGAGTATATTCCGGACATGAAACGTCCCCGGAGCTATACGGACACCCGGTTTTTGGAGCTGCGCAATGAGATTGGGGATGATTTTGCGCTGGTGCTATAGGAGGCGGAAATGGGAAATCAGGCAAAGGTAAAGGTGAGAAATCTCACAAAGAAGTTTGGAGATCTGACGGTGCTGGATCATGTGTCCTTTGACATAGAGCGGGGCGAATTTGTGTGCATTGTAGGCCCCACAGGCTGCGGTAAGACCACCTTTTTGAATCTTCTGGTAAAGCTTTTGGAGCCCACGGAAGGGAATATTTTCATAGACGGGGAGGAGGCGGATCCCAAGAAGCACAATCTGTCCTTTGTGTTTCAGGAGCCTTCGGCTTTTCCCTGGCTTACGGTGGAGCAGAATATCCGCTTCGGCCAGGAGACAAAAAAGCGTCCCAGGCAGGAGATAGATCAAACCACAGAATATATTCTGGAAATGCTGGGATTAAAGGACTTCCGGAACAAATATCCCCATGAGCTGTCCGCCAGCACCGAGCAGCGGATTGTCATTGGCCGCAGCTTTGCCATGAAGCCGGACCTGCTCCTCATGGACGAACCTTACGGACAGATGGATCTGAAGCTTCGCTATTATCTGGAGGACGAGGTGATCCGTCTGCAGCAGGCTGCCAAGAGTACAGTAATCTTTATTACCCACAATATTGAGGAGGCCGTGTATTTGGCAGACCGGTGTCTGATTTTATCCCAAAAGCCCACCACAGTCAAGGAAGAAGTGCAGATCAACATGCCTCATCCCCGGAATGTGGCGTCAAAGGAATTTATCCAGCTGCGAGAATATATTACGGAGCAGATTCGCTGGTGGTAGAGGGCCTTGTCCCAAAGGGATGAGGAGGAACATCCATACCAGAATATCCATACAGACAGAGGAAAAGCCAGCAGGTGTGAGAGACCTGCTGGTTTCGCTATGCTCTTATTTCCCTGCTCTCTTACGTTGCCGGCACCAGGGTGATCCGTAACATTTCGGAGACTATGGTTATAAAACAGGGCGGAAAGCCATTGAGAAGCCAATAAGAAGGCGGTGAAAAGGCGGGTGGGAAGGCAGGGAAAATTTCCGGTGACAAGGAGAAGGGAACGTGATAAAATAAGAAGAACGGCATATACAGCCGGTCTTTTTACTTTACAGGAAAGCGTGTGCTGTGAAACAAAAGCCTTGCGGAGGATGCGCACGCAAGTGAATAGGAAGGAATTATATGGAAAAAGGAAAGAAAGAGACCTTATTTGAGCAGACCCCCATTCCCAAAGCCGTCCTGACCTTGTCGGTTCCCACCATTATCAGTTCCCTTGTTATGGTGATCTATAACCTGTCGGATACCTATTTTGTGGGAATGGTAAATGATCCCATTCAAAACGCGGCGGTGACTCTGGCGGCTCCGGTGCTTCTGGCTTTTAATGCCATCAACAACCTGTTCGGCGTGGGAAGCTCCAGCATGATGAGCCGGGCCCTGGGCCGCAAAGATTATGACACGGTGTACAAAAGCTCTGCCTTTGGCTTTTACTGCGCCCTGATCTTTGGAGCTTTGTTTTCTCTGATTTATACGTCATGCAGAGGATCTTTCCTGAATATACTGGGAGCGAATACAGAGACTGTGACGGCCACGGCAGCGTATCTGAAATGGACCGTGACCTGGGGAGCCATCCCCTCTATTTTAAATGTGGTAATGGCCTATCTGGTGCGGGCGGAGGGTTCAACTCTTCACGCCAGTATCGGCTCCATGAGCGGCTGCCTCCTGAACATTGTGCTGGATCCTATTTTTATTCTGCCCTGGGGACTGAATATGGGAGCTGCCGGCGCCGGCCTGGCAACCTTTCTCTCCAACTGTGCGGCCTGCGTGTATTTCTTTGTTCTTCTGCTGGTGAAGCGGGGAAATACCTATGTGAATATCCGGCCCGCCATGTTCCGCCTGGAAAAGGCTATTCTTCTGGGCGTCTGTGGGGTGGGGATTCCCGCCTCGATCCAGAACCTGCTGAATGTGACGGGGATGACGGTATTGAACAATTTTACAGCCTCCTACGGCTCGGACGCGGTGGCTGCCATGGGAATTAGTCAGAAGATCAGTATGGTGCCCATGTATATTGCCATGGGATTTTCCCAGGGACTCATGCCCCTCATCAGCTATAATTATGCCAGCGGGGATATTAAGCGCATGAAGCAGGCGGTGAAGTTCTCCGCCCAGCTGTCTCTCATTTTTATGGGAATTGTGACCGTAGGCTACTATGTGGGAGCCGGAGGCCTGGTGACCATGTTTATGAAAAATCAGCAGATCGTAGCCTATGGAACCCGATTTGTGAGAGCTCTTTGCCTGGCCCAGCCCTTCCTGGCCATGGATTTTTTGGCTGTAGGTATTTTCCAGGCCTGCGGTATGGGACAAAAGGCTCTTGTCTTTGCCCTGCTGCGCAAGATCGCCCTGGAGATCCCGGCCCTGTTTCTTCTGGACTGGCTGTTCCCCTTATACGGGCTCGCCTACGCCCAGCTGACGGCAGAGCTGGTGCTGGCTGTGGTGGCCGTGTTTGTGCTGATGCAGATCTTTAGGCGGCTGGAGAGCGGAAGATATGCAGAATAGTGTCTGCATGCCAAGGGGAGAAGACGTATGAGGGAAGCAGAGATTTTTCTCGATCCTGAAGAATTGTGGATGGAAAGAATAAGGAAAGGAATGGCGTGAGACTATGGAAGATCAGACAACGTATCTGCAGGACTATAAGCGTCGCAGAATCATAGACGCCCACCTGCACTTCAATCCGGAGGAGCCCTACTTCTCCCAGATTGCCCGGGAAGCGGGCCATGTAAACAGCTGGGAGCACCTGCAGGAGGAATACGCGCGATTAGGGTATGTGGGAGGTATTGTCATGGGAAATCGGAGCCTGAACATAAAGGACCATGACTATCCCGGACCTCTGTGGTACTGCGTAGGTCTTGACCGGGAATACCTGGGGGGCAATTCCCTGGAGCAGGCGGCGCCTCTAATCGAGGAAAATTTAAGAAATTCCCGGTGCGTGGGCATCAAGCTGTACCCGGGTTATGATCCCTGCTATATTTACGAAGCGGCCTATGAACCTGTCTATGAGCTGGCCAAGCAGTATGGCAAGCCTGTGGCTGTCCACACCGGGGAGACGGCAGGACAGGGCGCTCTGCTGAAATACTGCCATCCCCTGACTCTGGATGAGGTGGCGGTCCGTCATCCCCATCTGCAGCTGGTTATGTGTCATTTTGGAAATCCCTGGCTCATGGATGCGGCGGCAGTGGTGGATAAAAATGAGAATGTGGCTCTGGATTTGTCCGGGCTTCTGGAAGGCCGGTTTTCTGTGGAAACCCTTTTTCGGAAAAAACATGGATACCTGGAGCAGCTGCGGGGATGGCTGGATTATCTGGATAATTATGATGACGTCATGTTCGGCACGGACTGGCCTCTGGTGAATCTGGAGGAGTACGTGAACTTTATCGAAAGGCTCATTCCAGAGGAGGAGCAGGAGAAGGTGTTTTTCTCCAACGCCAATCGGATTTATGGACTGGGGCTGTGAAGGGAGACCAGGATATGGAACAGATAGAATTTCTGAACGCATTAAAGCAGTTGTCAAAGAAGGCGGAAATCCAGGGAAATTCCCTGTCCAAGGAGGAGGTTCAGGCCTTTTTCGGGGGTTTTTCCCTGCAGGAGGAGCAGCTGAGCCTGGTCTATGACTATCTGTCGGCGCAAAAGATTCGGGTTTTGGGCCACGAACCGGGAGCCAATCAGGAAGGGCAGAAGGATGGAAACGAGGAGAGCCCGAACAAGGAGAGCCCCAAGGAGGAGGCAGCGTCCTACACCCGGGAGGAGCTTCATTTTCTCCAGAGCTATCAGAGAGACCTGAGAGCCTTTGCCCAGATGGAGGCGGAAGCCCTGGAGGAGCTTTTGCAGCGGGTGGAACAGGGGGACGCTCTCGCCAAATCTCAGGCCACAGAGCAGTTTCTTTCTCATGTGCTGGAGCAGGCAAAGGATCTTCACGGAAGAGGGCTCCCTCTGGAGGATCTGGTACAGGAGGGGAATGTGGGACTTATGCTGTGCCTGGAGACTCTGGGTCTGCGGGAGGATGGAATCCCCGCTGTTCGGTATGTGCAGCAGGAAATTCGCCAGGCCATGGAAGAGGCTCTGGAAGAGGATGTAAATATGCGCCAAAAAGGCAATGAGATTGCCGACCGGGTCAACCGGCTTAGTGACAGCATCCAGTTGCTCACCGAGGAGATGGAGCGGCAGGTGACCCCGGAGGAGTTGTCGGCCTTTTTGGATATGAGCGTGGAGGAGATCCAGGATATCCTTAAGCTGGCTGGGGATGGGGTGGAGTTGGCGGATGGCAAAGGGACACTTCCGAAAATTTTGTAACTCTTTAAAAGTTTTTCTTGATTTCATTTAGAATAGAAATAGCGGAAACCGTCATTTTCTCTGTCATAATAGGGCTCTCCAGGAGCCCTTTTTCCATGCACTCTCTTACATGCTCCACCTCATAGACCAGCTCATGGTCGCAGGGATAGGAGAGCAGTTCCTGGGTGCTGTCAGCAAAATGAAGCACAGCCTCCCGGGCTTTCCAGTAGCTGGGAATCTCCGCGTACCCCTTTTCTCCGTAAAGATAGGCCGTGTGGCAGGTCTGGGAAGAGATGCTGGTCTTGTTGGCAGCCAGCAGGCCGTTTTCCAGCAGCAGGCTTACCACAAACTGATCCTCCACCCCGGAGGCGCTTCTGGTGCAGAGACCCTGGGCCTTTTCTACCTTGCAGTCAAAAAGGTACTGTAAAAGCTGCAGGCTGTAGATGGCATTTCCGTACAGGGGGCCACCACCCTTTTCGGCGTCAAAGAACCAGGTGTTGTACCCGGGATCAAAGGAGCTGGAAAAATCCGCCATGGTAATCTGCCCCAGATCTCCCGCCTGAATCCGGCGTTTAAGCTCCTGCATGACGGGCAGGAAAACCACTTTCTCCGCCTCCATGAAAAACCGCTTTTTTTCCCGGGCCAGGGCAAAGAGCTCCCGGGATTCCTCCGGGGATAAGGTACAGGGCTTTTCGCAGAGCACATGGTGTCCCTTTTCCAGGGCAAGCTTTGCGTAGGAATAGTGAAGGCTGTTGATCATGGAAATGTAGATCACATCAAGGGAAGAGTCCTCCAGCAGCTCCTCGTAGCTTCCATAGGCTTTAGGCACCTGCCACAAATCGGCCTTTTCCCGGGCATTTGCAAGATCCCGGGAGGCCAGGGCGGTTACCTGGCTGTTTTTCGAGGCGTGGACCGCGGCGATAAAGCGGGGAGTGATGGAGGAGGTGCTTAAGATTCCGTAGGTCAGGTTCATAGGGAAACTTCCTTTCTATTTAGTTTAGTACGCATTTCGTGTCTCATTATTCTATCCCCAGCGCAACAAGGGTATCCCGAAGGAGGCGCCACTGGTTCAGCAGATCCGCCCGCTTTGTCCTTCCAGCCTCCGTAATGCGGTAATATTTTCTGGTGGGGCCGTCGGAGACCTGACCCTCATACTGTTCTGTACAGCCTTCCCGGCATAATCCCCGGAGCAGGGCATAGATGCCGCTTTCCTGGGTGCCGGGAAAGCTTTCATGGATGCGGCGCAGGATTTCATAGCCGTATAAATCCTCAAAAGATAAAATATGAAGCAGACATAATTCAATCAGGTCCTTTTTCAACATAGGGCTTCCCCCCCCGCCGGCCAGCAGCAATGTCCAGAAAGCCGTCCGTCCGAAGGAGGAGGGAGGCAGGGATCTCCAGATGCCTGCTGCCAGACCGACAAAATCAGGGCGGCGGCAAGGGCCAGCATTGCCAGGAGGAGTAGGGCAGGCACCAGGCCCTTGGGAAGGGCGTTCTTTTTCCTGCACCCACGGGCCGGACGGAACCAGACGAGAGAGATGGCGGTGCCGGTTACCAGAAGGAGCAGCAGAAGATTTTTGGGGGATTGGTAAAAGCTGGCCTTAAGTAGCATAAATTCAGGAAGCAGCAGGCAAAGGTATAGCATAATCTGGAGGGAGATGTCAATTCTAAGTTTGCATTACATCCGGCTTACAATCAGAATCCCAGCCCCCAGCACAGTCAGCACAGCCCCGGTAGCCCGGTTCAGAGTAGCAGGCTCTGCCTTGTTGGCAAATTTCGCGGCAATCCGGGCCCACAGAAGGGTGCTGAGCACACAGAAGAGGAGACAGGCCGGATCCGGCATGCCGCCTATGGCAAAGTGACTCACCGACCCGGTCAGGGCCGTAAAGGTCATGATAAAGACGCTGGTGCCCACAGCGGTTTTCAGCTCATAGCCAAGCACGCTGGTCAGCAGGAGAAGCATCATCATGCCGCCGCCGGCGCCTACAAAGCCGCAGATAAAGCCCACCAGGGAGCCGCAGATCACAGACTGCCAGAAACGTTTGCGGGCAGAAACCCCGGACATGGCGGTTCTGGTGGTCATAACAGGCTTCACCAGGAATTTGATGCCCAGAAACAGGGTCATAACCATGGAGAAGCCCCCCATGGTGGTACTGGGAACCCGGCTGGATACATAGCTTCCCACCACAGTAAAGCAGAGCACGGCTGCCATCATGACCAGGCCGTTGCGGACGTCCAGGTTCTTGTTTTTACCATAGGTATAGGCGGAGATGGCGCTGGCCAGTACGTCGCTTGCCAGGGCAATGCCCACAGCCAGATAAGGCTCCATGTCCAAAAATGCAATGAGCATGGGACTGATGACAGCGGCAGCGCTCATTCCCGCAAAACCGGTGCCCAGTCCGGCACCGATTCCGGCGATAAAACACACAATCAATTTCGTAAGCATAAACACGCACTCCTTTTTACAGACTATATAGGGGAAGGGATTTTTCTGCATTGTGGTTGGTTTTCTGGAAGAATAACTGAACCGTCTGAAGCATATCCTCTGGAATATCCTGAAGCAGGACCTGGAAAAACTCTGCCTGCCGAAGCCGCAGGGCATTGGCGGCTGCCTCTCCGGCGTCCTTCAGGAAAATACGGTTGATGCGTCTGTTTTTAAGATCTCTTTGGATTTTCAGGAAATCCCTCCTGCGCAACCGTTCCAGGGCATTGGAGATATTGGATTTGGACAGGCCTCTGTATTTTTCAATATCTCTGGCTGTGTTAAACTCCGGGTTGTTTTTCAGAAACAGTAGAATGTGGACCTCAATTTGAGCTAGCTGGTATTCCTCTCCCGCAGGGGCCAGCATCAGGTTGTACAGCTTTCTGCACTGGGCCATATTGGTGAGCAGATCATTGTTGATACTCATGGAGGACTCCTTTCTGTATTGTTATATATATATTTGTTATATAAATAATTGTTATAAATATAACTATTAAAGCTATAAGGATAATACAATAAAAGGAAGGATATGTCAAGTAAAATAAATAATAAATTTAACAAGAAATGTAAAATAGCTGTAAAATACTTGAAAAATTGTACAGGAAATGAAAAATATCACAGGTTGCAATGTGGAACATGGTTTGCATTGTTTTAACGTTGATTTGGAAGGTTGATTTGGAAGGTTGATTTGGGATGATATTTTTATTGACGATGTTTTTACGAAAACCTATAATAGAAGGAACAGGAAGCCGATTATCAAGGATGCAAGGGAGGATTGGGGGCAATGAATCCGAAGACATTTACAGGCACAGTTCTGGATCCCAAGGTCCTGGAGCAGGACATGGCCCAGGCGGACACCTTTTACCGAATTGCAGTGGGAAGGCAATGTATTTACTACACAGGAGTTTTTAAGGTCACCTATGTGCCTTTTTCAGAAATTGTATGGGCCTATATGCGTCAGGAGGACTGTTCTACCCGCATGTGTTGCGGCAGGGTGGATATTGCCAGCTTTTTCCTCATGGTGACAACCAAAGAGGGCAGGCAGAAAAAGGCTAACCTGGAGCGGGCGGAGGATGTAAAAGCCATCCTGGAGCTTTTGCGGCAGCGGGTTTCTGGCATTGAGATCGGATATTCCAAAGAGCGGGTAGAGAAATATCTGAAGTAGCAGCTGGGGACAGGGGTGTGTAAGATTCGCTGTCCGGGAATACAGTTGCAACAAGAAGAGAAAAGAAATAAAAAACAGCGCCGGGAGCATGAAAAGTTCCGCGGCGCTGTTTTTACAGGCAGATTGTTTTTTCAGGAGCTCTGCCCCTTTTTGCTGCGCTCATATTCCCGAAGAGAGGCCACAGCCTCTCCGGACATGGGCAGCAGGATGATCATGTTGAACACGGTCATGAGTCCCACGCCAATATCCCCCAAATCCCACACGAAGGTGTAGGCGGCCAGACCGCCGATAAAAAGCATGACCAGAGCCACGATCTTGTACAGGGTTTGGGAAAGCCAGTTGTCCCCAAAGAGGTAGGCCACATTGGGACGGGCATAAAACAGGATGCCGATAAAGGTGGAAAAGCTAAAAAGCCACAGGATAACAGCGATAAAGACGCCGCCGAAGGAACCCATATGGTGCTGCATAGCTGTCTGTAATAGATCCATGCCCGTAAGGCCCCCCACCAGGTCTGTGGGAGCCAGCAGCATAATCATGGCTGTGCAGCTGCAGATTACAATGGTATCAATAAACACGCCGAAAGCCTGCAAAAGTCCTTCCTTTGCCGGATGGCTGATATCAGCCGCAGCTGCAGCGCAGGGAGCAGAGCCGCTTCCTGCCTCGTTGGAGAATAGACCCCGCTTTACTCCGTTCATGAGGACAGCCCCAAAGCCGCCGGCTGCCATCTGGCGAAGGCCAAAGGCCTCCTGAAAGATCTGGGAAAAGACAGCGGGAATGAGCCCAATATTTTTCACAATGATAAACAAGGTGACCAGCAGATAGAATCCGGCCATAATGGGGACCACAATGTCCAGCACCTTTACGGTGGTATTTTTCCGCAACACGATAACAGCCGCCAGAATCACAAAGACAATGGTGGAGTAGAGCGGCGGAATGTGAAAGGCATTGTAGAAAGAGGAGGAAACCGAGTTGCTGATTACCTGGCTGATCCCGCACCAGCAGATCAGACCAGACAGGGCAAAAAGGATGGCCAGAATGGATTTGCCTCCCCTTTTGGGGTTTTTCCGCCTGCGGCTGATAAAATCATGGATATAGTAGGCGGGGCCTCCCCGGTATCCTCCGTATAGAGGATCCTTTTCCTTGTAAATCTGCGCCAGCGTCCCCTCGGCAAAGGCTGTGGAGGAGCCGATGAGAGCTGTCACCCACATCCAGAACACAGCGCCAGCACCGCCTGCGGAGATCGCAGCTACTACGCCCACCAGATTGCCCATGCCCACCCGGGTCGCTGTGGAGATGACAAGAGCCTGGACGCCGGAGATGGCGTTCTGGCTGGAATCCACCCGTTTTTCCCGGGTGATCCGCAGCATTTCCGGAAACAGACGCACCGGTAGAAAGCGGGTGCGAATGGTAAAATAGATTCCGGCAGGAATCAACAACAGTACCAGCAGGGAGAGCCCCAGAGAGCCGCCTCCCGGCAATGGGATCGTGATCAGATCTCCCCATAGAAAATTGTAGACAACAGTAATAATCCCCATAACCCTCTCCTTTTTTGTCATTTGTATGACAGATTTTAAAGCTTTCTTGCAGTTTCTTACCTCTCAGTATATAATATGTGAAAACATTTGTAAAATAGATAGTTATAATAGGAGGTATCGAAAAATTAGATGCTGAGGTTATAGACTAGGAGGAAAGAGCATGGATCTTAAAAATCTTCAGACCTTTATTATGGTAGCGGAGCTGGGAAGCTTTACCAAGGCGGCGGAAAAGCTGGGCTATTCCCAGTCCACGGTTTCCTTTCAGATTAAACAGCTGGAGACAGAACTGAACACCCAGCTTTTTGAGCGGATCAACCACACGGTGGCCCTGACAGAGAGGGGAAGAGAGAGCCTGAAATATGCCCATGAAATCGGCAAGCTGGCCCGGAAAATGGGGGAAGAGTCAGAGAGCGCCTCCCATGTCCAGGGGCATGTGCGGGTGGCTATGTCGGATTCCCTGTGCAGCCATCTGCTGGGAGAGAAGCTTCTCGATTTTTGGCGGCAATATCCGGGGATTACCCTCCAGGTAATCAACACAGGGACAGAAGAAATGTTTCGTCTCCTGGATCACAATGAGGCGGACTTTGTATTTACCCTGGACAGCCATATTTACAATGCAGAGTATGTGATTGTACAGGAGGAAAAGGTGGGGATGCATTTCGTGACAGGCATGGAGAATCCGTTGCGGGGGCGAAAGAGCCTGTCTCTTCGGGAACTGATCTGCCAGCCCTTTATCCTGACGGAAAAGGGCATGAGCTACCGCAGGCTTATGGATGAGCGGCTGGCAGCTTTGTCCATGGAGGTACAGCCCATTTTGGAGGTGGGAAATACGGATGTGATCTGCCGTTTGGTGGAGCAGGGAGCCGGCATTTCTTTCCTGCCGGATTATGCCACAGAACAGTCCGTGGCAGAAGGCCGCATGAGCTACCTGGACACCCAGGAGCTTCCGGTAGAGGTCTGGAGGCAGATCCTCTACCACCGGGATAAATGGGTGTCGCCCCAGATGCAAAAAGTGATGGAGTTCTTCCGTTAATAAGCCTATATTTCCTGCCGCAGAGCCTTCACAATCTCCTCAAAATGCATGAAATGGGAGGCCTTGACCAGAATAGAGTCCCCTCGTGTCAAAAGCAGAGGAAGGGCAGCCATAAGCTCCTCCCGGGAGGCGAACCAGCGCACGGCCTGGCCCGGATTCTTGGCCCGGGCTCCCCGCTCCATCTCCCGGGACAGTTCTCCTGCCAGAAGCAAAACGTCAATGCCGGCGTCTACGGCGTGACAGCCTACATTGTAGTGGAGCAGCTTTTCATGGGTGCCCAGCTCTCCCATATCGCCCAAAATGGCCACCTTACGCCCCAAGGCATTGGAGAGCACATCCAGGGAAGCGCGCATGGACACGGGATTTGCGTTGTAGCAGTCGTCCAGAATGGTCCATTTTTCCGTGTGTATCAGGTGATTGCGGCCGCTGACTGGGGTCAGGCTCTCGATGCCAGCCTTGATTTCCTCCCAGGACAGTCCCAGGGAAAGGCCCACAGCTGTTCCGGCTAGGGCATTGTATACCATGTGCATGCCGGGGATGGGAATGGTAACCGTGATTTCCTGGCAGCCGTCTGTAATCCGGCACCGGATTCCGTCCAGTCCTAGGTTTTCCACCTGATCGGCATAGAGATCCTGCTCTGGGGACATGCCGAAAAAGGCGGGGGCGGGAGTGCGGGTCTCCTTCAGGGTAATCAGCTTGTCGTCGTCCCCGTTGGCAATAACCTTGGCTCCAGGCTGGGCAAAGTCAAACATTTCCGTTTTGGCCCGCAGGATGCCGTCCCGGTCCTTAAGACATTCCAGGTGGCACAGACCAATGTTGGTGAAAACGCAAATGTTGGGCCGGGCCATTTTGCTGAGCCGGTGCATCTCTCCGAAATCGCTAATGCCCATTTCCACCACGGCAGCCTCATGGCTGTCCTGAATCTGCAGCAGGGTCAGGGGAAGCCCGATTTCATTGTTGAGATTTCCCTCTGTCTTCAGGGTGGAAAAACGCTGGGAGAGTACGGCTGCGATCATTTCCTTGGTGCTGGTCTTTCCCACGCTGCCGGTAATGCCCACAATGGGAATGGTCAGGGTGCTGCGATAGTATTCCGCTATATCTTTCAGGGCCTGTAAGGTGGAGGGCACCTGGATGCAGGGGCCGGCCGGGTGCTCCGGCAGGGTCTCGCACACGCAGCAGGCAGCGCCCTTGGCAAAGACAGCGGGAATGTAGCTGTGGCCGTCCACCCGTTCTCCTTTGACGGCAAAAAACAAAAAGCCGGGCTGTATTTTGCGGCTGTCCTGGGCGGCCCCGGTGATTTCCTTGGCAAAGGCTTCCTGTGGCCCTGTATAGGAGCCGCCGCAGGCAGCCGTAATTTTTTCCAGAGTCATCTGTTTCATAATACAGGAATGCTCCTTTCTTCTTGGCGGATCGCGGATCTGGGCCGCGGAAAGCATAGTGTCTATGTGTTTTGTCTGTCAGATGTATTTCTGCAGGGAAACCTCCAGGATTTTCAGGCACAGGTCCCCGAAGCTCCATCCCAGAACCGCAGCCTCCTGGGGCAGAAGACTGGTGGGGGTCATACCCGGCAGGGTATTGGCCTCCAGGCAGTAGACGGAGTTGTCGGAAGAATCCAGCATAAAATCCATGCGGGCATAGGCTTGCATGCCCAGGGCTTCAAAAACCTGTTCCGCATAGGACTGAATTTTTCGGGTCAGATCCTGGGGCAGGTCTGCCGGACAGGTCTCAATGGTGCTGCCGGCCTGATATTTATTCTTATAGTCATAAAAGCCCTGAAGGGGCGCAATTTCAATGATGGGAAGGGCTTTCCCCTGAATGACGCTGACGGAAAATTCCCGTCCGATGATAAATTGCTCCACAATCACGTCTTCCCCAAAGGAAAGGGCATCCTCCAGGGCTTTGGAAAGCTCCTCCGGGGAGTTCACCCGGTAGGCCCCCACGCTGGAGCCGCCGCAGGCGGTTTTCACCATACAGGGATAGGAGATCTGAGCCGGATCCGGCCTCTCCCCCTGCTTTACCACGCATCCCTTGGGGGTGGGAATGCCGTGTTTTTCAAAGAACTGCTTGGAAATGCCCTTGTCCATGGCCATGGCGCTGCTCAGGTAATCCGTTCCCGTGTAGCGGATACCCATAAGATCAAAGGCGGCCTGGATCCGTCCATCCTCCCCGCCTGCGCCGTGAAGAGCCAGAAATACCATGTCCGCCTGATCGCAGAGAGCCAGCACATTGGGACCGAACGCGCTTTTCCCTCCGTCCCTGCGCAGAGCCTTAACGGCCTCCAGATCGGGACTTGCCTCGGAGACGCCCTGGATGTCCCGGGCCCAGTCTATGTCCGCCTCAAAGAGGCCTTCCAGACAGTCGCCCGGCTCCTTGTAGCCCAGATACACATCCAGCAGGATCACCGGGAGGCCCTTTTCCTTCAGGGCAAGATATACCTGGCTTCCAGTGCTCAGGGACACGTCCCGCTCCGTGCTGATCCCCCCTGCCAGGACCACGATTTTCATAGATCTTATCTGATTTTCCACAAATTTCCTCCTCATAAATATCCGCCATTACATGGGCCAGTCTACTGTTCGCCAAATGATACGCCTTCCTTCGATCTTCTGTGTCATTTAGCGGAAAGTAAACTGGCCGGTACAATTAAATAAGCGCGGCATTTTTGTCCAGCATTTCCTGGATTTTCTGTTGCGTATAGGCGCCCAGGAACTTTCGTTCCTCCTTGGACAGCTCTTTGGGATAAATGGGCTCTCCATATTCCAGGATCACACGGCAGGGACGGATAAAAGGAAGATGATTTTCGAAAATCTCTGCGGAGTTGGTGATCGCCATGGGAATAATGGGGCAGCCGGTCTTTTCCGCCATTTTCAGGCTCCCCTCCTTAAAGGGCATCATCTGATCCGTCCGGTTGCGGGTTCCCTCGGGGAAAATGCAGATGGAGATTCCATTCTTAATGTATTCAATTCCCTGCAAAATAGTTTTCAATCCTGCCTTCATATCCTCCCGGTCCAGAAACAGGCAATAGAGAGCTTTCATCCAGTCCCGCAGGAGCCAGTAGCGCAGCATCTCCACCTTTGCCACATAGCCGGTGAGCCCCGGGCAGCGGGAGTAGGTGAGCAGAATATCAAAATAGCTGCGGTGGTTGCCGATGTAGAGGACTGCCTGGTCTTTGGGCACATGTTCCTGCCCGATGACGGTGGTCTTTACGCCGGTGGTCCACAGGATCAGCTTGAATGCGCCCTGTACTATGCGCAGGCAGCTGTAGTCCTTGGCATGCCTGTTGAATTTGCCGACGATCCATTCCACCAGAAGAACCGGGATGCCCAGGATCAGGAAGGAGAGGACGATAATTACCACCAGGATAAAACGTATCATTTGTTCACCACCTTATCTGCCAAACAGGTTTGTCATCTGTTTCAGTCCCTGAGCCAGGCCGCTGTTTAACATTCCTGATTCATAGCGCCAGGACCAGTTTCCTATGGGAGTGCCGGGCACATTCATACGGGCCTCGCTTCCCAGCTTCAGCACATCCTGCAGCGGGAAAATGGCGTATTTGGCAATGGTGCCCAGACAAATGCGCATGAAGTCCCAGCTGATGCTGGAGCCGTCGGTGTTCATATAGCGGCGTACCTTATCCCGGGAATACTCGGAGGCGTGGGCATACCAGCCAGCAGTAGTATCGTTATCGTGGGTTCCTGTATAACAGATGCAGTTGCGGGTGTCAAACTGGTGGGGCAGAAAGGTGCTTTCGTCCCCGTCATAGGCAAACTGCAGCACACGCATGCCTGGGAATCCGAAGGTATCCCTCAACTTTTCCACCTCTGGGGTGATGATTCCCAGATCCTCCGCAAACAGCGGCAGTTCCCCGCCCAGGGCCTCCTGTACGGCGGTAAAAAGCTTTTCCCCGGGAGCTCGGTGCCAGGTGCCGCCCACTGCGTTGGGAGCCCCTGCAGGTACAGACCAGTAGGCCTCAAAGCCCCGGAAATGGTCAAGCCTGAGATAATCCACCTGATCCAGCTGGTTGCGGATCCGGGAAATCCACCAGGAAAAACCGTCGGCTTCATGGGCAGGCCAGTCGTAGAGCGGGTTGCCCCACAGCTGTCCCTCGGTGCAGAAATAATCAGGGGGCACTCCGGCCACCTCTGTGGGATGCCCCTTTTCATCCAGCTTAAACAGCTTCTTGTTTCCCCATACATCCGCGCTGTCCAGGGCCACAAAGATGGGAAGATCCCCGATAATGGCAATGCTGCGCTCATTGGCGTAAGCTTTAAGCTTATACCACTGGGAGTGGAACAGATATTGCAGGAATTTATGATAATCAATGCAAGTTTTCAGCTTTTTGTTCCAGAAAATCAGATCCTGGGGAGTGGGATCCTGCAAGGAGGGCTCCCATTCCATCCAGCTGGCCCCCTCATGATATTCCTTTCCGGCCATGAATAGGCTGTACTGATCCAGCCAGAAGGCGTTGGCGATGCAGAAGGAATCGAATTCTTCCAGAAGATTTTTATCGGCAGTGTGAAGAAAGGCTTCAAATGCCTTTTCGTAAAGTTTGGTCTTATATTCCCGGACCGCGGGGAAATCCACCGAATTCGCGGAAAACTTGGGAATTTGGGCCACATCTTCTGGAGTCAGGAGCTGCTGCTTTACCAAAAGCTCCGGGCTGATCAGCAGGGTATTTCCTGCGAAAACAGAATAGCCCTGATAGGGGGAATCCCCCAGAGTGGTGGGACAAAGGGGCAGAATCTGCCACAGATGCTGTCCCGCAGCGTGGAGAAAGTCCACAAAATCATAGGCGCCCTGTCCCAGATCCCCGATTCCGTAGGGAGAGGGGAAGGAAGTGGGATGCAGCAGAATGCCGCTGTAGCGGTAGTTGGTGTGATCGTCGGCTGAAGTTTTAAAATGCATGGCTTTGAGTTCCTCTCAGGATAAAATTGTATAAATGTTTGGCAGACCTGTGCAGACAGCACAAGGAGCCGAAACTTATAGATATTATAATCAAATTATCCGTAAAAAACAAGAATAATGGAAGCTTTTTCCCGATAAGATGTATGGATTGGGTTACCATTCACACCCACGCCAGTTTTTGAAAAGTTTTTATTTGATAAGGGTGTGAAAAGTAACATGGATTGTTACTGAGAAGGGAGGAGTTTTTATGCGCAGAGTTTTTTTGCTGGGAATGATTGTAATTTTTTTATGCGGCTGCCAGCTGCAGACAGACAGCCGGGAGAAAGTGCGGGATCTGGAGTTTCTGGTGGTGGAGGAGGGGAAGGTGCCGGAGAAGCTTCTGGAGGCGGTGGAACAGAAGAAGGCGGAGCCTTTTAAGCTTACCTATCAGGATCAGGGCAACCTGTATCTGTGCGCCGGGTACGGACAGCAGCCTACCGGGGGCTACAGCATTGCGGTGGAGGAGCTGTATCTGACAGAGAACGCCGTTTATTTTGACACCACCCTTATAGGGCCCGGGAAGGGGGAGACCCTGGCCGAGACCCCGTCCTATCCCTATATTGTGGTGATGACAGAGGATCCCGGACTTCCGGTGGTGTTTCAGTAGGCCCGGTATGAAAGTGTTGTAAGGGAAAACATCCGGGCTTTGGCAGTGTTTTGCCAGGCCCGTCATAAATGGGGAAGCGCCGGCATATAGTGGTAAAAACAGCCAGAGGAAAAAGGACGGCAAAACAGAATTTTGAGGAGGTAAACAGGTGGAACTGGTTCGTAAAAATATCCATATGAGCAGACAGAAGGCCCGGGCCCTTTGGCAGATGACTATGGATGATGATTTTAATATCCCGGACAGCATGCAGGATGTGCAGCAGCTGATTCTGCATCAGGGAATGGTGGAGATCGGGGAGAGCAAGGCGGAAAAGGACCGGGTACGGCTCCGCGGCACCCTGAATTTCTCCGTGTTTTACGGGGAAGGCGGAGGCGTTTCCGTGCCCTGCAGCGTACAGGGAAAGCTGCCCTTTGATGAACAGATCCATATGGAGGGCGTACAGGAGGGAGAGACCATCCAGGTGAAATGGACCCTGGAGGATTTGAATGTGTCGGTCATTCACTCCCGAAAGCTTAATATCAAGGCGCTGATCACCTTTGAACTCACGGCGGAGGAGCTGGTGGATGAAGAGATGGCGGTGGGCGTGCCGGAGGGACAGGAGGCGGAGACAAGATTCTGCCAGGTGTCCGTAGCCGGCCTTGCCGCTCAGAAGCGGGATACCTGCCGGGTTAAGGATGAGGTGATCCTGCCCATGAATCAGCCTAACATCGGAAAAATCCTCTGGCAGGAAACCGCGGTACGGGGTCTGGATGTACGGCTGGGGGAGGGGCAGGTATTTCTGAAAGGAGAGCTGCAGGTCTTTGTACTGTATCTGGGGGAAGAGGAGCCGGCAAAAACCTGGTGGCTTTCCCAGAATATTCCCTTCAGCACTCATGTGGACTGCCCGGGCTGCCAGGAGCAGATGATCGGCCATGTGGATGTAAGCCTGCTTCACGGAGATGTGGAGGCAAAGCCGGATTATGACGGAGAGCTGCGGGTGCTGAATGTGGACGCTATTCTGGATGTAACCATGCGGATTTACGTGGAGGAGCATCTGAGCATGCTGTGCGACCTGTACAGCCCCTCCCGGGAACTGAGACTTAAGAGCCGTCCGGCTTTCTGCCAGCGTCTTCTGGTGTCCAACGCCTCCCGCTGCCGTACCATGGACCGTCTGCCCATTACCCAGAGAGAGGCCCATATTCTGCAGATCTGCAATGCCTCCGGAGAGGTAAAAGTGGATGAGGTGACAGTGACAGAACAGGGTCTTAAGGTAGAGGGCGCGGTTTTGGTCCAGGTGCTCTATGTGACAGAGGATGACCAGATGCCGTTTTGCTGCCTGGAGGGATCCCTTCCCTTTGAACATATTCTGGAGGCCCCGGGCATGGGAGAGGCCCCGGTTTATTACCTCCAGGCCTCCCTGGAGCAGCTGCATGCAGCTATGGTCAGCGGGGAAGAGGTGGAGGTAAAGGCCTCGATTCTGCTCAATGGGCTGGTACTGGAGCCTCTGGAGCTTTCCCACATTGAAACGGTGGAGGAAGAGGCTCTGGATATGGAAAAAATCAATAATCTGCCCGGCATGCTCATCTATGTAGTGCAGCCGGGGGATACGCTGTGGGATATTGCCAAAACCTATCACACCACCATGGAGCAGGTACGAACCCTGAATGAAATGAGTCAGCAGGAGGTAAAGGCGGGACAGCGGTTGCTCCTGATGAAACAGATGGGCGGTTTTTCATAAAAATCCTTTCTTGTATTGCACAGTAAAATCGGTTATACTTTCTGGTAAGGAAAGCATAACCGATTTTATAATGGGGAGAAGAATACATATGGATCGAATGCAGCTGAAGGCATATGCGAAAATCAACCTGGGGCTGGATGTGCTCCGGCGCCGGGAGGATGGATATCATGAGGTCAAGATGATTATGCAGACCGTCCGCATGTATGACAGGCTGGAGCTTAGAAAGCTGTCAGGACCAGAGATCCGGGTCCGGACCAACTTAAGCTTTCTTCCGGTGAATGAGAATAATCTGGTCTATAAGGCGGCAAAACTCTTACTGGATGAGTTTGGGATTTCCCAGGGGATCGCCATTGATCTGAAGAAATTTATTCCCGTGGCGGCGGGAATGGCAGGGGGAAGCTCTGACGCCGCCGCCGTGCTTTTTGGGGTAAACCGTATGTTTCAGCTGGGGCTTGGGCAGCAGGAGCTCATGGACCGGGGCGTAAAGATCGGCGCGGACATACCGTACTGCATTCTGCGGGGAACCGCTCTGGCAGAGGGGATTGGAGAAAGGCTCACTTCTATTTCTCCCATGCCGGATTGTCAGATTCTCATTGCAAAGCCAGGGGTCAATGTATCCACCCGGTTTGTCTATGAAAACCTCCATGCGGATCAGATTACAGATCACCCAGATGTGGACGGCATGGCAGAGGCATTAAAACGCCAGGATCTGAGAGGACTTGCCGCCCGTATGAGGGATGGGAATGTGCTGGAGCGGGTGACGGGACCGGCCTATCCGGTCATTGGTCAGATTGAGGAGTTTATGCGGGCTTCGGGGGCTCTGGAAGCCATGATGAGCGGCAGCGGTCCCACCGTATTTGGGATTTTCGAGGATCCGGCAGCGGCCAAAAAGGCATATCAGCGTTTGAGAAAAAGAAATCTGGCCAGACAACTCTATCTGACCAGCCCATATAACAGGAGAACAGTATGAATCAGGATTTTAACAGTGTAATGAACGAATATCTGCCCTTGCGGGACGTGGTGTTTCAGACGCTCCGCCAGGCTATTCTCAAGGGAGAGCTGGAGCCGGGAGAGCGTCTCATGGAGATTCATCTGGCCAAGCGTCTGGGCGTGAGCCGTACCCCCATACGGGAAGCGATCCGTAAGCTGGAGCTGGAGGGCCTGGTGGTTATGATTCCCCGCCGGGGGGCTGTGGTGGCCAGCATTACGGAAAAGGACTTGCGGGATGTGCTGGAAGTGCGCAGAACCCTGGAGATGATGGCTGTGGAGGTGGCCTGCGACCGGATCAGCGCCGGGGAGCTGGATCTTTTGCACCAGGCTGGCATAAACTTTCAGAAGGACCGGGAGTGCGGGGATCTGGTTCAGCTTGCCAAAGACGACATGGCTTTCCATGAGATTATTTACGGAGCCACAGGTAACCAGAGGCTTATTACCATTCTGAATAACCTGCGGGAACAGATGTACCGCTACCGCATGGAGTATCTGAAGGATACCTCCAGCTATGAGCGTCTGGATGCCGAGCACAGCCGGATTTACCAAAGCATCTGCCAACGGGATAAGGAGACGGCCCGGGAGGCTATTCGGGAACATATTGACAATCAGGAGGCGGCCATTATTCAGGCTATCCGGGAGAATGAATAAAAACGGAAATGAAATCCGCCTAATCTGTATAAAATGAGAAAAAATGGAGAATCTTTCCAGATAGACAGAGAAATGAAATAGACCTGTGGAAAGGAAGGATCTTCATATATGAATCAAAGGAAAGAAAAAAAGCTACTGGCAGCGCTGCTGGCCTCCCTGCTGGTCTGGATGACCGTACTTGCCCATGGAGCCATACCTGCGCAGCAGGTTCAGATGTTTCAGGAAATAGAGAATGAGGGCAGCGGCCAGAGGAAAGAAGGAATTCCTGGAGGGCTGTATGAGCTGGCCTGGTGGGGGAGCCTTTATCCGCGCACTTGTCTGAAAAGCGCCATGAAGCTTGTGGATGAGCAGGAAAACCAGGACCAGGAGGCGGATCTGACAGAAGAGAGAGAAGCCAGGGAACAGCAGGCAGAGAATCCTAAGGAAAAGGAAGCAGGACAGATAGAGGAGCCCAGGGAAAAGGAAGCAGGGCGGACTAAGGAGCCTGAGGAGAGAGAAGCAGGGCGGACAGAGGAGTCTAAGGAGAAGGAAGCAGGGCAGGGGAAAGAGCCAAAGACAGAGGAAGAGACGGAGCAGGATTTGAAGACCAGGATTCCGGTGAAGATCAAATGGAAGTGTATGGACCTGTTCTAAGTATGGGAGGATGCCATGGAGGGACCAGAGAGAATAGAATATGAAGACAGGAGCCAGGCGCCCATCGGAGTCTTTGACTCCGGAGTGGGAGGGCTTACGGTTGTCCGGGAAATCATACGACAGCTGCCGGGGGAGCGGATTACATATTTTGGGGACACGGCCCGGGTACCCTACGGGAGTAAGTCCCGAGAAACGATTATCCGCTATTCTCGGCAGATTGTCCGCTTTTTGATGACCCGGGGAGTCAAAGCCATTGTGGTGGCCTGCAATACGGCCAGCGCCTATGCCCTGGAAGAGCTGCGTCCTGAGATGGAAGTTCCTGTCATCGGCGTGGTGGGTCCTGGGGCAAAGACAGCGGCGGAGGTGACAAAAAACGGAAAGATTGGCGTGATTGGCACAGAGGGAACCATTGATTCCGGTATCTATACCCGGTTTCTCAGCAACCTGCGGCCGGATATTCAGGTGCTGGGGAAGGCTTGTCCGTTGTTTGTGCCTCTGGCAGAGGAGGGATGGCTGGATGGGGAAGTGGCCACAGTGGTGGCCCGGAAGTACCTGGAAGAGCTGTGTCATTCAGATATAGACACGCTGATTTTGGGATGTACGCATTATCCTCTTCTTCGATCCACCATCGCCAAGGTTATGGGGGAGTCCGTAACCCTGGTGAATCCAGCCTACGAGACGGCTATCAGCCTTCGGCGTCTGCTTCAGGAACAGGGACTGGAAAACAAAAGCGCCTGGATGACAGAGTATAATTCCTGCGAGTTTTTTGTCAGCGATGCGGCTGAGCGGTTTCAGCAGTTTGCAGCCCGAATTCTGCACCTGACCACAGAGGATACAAGGCAGATTCCCATTGAGGAATATCAGACGTAAGAGCAGATAGCCAGGAGTTGTCAAAGAAAGGCAAGGCTTTGGCAAACGGCAGAAGAGACAGCGAAAGCAAGGAGAGAATGATATGACAGAGCAGGTACTTTTGAGTATTTCCGGTCTGCAATATCTGGAGGAGGAACCCAGCCAGCCTGTGGAGGTTCTGACCATGGCCGACTATTATCACCGCAACGGAGCCCACTATCTCGTCTATGAAGAGCCGGTGGAGGGTTCCTCAGAGGTGATCCGCAATACGTTGAAAATAAAAAAGGGCCGGGTGGAAATGATGAAAAAGGGGCCCATACAGGTGCATATGATCTTTGAGGAGTGGAAAAGGCAGGTGGCTCAGTACGACACGCCCTTTGGAGTGATTCCCGTGGGAATCCAGGCAGGAGAGGTAAAGCTTACGGAAAGTCAGTATGACATCCATGTGGAACTGAATTACGTGCTGGAGCTCAACGAGGAATACGTGACTGACAGCAGCGTAACGCTGCATGTGAAATCCAAGGATGCGCCAGACTTTTCCCTGAGCTAGATGTAAAAAAGAATCCGGCTTGCCGGATTCTCGCGCCGGAGCGCGGTTGCATCAGCAACCAATTTCCTCAGCGCGCAGTGCGCATCCCCCGGAGGGCTTTTGCTTTACAGGATGCAATTTCCTGTAAAGCAAAAAGAATCCGGCTTGCCGGATTCTCGCGCCGGAGCGCGGCGTACATTGCTGTTTGGCCGCCACTCTGAATTGTGGAAGGAAAAGGCAGCTGTAAGCTGCTATTTTTTAAAGAGACGTTTAAAAAATCCCTTTTTCTTGGGCGGAGGTGTCTCCAACCCGCCCCGGGCGCTCTTGACGGCCGTAATATAGATACCGCTGACTACAGCCTTTACCTCGCGCTTTACCGGCAATACCTGAAAAACAGATTCCTCGCAGGCCAGGGTCATGACCTTGGGTCCTACCTTCGCTTTAACGATGGGAAGCTTGGACCGGCGCAGATATTTAGGCGTCTGCTCGATGACCATGGGGGGAAGACCGGAATCCTTGATCCGCAGGCGTTTTTTATCAATGATCAGCATGCTGACAGTCTGGGCCATGGCATCCATCTGCTCTTTTTGCAGCGCCTGCTTTTTCTGCATTTTTGTTCCTATAAAATATAAAGCGACCAAAAGGGCGATCAGGACTACAACAATAATCAGTAAGACTGTTGTGAAGGTTGACATAAGATATCCTCCTGTAAAAATGAAATATTCCATAGACGAGTGTAACATTGTTTCTCTTAAAGTGCAAGTGATTTGTGGTAAATCCGGCAAACGGACAGAGGATTGGAACGGGTTATTACCAACAGAGTGAACAGTAACCGGAAAGGAGCTGCGCCATGCTTCCAGCAATTTGGAATGGGCTTGTGGAAATCCTGAAATTTTGGATGGACCATCTGCTGTTTATCAACATTTTGCTTTCTATTATGATTGTCTTTTTTGAACGGCGGGAGCCCCGGTCTGTGTGGACCTGGCTGCTGCTGCTGTATTTTGTTCCGATTGTAGGGATTTTTTTGTATTTTATGATTGGACATGACTTTCACAGAGAGCATATGTTCCGGACCAAGGAGATTGAGGACGCCATCCATTCAGCTATCCGGACCCAGGAGGAAACCATTCGCACAGACCGATTTCATCCCACGGATCCCAGGCTTCGTAAGTTTTCGGATCTGGTGCTTTTCAACCTGGAAGCCTCGGATTCCGTGTACACGGCGGACAATCATGTGGAGATCTTTACGGACGGAAAGAAGAAGTTTCAGGCCCTTTATGAAGAGATTCTGCGGGCGAAAAAGTACATTCATATTCAGTATTACATTATCCGGGACGACGAGCTGTGGAGGAGTCTGGAAAAGGCGTTGATCCAGAAGGCCCGCTCCGGTGTGGAGGTACGGATTCTCTATGACAGCATGGGTTGCCGCACCATGTTAAAGCGGCGCTGGAAGCGGCTGGCGGCAGAGGGAATCCAGATCGGAGAGTTTTTCCCCGCGGTACTGCGGCGTCTCCAGCTGCGGATCAATTACCGCAATCACCGGAAGATTGTGGTGATCGACGGGCGGACAGCCTTTGTGGGGGGCTTCAATGTGGGCCGGGAGTACCTGGGGCTGGATGAGAAATTTGGCTATTGGCGGGATACTCATTTGAAGATCCAAGGATCTGCGGTACTGGCCCTTCACATTCGGTTTATTCTGGACTGGAATTATGCTACAAAGCAGAACCTGTTTACCCAGGATGAGTATTTTCAGGAGGAGGACAAACGGAAGGCGGGCCGGGAGGCTGTGCAGATTATTTCTTCCGGGCCCGATGCCAAGGAGCAGAATATCCGGGACACATATCTGAAAATGATTTCCAAGGCCCGGAAAAACATTTATATTCAGACCCCCTACTTTATTCCCGATGAGAGCGTGCTGGACGCCATAAGAATCGCCGCCATGTCCGGTGTGGATGTGCGGCTGATGATTCCCTGTAAGCCGGATCATCCCTTTGTGTACTGGGCAACCTACTCTTATGTGGGAGATCTTCTGGAGGCGGGGGCAAAATGCTATACCTATAACAACGGCTTTCTCCACGCCAAAGGTATGACCGTGGACGGAGTGGTAAGCTGTTACGGAACAGCCAATATGGATATCCGAAGCTTCAAGCTGAATTTTGAGGTGAATGCGGTGATCTACAGCGCAAAGGTTACAGAGGAGCTGGACCGCAGATTCCGGGAGGATCTGAAATACTGTACCCACATTACCCCTTATATTTATGGGCAGCGCTCCTGGATGGTTCGGGTGAAAGAGCAATTTTCCCGGCTGCTTTCGCCCTTGCTGTAGGCGCGCTCTTGTAAGTGCCCATAAAGTGTGGTAATGTAAAAAGTATGGGTTTTTATCTGTGAGAATAAATGTTAGAAAACGAGGAGATTTATGATGAAAAAAAGAAATTTTATGGCAGCTTTGCTGCTAGGAATGGCGTTGACACTGGCAGGCTGCGGGGGAAAACAGGAGGCAGGGCCAGAGCAGACAGAGACACAGACACAGACACAGACAGAAAACTCTGGTACAGAGTCGAAGGAGCCGGAAGACCAGGGGGAAGCCGGGGATATGAAGGAAACTACACTGGTGAAGCTGGGAGAGTACAAGGGCGTTGAGGTGCAAGCCATGGATACGGAGCCCTCCAAGGAGGAGATCCAGAAGGAAATCGACGCTGTGCTGGAGGGATATGGACAGCTGGAGGAGGTTGAGGGCAAGACGGTGATCGAGGAGGGCGATGTGGTCAACATTGATTACCGGGGACTCCTGGACGGGGAGGCCTTTGAGGGAGGCACCTCCGGAGAGGGGGGTTATGACCTGACCATTGGTTCCGGCCAGTTTATTGAGGGATTTGAGGAGAAGCTTATCGGAAAGGAGCTGGGAGGATCCTATGACCTGGATCTTAAGTTTCCGGAAATTTACAAGAACAACCCGGATCTGGCCGGAAAGCCTGTAATCTTTGAGGTGAAGGTAAACAAGATTCAGAAGCTTGTGATTCCGGAATTGACAGATGAGTTTGTAAAGAAAAACCTGGAATACGACTCTGTGGAGGCCTACCGGAAATCTGTGGAGGAGGGGCTGCGGGCGCAGAAAACAGAGGAGGCTCTGGCGAAAAAGGACTATGATGTGCTGACAGCCATTATTGAGGCCTCGGAGTTTGAGGTTTCCATGGATCAGGTGCAGGCGGAAAAGGAAGCGGTGATTGCCGCCAACCAGTCGGCTGCGGCTTCCTACGGCATTGATATGGAAACATATCTGTATTTCTTTATGGGAGGCATGACGGAGGAGGAGTTTGAGAAGGAGTGTGAGATCACAGCGGAGCTTCGGATCAAGAGCAACCTGATTGTGGAGGAAGTGACAAAGGCAGAGGGGATTTCTGTGACAGAGGAGGAATATACCCAGGAAGCTACAAATTTAATGGCGGACTATGGCTATTCGGATCTGGCTGAGTTTGAGGCCGCTTATACCAGAGACGCCATTGAGGAAAATATTGTCTATAATAAGACCGTGGATTTTCTGGTTGAGCAGGCAATAGAGAAATAACACTGGCCTGTGGGCGCAAGAAGCCGGACAGGATTACCACACAAGGGAGGAGCTGATGGCCAAATGACAGGAGAAAAATATAGGCTTTATTGCCATGAAGCCTCTGGCTGGAGGAGCCATTGAGGATGGACATCTGGCCTTACGCTATGTCTGCGCAAATCCTCACGTAACCGTGGTAATTCCTGGCATGTATACCCTGGAAGAGATTCGCAGAAATTGCCAGGCCGTGGAGGATTTGTCGCCTCTTTCCCGGGAGGAAGAGAAAAAGCTGGAGGAAGTGCAAAATATTCTGGGAACCAGCTTTTGCCGCCGCTGTAACTACTGTCAGCCCTGTACGGCGGGAATCGGGATCTATCAGGTCTTTCTTTTTGAGGGATATCTGGATCGCTATGGTTTGGAAGACTGGGCCCGGGACCGTTATGGAGCGTTGCCGGTAAAGGCAGGAGCCTGCGTGGACTGCGGACTCTGTGAGGAGCGCTGTCCCTATCATCTGCCCATTCGGGAAATGCTGAGGCGGTGCGTGGAGAAATTTGGGGAATAAAAGACGGACTGTTCAGAATAGACAACAGCCTGCTCAATCGGGGTGGAATGAGCAGGCCGCTGCCTTTGGTGATAGCATTATATATAATAGTTGAGAGGGCTGTGTTAATGTGAAACATGTTTTTCTAACTGTCGTTACTATAGCATAATCTTCCAAATAGTACAAATAGAAAATAGTTATAGCATTTTCATAACTAAAATGCATGGGTTTGGAGAGCTTAAGAAACTATTGGAGTTCGCGATAAAGTTTAGTAAAAATGAAAGTGTTTCCGGCTATCATAAAGAGACAAAGACTTGACAGAAACGAGACTTTTTACTATAGTGAAGATAAGGTATTGTTTTTGCCTTCGTTGCTGTGGAGCATATGATTTATAGCTGTTGAGAGATGACTTTATATATGTGAATTTGCTGCATGGGAAAGGGGGAAAACAAGCATGCAGGTGAAGCAGTTGGAGTATTTAATGAAAGTTGTGGAGTGCGGTTCCATCACTCAGGCATCACAGGAACTGTACATCAGCCAGCCCAGTCTGAGCAAAGCCATTCATCAACTGGAGCAGGAATACGGAGCCCAGCTGCTGATTCGGAAATCCCGGGGAGTAGAGTTGACCGGGGAGGGGAAAAGTTTCGTGCATTATGTTAGAGGTGTTTTGACCGCGACTCAGGCTCTGGAACGAAATTTTATCAGAACCCAAAGGATACAGTCCTCTAGCTTGTTTTTGGCTACGCAGCAGTTGGATTTTATTTATGATATGGCGCTGCGGATGTATGGGGAGGACGAAGGGAAAAATATTCACTATAATATAGTGGAGACAGACCGGAACGAAGTGGCTAGGCTGGTGCTGAGCGGAGGGGTAAATCTGGGATTGTTGGTACGCAATCATGCGGATGCAAAAACATTTTTGTGGCATAAAGAAGCAAAACGTCTGGATATTCATGTGATTGTATCGGAAGCTTGCTGCTATGCCTGTATTGGACCGAAATCGCCTTTTTATGGCCGGACAAAGATCAGTATTACAGAAGCTGAGAAGAGTCCGCATGTGGGATTGGATATGGAGGCGCAGGCGAGGGAGAGTCTGTATTTCGATATCCATGGAAACCATTATAATACCAGAAAGATCGTATTTTTCAATACGGTGAGCGCCTGTGAACAATTTTTGTTGGGGACAGATGCCCTGGCCTTTGTTTCCAAATGGACACTGGGATGTTTTAAGGATCCGCGGATTCAGACCCTGCAGGTGGAGATTGAGGATACAGACGCGCTGAGGGAAAATGAACTTCTATGGCTTAAGCGGGTAGGAGAACCGTTAAACCTGTCGGAAAAGAAATTTTTGCGGCATGTCTATGAGTATTTTGGAAAAGCTGTCAGCGAGTATCCGGAAGTTCTTCGGTAAAAAAGAATGAAAAAGAAACGGCATGGCCTGCGTATGGGACCATGCCGTTTTCGATTCTCACTTCAGCAGCTCCTGGGCCAGCTGTTCCAGCTGTTCCTGGGAGGCGGCGTTTAGGGTGGATTTAATGGTTACCAGGGGATCCAACAAGGTAATATCTTTCATACTCTCAAAGGCAGTACGCATATGCTTGCCTGCCATGGGGGCCCAGGAGCCGTTTTCTATAATGCCCACGGTGCGCTTCTGGAAGTTTTTGGCCTTTAAATGGGCCAGAAAATCCTCCATGCAGGGGAACAGGCCGGCGTCATAGGTACTGCAGGCCACTACCAGGCGGTCGTAGCGGAAAGCATCCTCCACGGCTTCTGCCATATCTTCCCGGGTCAGATCGGCAAATACCACCTTAGGAGCGCCTTTTTCCTCCAGAAGCTTGACCAGCTTCTGGGCAGCGGCTTTTGTATTTCCGTGAATGGAAGCGCAGGCAATAAGGATTCCCTGATCCTCCGGCGTATAGCTGCTCCAGAGATGGTATTTCTCCAGATAATAACCCAGATTCTCCCTAAGAACGGGGCCGTGAAGGGGACAGATCACAGCGATATCCAGGCCAGCGGCCTTTTTCAGCAGAGCCTGAACCTGGGAGCCGTATTTTCCTACGATGTTGATATAGTAGCGGCGCGCCTCGCAGAGCCAGTCCTCGTCAGCGTCCAGAGCCCCGAATTTTCCAAAGCCGTCAGCGGAAAAGAGCACCTTTTCCGAGGATTCATAGGAGACCATAACCTCCGGCCAGTGCACCATGGGAGCCATATAAAAGGAAAGCTTGTGGCTTCCAAGCTCCAGGGAATCTCCCTCCTTGACCACTACCGTGCGGTCAGTCACATCCAGGGTAAAGAATTGGGGCATCATGGAAAAGGTCTTGGAATTGCCCACCAGCACCATGTCCGGATATTTCTCCGCGGCTTTCTGGATATTGGCAGCATGATCCGGCTCCAGATGGGAGATGACCAGATAATCGGGAGTTCTGCCTCCAAGGGCCTGCTCCAGATTGGCAAACCATTCCTTTGATGCCCGGGCATCCACGGTGTCCATGAGAGCGATTTTTTCATCCATAATCAAATAAGAATTATAGGAAACGCCGTTTGGCACCACATATTGGCTTTCAAACAGATCGATGGTCTTGTCATTCACGCCGATGTAAAGAATCGAATCTGTGATCTTGTTGTCTTTCATACTTACAGTTCCTCCTAAAAAATACTGTGGCCGCCAAAAAGGTGACGGTACCGCCTTATCATAGCATGAACTCGGGTGTGTGTAAATAGAAGGAAGAGATAAATTTTATCAGCGATTTTTCCGGTAGTTACGCGCTGAAGGGAAGTTTTCCGCCTTGTTCCGGAGACAAGGAATAAGCGTTGCCGCACCTGCATAAGATGTAAAAAAGTATTCGAAGAGGTTTCTTTTGAAGGAGTATATCGAGGAACGGGCCGTGGAAATTGCCAATTATATCATCAACAACAATGCCACGGTGCGTCAGACGGCGAGACAGTTTGGGATCAGCAAAAGCACGGTACATAAGGACGTGGCGGAGCGTCTGCTCTATATTAATCCGCATCTTGCGTCGGAAGCGCGGAAGGTGCTGGATGTAAATAAATCAGAACGTCATATCCGCGGAGGGCTTGCCACCAAGGAGAAATATCTGCATCAGAAGACGAACTGAAAAAAAGGCATTGACATTTGCCTGAAAATGACTAGAATAGAGGGGCGGAGCTACAAGGAATACAAAATAAGGTACGAATGAATCATGGAAAAGATGTTTTCAAAACAGGATTTAAAGAAACTGATCCTGCCGCTGATGATTGAGCAGGTGCTTTTGGTTGCCGTGGGCATGGCGGACACGATTATGATCTCCCGGGTGGGGGAGGCAGCCGTGTCCGGCGTTTCATTGGTGGATACCATTAATATTCTGCTGATTAATATTTTTACAGCCCTGGCCACAGGCGGGGCTGTAGTGGCCGGACATTGCCTGGGGGGAGGACAGCCAGAGCGGGCCTCAGAAGCGTCAGAGCAGCTTATGCTGTTTTCCGGAGCGGTTTCCCTGGGGATTATGGTGCTGGTGCTGGCCGGACATACATGGATTCTGAACCATGTGTTTGGACAGATTGAGCCGGAGGTCATGGAGGATGCCCGGATTTATCTATTGATTACAGCCCTGTCCATTCCCTTCATTGCCATATATAACGGAGGCGCAGCAATATTTCGGGCTATGAGCGACGCCAAGACCTCCATGAAGGTTTCCCTGATTATGAATGGGGTCAATATTGCGGGAAATGCCATCCTGATCTATGGCTTTGGCAGGGGAGTGGAAGGCGCTGCCATTCCTACCCTAGTGTCCCGGATGCTGGCGGCAGGGATTGTGGTGGCCCTGCTCCGGAATCAGAATCTGGAGATTCATCTTCCTCTGAAGATTCAGCTGCGCTTTCACAGGGATATGATTCGCAAAATCTGTTTCATCGGGATCCCCAATGGATTGGAGAACAGCGTATTCCAGCTGGGAAAAATCCTGGTGTTAAGTCTGGTTGCCAGCTTCGGCACTGCGGCCATCGCAGCAAATGCAGTGGCAAACAGTATTGCATCCTTTCAGGTCATTCCAGGAGCGGCTATCGGATACGCCATTGTGACCGTGGTCTCCCAGTGCGCCGGGGCCAAGCGCTACGACGAGGCGAAATACTACACCAGGCAGCTGATGAAATACATGTACATAGGCATGTGGGCCGTGAATATCCTGGTTATATTCACCTGCCCTCTCATTGTGCGGGCCTATCATCTGTCTGCCGGGACCGGGGCGCTGACAACAAAACTTCTGATCTATCACGCCGTGGGCTGCATGACTATCTGGAATATAGCCTTCGGCCTGCCCAATGCCCTGCGGGCAGCCGGAGACGTAAAGATGACCCTGGTCATCAGTCTGCTGTCCATGTGGATCTTCCGCATCGGCTTCAGCTTTTTGCTGGGAGAAAACCTGAAGTGGGGCGTGTTTGGAATCTGGGTGGCAATGACGATAGACTGGCTGTTCCGGGCAATACTGTTCCAGATCCGCTACCACAGGGGAAAATGGCAGGAGATCGAATTCTGATCTAACCGATGGGACAAACAACAGATCGGCTGAATTGTTGGGAAGGTCCTATATTTTGGGGCTTGCCAGCGAATCGGACCTTGGATATAATAGAAAATCATATGTTTATCCGAACACAGCCAAAAGCCCAGGAGTATTTGTAAAAAGTCGGCGGAGAGAAACACGTAGAGTAGAGAGGAAAGCGGACGGCATCAGTAGGAATAGGAAAGAGAACTCTTGAGAGTAGAGAGGAAAGCAGATGGCTTCATTAAGAATGAGGAAAGAGAGCCTCGAAAAATGGATAGGAAAGCGGATGGCATTAGCAGAAATAGGAAAGAGACGCCCGTAGAGTAGAGAGGAAAGCAGATAATATCATCCAGAATAGGAAAAAGAACTCAGGAGAATTGTGCAGAACGATACATGAGGAGGAATAGCTCATGAACAGAGAAATGATTATGGTGTTGGATTTTGGCGGACAGTACAATCAGCTGATTGCCAGACGAGTGAGGGAATGCAACGTTTACTGCGAAGTCTACCCCTACACGGTAAGTCTTGCCAGGATCCGGGAAATAAATCCCAAAGGAATTATTTTTACAGGCGGCCCCAATAGTGTCTATGATGAGGCATCCCCTCATTATGAGAAGGAGATCTTTGAGCTGGGAATTCCCATTCTGGGAATCTGCTACGGATCCCAGGTCATGGCATACACCCTGGGGGGAGAGGTTAAAAGCGCTCCTGTCAGCGAGTATGGGCATACAGAAACGGAGTTGGACAAGTCCTCCGCCTTATTTCAGCAGATCGAAGACAACTCCACGGTAGTGTGGATGAGCCACACGGATTACATTGCCAGGGTGCCAGAGGGTTTCCGCATTACAGCCCATACTGCTCACTGCCCAGTGGCAGCTATGGAATGTCCGCAGCGGGGACTCTATGCGACCCAGTTTCATCCAGAGGTCATGCACACCAAGGAAGGACAAAAGATGTTGCAAAGCTTTGTCTATAAGGTCTGCGGCTGTCGGGGTGACTGGCAGATGGGCGCCTTTGTAGAGGAAACCATAGCCCAGATCCGGCAGCGGGTAGGACAGGGACGGGTGCTTTGCGCCCTTTCCGGCGGTGTGGACTCCTCGGTGGCGGCTGTGCTGTTGTCCCGGGCTGTGGGAAAACAGCTTACCTGTGTGTTTGTGGATCATGGCCTGCTGCGAAAAAACGAGGGCGACGAGGTGGAAGCCGTCTTCGGCCCCCAAGGCGACTATGAGCTGAATTTTATCCGGGTCAATGCCCAGCAGCGGTATTACAACAAGCTGAAGGGCGTCACAGACCCAGAGGAGAAGCGCAAAATCATCGGGGAAGAATTTATCCGCATTTTTGAGGAGGAAGCCAAAAAGATAGGAGCCGTGGACTTTCTGGTTCAGGGAACCATTTATCCGGACGTGATCGAGTCCGGCCTAGGCAAATCCGCAGTGATCAAATCCCATCACAATGTGGGCGGTCTTCCCGGCGTGGTGGACTTTAAGGAAATCATCGAGCCCCTGCGTATGCTCTTCAAGGATGAGGTGCGCAAAGCCGGACTGGAGCTTGGAATTCCCCAAAACCTGGTCTACCGGCAACCCTTCCCGGGCCCGGGCCTGGGCGTGCGCATTGTAGGCGAGGTAACTGAAGAAAAGGTGCGCATGGTGCAGGATGCAGATTACATCTACCGGGAGGAATTGTCAAAAGCCGGACTGGACAGAGACCTGGGCCAGTACTTTGCGGGCCTTACCAATATGCGCTCCGTAGGAGTCATGGGGGATTTCAGGACCTATGATTATGCGGTGGCCCTGCGGGCAGTGAATACCAGCGACTTTATGACGGCAGAGTGCGCCCAGATTCCCTATGAGGTGCTGTTTAAGGTGACTAGCAGGATTATCAATGAGGTGAAAGGGGTCAATCGGGTGATGTTTGATCTGACTTCTAAGCCGCCGGGGACGATTGAGTGGGAATGATTTCGGAGGCCCGGAAAAGCCTGATATGACTGGGTTTTTGAGGGGTTAAGGCCCTTTGTGGCAACGATTTGGCAACATTTTTTCATTATTCATAAAAAGAGAGCTAACTGATTTTGATTAGTCAGTTAGCTCTCTTTTTCTTTTTATTATTATTTTGTGCAACAAACGGCCTTTCCCGTGGCCTACAAGTGAGCGGGTCAAAAGAGGTCCTGGGGCGGCACCTTCACATAGGGGTGAGCCTTATCAAACTCCGGGTAATGGTAGCGCCACTTGTCGTAAGCCTCTTTGGAGATTTCACCCGTCTCCAGCATAGCAGCGGCCTGTTGCCAGGAGCAAAGCATCTCATGCAACCGAGCAGCGTCCTTGCTCTTCCG
Organism: uncultured Lachnospiraceae bacterium; assembly: GCA_947574135.1. Taxonomy (GTDB): domain Bacteria; phylum Bacillota; class Clostridia; order Lachnospirales; family Lachnospiraceae; genus RGIG4284. Next base: position 47,143 of record CANPIM010000024.1, read on the forward strand.
CACATCAACCTTCAAGCAGACTTCTCCATCCGTCTCGCTGATCTTGAGCCCATAGTTGTCCTCCAGGGTAAACAGGGTGTGCATCAGCCCCACATAGGAGTCTATGTCCGGGACGGAGAGGGCATGGGGCGAGACATCCAGTACCTGGGCCAGGGCAGCAGTCAGGTCTGCCTTTGGGGTTCTTGATCCTGTTTCGTACTGAGCAAGGCGCACATCAGCGGACTTCTCCGGGAAGCCCAGCGCCATGCCAAGATATTTCTGAGTCATCCCCCGCAGGAGACGGAAAAAGTGAATCCGTTCGCCAATCGCCATATCATCAACTCCAATCGTTGGTTGTCTTTAGAAAAAGCGTAGCAGAAATGCTTAGTAAAGTCAAGAGAATCCTAAACAATTTTATT
>CANPIM010000025.1 GCA_947574135.1 uncultured Lachnospiraceae bacterium
AAATCCTGCTTGTACGCCCGTAAATCAAGGCTTTTTTGAGATAATCAAGCGTTTTAAAATAAAAGAACATGAAAAGCACCCGATACCACTTAAGGTATTGTGTGCTTTTTTCTTTAAACTCTATTGAATTGAGATAATTTGAGAGGAAACTACCATTTCGACAACAAAACGATAATGTGTAGTGGGTGGTGTAGTGGTTTTCTCTGCCTTACCCTTTTTTACAAAACGGATTTTCTTTGGAGTATGCAACCGCCGAATTGGTAAATTCATCAGAACTTATATTGTCAAACCGCTCTCGTTGCCACTTCGTATAATCAAACCGTTCCCTGTTAATCACAGCAATAAATCTCTCTGTCTCCACTACACCCAGTTTCTCTAACAAACAATGAATCCCTCTGTTCATAATCTCAATATCACTGACCATTTAAATCTCCCTCCAATCTTCTGATAAAGTCTATGGGGTTTAACATCTGAATCTCGTCTGTATAGTATTTTAACAGTCTGTCATCAGTAGTAAGAAAACAGTCACAGGAGGAATAAACCGCACAGGCTACATGATAAGCGTCTTTCATTTTAATTCCTGTTTGCATTATTTCCTCTGCTTTGGACTTTATGATGTCCGTCTTGTCAATATCTATATATTCCGCGCTGTTCTTCTGCATAAATGCACTGATTGCCATCCTTTTTGTCTCATATGGATTCTGGCTATTCTCATACCGCAAAACATATGATGTTACCAAGTCCAATTTCTTATTTTTTACCAAATCCTGTACATACAGCTTGCCTGTGTCTCCAATGAGATACGGAGCTGCGTCTGATCGTCATACGGGCGGTTGAAACAGCAGTTATCTAAATATATCTTCATGCTTCACCTCTTTTTCGTTCATTATATATTGCCATAAGAAAATTTACAAGCTCTGAACCACCTAAAAAGCCCCATATGGTTTCCCACATAGGGCATTTACTGCATTGCTCCAGTAGGACTATTCATCTTTTGCAACAGCCCCTTTTCTTATCTTCTTCCTCTTCGCCACATCCCTGTCATGGATCCCTTCCGCCTCCGGTAGCTCCGGCAGGCCGTCTCCCTTTTTCTCCGGACTTTGGGGCTGAAGCCCTTCTGCCTCCACGGAGGCCACGATCTCCTCCCGAAGCACCTCCTCGCTCTCCCTGCTGCCCTCCGGGGCCACGGGGAATATGATGGTTACCCGGAACAGATCCCCGTCCAGATAAATCTCAAAGCTGCCCTTTTGCAGCTGGGTAAGATTTTTGGCAATGGACAATCCCAGACCGCTGCCCTCTGTGCTCCGGGACACATCTCCCCGGATAAACCGCTCGGTGAGCTGGCCGGCGTCAATGTTTAAAGGCTGCTCGGAAATATTTTTCACATTCAGCCGCACCATATGCCCCACCACCGTCATATCCACATAGACCCGCGTGCCTGGCATGGCGTACTTTGCCACATTATTATAAACATTTTCAATTACCCGCCACAGCCGGCGTCCGTCCGCCTCAATAATAACAGGCTCCTCCGGCATATTGGTCACAATCTGTAAATTCTTCTCCGCAAAGCGCTCATAAAATTCTCCGTTGGTCTGCTGTATCAATTCCTGAAAATTCACCCGGATAAATTCCAGCGTAACGTTTCCGGAGCTGATTTTGGAGGCCTCCACCAAATCCTCCGTGAGATGCTTCAGCCTCTGCGCCTTTTCCTCCAAAATACCGATATAGCTGCGGGCCTTGGTGCTGGGCATCTCCTCCCGCTTCAGCAAATCCACATAATTAATAATGGAGGTTAAGGGCGTTTTGATATCATGAGACACATTGGTAATCAAATCCGACTTAAGCTTCTCATCCTTGACACTCTTGGCCACTGCCTGGGAAAGTCCCTCTCCCACATGATTCACTGCTTCCGCAAAGACACGCAGATCTCCCTGGACCTTTTCCAGGGGAATCTGATAATCCAGCTCGCCCTCCGTCAACCGGTAAATCCCTTCCAGCACCATCTGCCGCTGTACTGCCCGGCGCAGCAGCCAGAACCCCACTGCCGCATCCAGAATGCAGGCCAGAAGAAAGCCTGGAATGTTAAAGCAGAGCAAAATACAGTTGATTGCCAGAAACAGCAGATACTCCACCAGAGTCCGTGTAGTCATGCGGCGACTGGCCACCACCTCATTGAGGAAATGCAGGATGGCACAGAAAATGCTGTTGGTCCAGATAGTCCTGCCCTTTACCCGGCGGGTCAGGCTTAAATACCCCCACAGGAAGAAGAAATTCAGGATAAACAGGAACACCCCTCCCACCAGACAATTCTGCTGGAGGTTTCCAAATCCAAATGTCCGTATGACACGGACACCCGTTCCCAGAACCATTCCCGCCGGGACGCATACCAGAAGGGCTCCCAGCTCTGTCTTGATTCTGTCAAACCAATTTAAATGCACCACCTCGTGTCCATCCTCCGGCCGGTGTCCTGCTGCCAGGGTCAGATACACCAGACTCAGGAAATAAAGCACACTTCCGATAAACACCCCGTAAAAAGCCAGACGCCCCACAGGTTTTAGTTCATCGAACTGTTGTTTATAGGCCTGGAGATTGTCGTTGGCCTGATAGGCCGGGTCAATGGCCACCAGAAAAGTATAATCTCCCTCCAGGGACGGCACATAGCCCTTGAGGTAATTGCTCACATCTCCCACGGTGAGGGGAATATTTGCTCCCTCCAGAGACATATCCCTGGTGTTGTAAATCAGGTAATCCTTATAGCCCCGGAAATACTCCAGAAAATCCTCCTCCCCCAAAAGTCCCTCGGGAACCGCCTTGAGATTGGTATAGGTAAGCCTGTCAAAATTTTCTGAGGAAATAGCCTCCGTCTTTTCCGGGAGAATCATATAGCGCATATTGGTCATGCTAGGGCTGAACAGCTCCAGATTCTCCTTGTAGGCATAGTAATCGTTATAGATAGCCGGAATGATCTCCTCCAGATCGTGATAAAGACCCTGGAGCTCACTGGCGCTGATGCCGTTTTTCTGGGCATAATCCACAAGACTGGCATAGCCCACCGGCTGATAACGCTCCTCCACAGCCTCCAGGGTGTCAATACGCAGAATGGTACTCTCTCCGTTATTGAGATAATTGTCCACCTCCCAGGACAGATCATCCTGTGGGTCTGCGTCCCGGCCTCCCGGCTCCTCCGAAGGCAGGGCCTCTGCCTCCTCTGCCGTTTGCTCCTGCACGCCAGCCTGGCTATACGCCTCGGTCTGGTAGGGCTCCAGGCTCTCGGTCTGGTAGGATTCCGGGCTCTCAGCTTCTTCTCCCCCATCCCAGATATCAGAAAGCTCCGAATACCCCACGGAATCCTCGTCTGTGGCCACAGCCATGGAGCTCACCGCGTGTCCGTCCCGGTAGGTGCTCACCACTGTCTGGGTATAGCTGCCCTGCATACTGTAGGACACTCTCCCGTCCTGGTATTCAATGCGCAAAAGCTGCCCGATGGCATAGCCGTCCAGGCCCCAGTTCAACAGATCCGTCAGCTTATAGTATACCCCTTCCCGGCTGGCGCCTCCTTCCAGAATCCGGTTGTTGTCCACATAATCCTCCAGATTCACCAGAATAGCCGCGTCATAGGCGCCTCTGTTTTCAAACTTGCTCTCCCGGCTGGCCGCACGAATACAGCGGTAGACCTGCTCCCGCACCTCATTCCGGTAATACTCCGTATCCTCAAAATTCCGGTCCTGCCTAAGCAATCCGATGCCGCCACTGCCCACATAAATGGTACACAGTACGATAGAAAGCACCATAGCCACTGCACAGAATTGATTGACCACCAGGGCAGCCGCCTTCCAGCCCCAGGCATATTTCCATTGCTTCATTCTATATTTTCTCCACCTTATAGCCGATTCCCCAAACCACCTTCAGGTAACGGGGCTCTTTGGCATTGATCTCAATTTTCTCCCGAATATGCCGAATGTGCACGGCCACCGTATTGTCCGCACCAATGGCATCCTCGTTCCAGATGCTCTCGTATATCTGATTGATGGAAAATACCTTCCCCTGATTCTTTACCAGCAAGAGCAGAATATTATACTCAATGGGCGTAAGCTTTACCGCCTCTCCGTCCACAGTCACCTCCTTCAGATCATCGTTGATCATCAGGCCTCCTGTCTGAAAAATATTCTGCTGCTCCACAGCCACCGTGCCAAGCTTGGTATAGCGGCGCAGCTGGGACTTTACCCGGGCCACCAGCTCCAGGGGATTAAAGGGCTTTGTCACATAATCGTCCGCCCCAATGTTCAGGCCCAAAATCTTATCCGCGTCCTCCGACTTGGCCGACAAAATAATTATGGGAATGCTGCTGTCCTCCCGGATCTTCAATGTGGCGCGAATCCCGTCCAGCCGGGGCATCATAATATCTATAATCAAAAGCTGGACTTCGTTTTTTTCCAGCATCTCCACAGCCTGAATCCCGTCATAGGCCTTCAGCACCTCATAGCCCTCCTGGCTCAGATAAATTTCAATGGCATCCACAATCTCTCTGTCATCATCACATACCAAAACCGTATTCATGCAGCACACTCCTTGTCTGAAATCAGCGACACTCCTGCTGTTCATTAACCATAGCAACAAATTGTTAAATTCCCGCTTGCCCATTCCTTAAGCTTTTCTTAAGAAATCCTCTGTCTGGTTTATCCGCAAAAAACACTCCGGAAAATCCCGGAGTGTCCCTTTTATCCTCGCTTTTGTCTATTCCCGTTTCTCCTTTTTATCAATCCAGCCACTGGGCATAGGGCTCCTCCGAAGCGCTTAAAAATACAATGCCGATGATTCCCGGTCCCGTATGAGCGCCGATGGCGCAGCCCACCCGGGATTCTATAATGTCCCGGCAGTGATACTGCTCCCGGAGCATATCCTTAACCCGGCTGCAGGTTTCCCTGTCATTTCCGTGAACGACTCCAATGACCTGCTGCTCCAGGTTTACCCCCCGTTCTCCCACAATTTCCACACAGCGCTTCAGGGATTTCTGCCGTCCCCGCACCTTCTCAATGGCCACCAGAGCTCCCTCCTCATTGACCTCAATAATGGGCTTCAGATCCAGGATCCCTCCCAGAACTGCGGAGGTTTTACTAAGACGTCCGCCCTTGTAGAGATACTCCAGGGTATCCACGGTCACAATGTGCTCCAGATTGTCAAAGAAATACCGGGCCGCCTCTATCACCGTCTCCTTGGGCGCGCCCTTGGCCTGCATCTGCAAAAGCTTATAGACTCCCAGGCCAAAGCCCATGGAAGCGCATTTGGAATCAATAATGGTCAGATCAAAATCCGGATACTCCTCCAAAAGCTCCTGCTTTGCCAGATTTGCCGCATTAAAGGTTCCCGCAATCCCTGTGGAAAAGCAGGGATAAATCACCGACTCCCCCCGCTTTGCATAGGGCTCAAAATGCTGACGAAACATATGGGCATTGATATGGTAGGTGGTTATCTCCGCTCCTTCTGCCTGAATTTTGTAAAATTCATCAGGAAAAATGGTATCTCCGTCAAAGTAATCCGTTCCGTTAATAATAACAGGCGTGGGGATCACAGGGAGATCGTACTTCTCTATGATTTCCCTGGGTAAATCGGTGGCAGAATCCGTGATAATTTGATATGACATACGCTTTCCTCTTTCCTTAATCTTAACCATGCCCCTAAGGCATTTCATTTCCTGGTGCTTCCGGAATCCTCAGGCCTGAAGCTTCTCGGCCTCTGCAAGCCAGATATGGGCACAGGCATCGCTGGGCATCCGCAGGTCTCCCCGGGGAGACACCGCCACAGAGCCCACCTTAGGTCCGTCCGGCAGACAGGAGCGTTTAAATTGCTGGGCAAAAAACCGGCGGTAGAATACCTTTAGCCATTTCAAAAGCACCTCATTTTCGTAGCTTCCTCCAAAAGCCAGCCGGGCCAGCCGGTAAAGCTTCTCTGGCCCAAAGCCAAAGCGCAGAATATAATACAGATAAAAATCGTGAATCTCATAGGGCCCCACCAGATCCTCTGTCTTTTGGGAAATCACTCCGTCCTGTGGCGGCAAAAGCTCCGGGCTCACCGGCGTATCCAGCACATCCCGTAATACCTGACTTAGCTCTCTGTCCCCGCAGCTCTCTGCATAATACTGCACCAGATGACGCACCAGAGTCTTGGGAACCCCGGCATTGACCCCGTACATGGACATATGGTCCCCGTTGTAGGTAGCCCAGCCCAGGGCCAGCTCAGACATGTCCCCGGTTCCAATCACCATGCCGCCGATCTGATTGGCCAGATCCATGAGCACCTGGGTCCGCTCCCGGGCCTGGGAGTTTTCATAGGTGACATCATGGCTTTCCATATCCTGTCCGATATCCCGAAAATGCAGGGTTACGGCCTCCTTAATGTCAACCTCTTTAAGCTTGGCTCCCAGCCTTCTGGTGAGCTCACAGGCATTGGTATAAGTGCGATCCGTAGTGCCAAAGCAGGGCATAGTCACACAGAGAATCCCTTCCCTGGGCAGGGAAAGGCTGTCAAAAGCCCGGGCTGTCACCAGCAAGGCCAAGGTGGAATCCAGTCCCCCGGAAATTCCCACCACAGCCCGTTTGCTGTTGGTATGCTCCAGACGTTTTTTCAGTCCCATGGCCTGAATAGCCAGAATCTCCTCACATCTGCGGTTCCGGTCCTCCCGGCTGTCCGGCACAAAGGGATGGGCATTTACCTGACGCTCCAGAAGCGTCTCCTCCTGGTTTAAGTGAAAGCCGATCTCTGTATAATCCGTGTCCGGTCTTACAAAAAAGGTGGTCATTCTCCGGCGCTCTCCCGCCAGACGGGCTACATCCAGATCCCCGTAGAGTATCCCATTCTGGAACCTGTCCGCCCGACTGAGCAATGTACCGTTCTCCGCAATCAGGCTGTGGCCCCCGAATACCAAATCCTGGGTGGATTCTCCTTCCCCTGCATTGGCATAAATATACCCACACACCAGGCGGGCGGATTGTCCCCTTATCAGCTCTTCCCGATAGGCATCCTTGCCTGTGGTCTCATCGCTGGCCGAGCAATTCACAATTACAGTGGCTCCCGTCAGGGCATGGCGGATACTGGGGGGATCCGGCACCCACACATCCTCACAGATCTCCGCGGCTACCACCAGGTCCGGCATACTCTCACAGTGAAATAAAAGATCGGTTCCAAAGGGAATGTAATCCTCCTTCCCTCCGGCTCCCCGGTCCACCCACACAAACTCTGCCTCCCGGCTTCCCGGCACAAAATGGCGAAGCTCATAAAACTCTCCGTAATTTGGAAGATGGGTCTTGGGCACCATTCCTAGAAGCCCTCCCCGGCTTATGGCCGCTGCCACATTGTACAGCTTCCCCTCCTTGGCCCAGGGAAGCCCCACAAAGATCAGGGCATCCAGATCCCGGGATGCATCCACGATCCGATACAGCTGCTCCTTGGCACTTGTAAGCAGGATCTCCTGCAAAAACAAATCCCCACAGGTATAGCCTGTAATGCAAAGCTCTGGAAACACTATAAGCTTTGCACCCCTGCAAGCCGCCTCCTCCATCAGACGGATAATCTCCCCTGCATTGTACTCCGGGTCCGCCACCCGAATCTTGGGTGTTATAGCCGCTGTTTTGATAAATCCATGCCTCATCCTGTTTTCGCTCCTTCTATCTCTTGGCCTGACGCAACAGTTCCTTTAAATCCTCTATGGAAAACACATAATTTTTGTTGCAAAAATGGCAGCTAGCCTCCACAGGCTTTCCCTCCTGTATCATCTCCCGAATATCCTTGCTGCCAATGCTTACAATGGCTCTGGCCACCCGCTCCTTGGAGCAGTCGCAGGCAAAGCCTGTGGATATCTTGTCGTAAATCTCCAGGCCGAATTCTCCCAGAAGCTCCTCCAAAATCCCCTCCGGTGTGCTGCCTCTGTCTAACAGGGCTGTCACAGAGCTAACCCCTGCCAGCTTTTCCTCCAGCCCGTCCACCACACGCTCCTCCACAAAGGGCATCAGCTGAATGATAAAGCCCCCGGCCTGGCGCACTGTATTATTCTTTTCCATCAGCACTCCTAAGCCCACAGCCGAGGGAACCTGCTCCGAGGTGGCAAAATAGTAGGTGAGATCCTCAGCGATCTCTGAGGTCTGAAGCTCGGTCTGTCCCACATAGGGCTCCTTCATGCCCAGATCCTTGATCACGCTGAGCATCCCATCCCCTATGGCCCCCGCCACATCAAGCTTCCCCTTGGCATTGGCTCCCAAAAGCACCTGGGGATGGTGCACATACCCCTTTACCCGGGCCTTGGCATCCGCCGTCACTGTGATCCCTCCCAGGGGACCGGTTCCCTTTATCTGCAGGGTCAGAAGGTCCTTTTCTCCCTTCATCATGGCTCCCATCATGGCCCCTGCGCTTAAGAGGCGTCCCAGAGCCGCCGTGGCCACCGGACTGGTATTGTGCCGCTGCCGGGCATATTCCACCGTTTCCCTGGACGTAATGGCAAAGGCCCGAATCTGGCCTTCTGCCGCCGTAGCCCTTACAATATAATCTAACATTTGGCTTCTCCTTTTTTCATTTCCTTGGAGGCTTTCTTTCCCTTCTCCCTAGCCAGCACATAGACCCGCTCGCTCTCCTTCCCAGGCTCCTGCTCCGTAAAAGCCTCATAGAATCCCAGGGGCTCCATCCCTGCCTCCCGAAGAAGCTCTCCGATTCGCTCCAGGGAATAGGCTCTCTGAAAATGGGTTTCCTGGTATTTCCGGTACAGTCCTTCCTTTTCCCGCAAAAAAAGGGTCAAATCGTAGGTATTGATTTGGGTTTCCGGGTCATAGTCATTCTCCCAGATAAAGCTTCCGTCCTCCCGGTTTTCCGCAATGGTACATTCTCCCAGCAGGACCTCATACTTATAGCAGGTATTCAGATCAAAGAGAAAGATTCCCCCGGGATCCAGATAATTATTCACCAGCCGGAATACCTGGAGCAGATCCTCCTCCTCCGTGATATAGTTTATGGAATCACAGACACTGATCACAGCCCGCACCGTACCGTACAGCTCAAATTCCCGCATATCCTGCAGAAGATACAGAATATCTCTTCCGCTTTGCGCCCGCTTTTCCACGGCCAGCTCCAGCATCTCCTCTGAGCTGTCCACCCCAATCATATCATAGCCGGCGGCAGCCAGAAGCTCTGTCATGCTGCCGGTCCCGCAGCCCAGCTCCAGCACCAGCCCGTCCCGGATTCCCTGCTGTCTCAGGAGCCCTATGATGTAACGGCTCCAGGCTTCATAGGGGATGTTGTCCATAAATAAATCGTAAACAGCTGCAAAGCTTGTGTATGCATCCATGGCTTTCTCCTTTTTCCCATTGTAATCATTCCGAACGGGGTTGTCAAGCGAAGGTGGAAAAGGGACTGGGTCTTGGGCGCATTTAAAAAACTCTGTGCAGATTCTCATCTACACAGAGTTTTTTGCTATTGCCCAATTTTCGGATCAGTATCTTGCGTCCATGTTTGTGTTTGACTTGCTTAATTTTTGCTGCTCAGATACTTCTCGATATTTTCAATGGCTTCCCTCTCGTCACTTCCGTCTGCGGAAACCACAACTTCTTCCCCTGCCGACAATCCCAGCGTCATCATTCCCATGATGCTCTTAGCGTTTACCTTCTTCTCATTACTCTCCACATAGATACTGCTCTCATACTGACTGGCAACCTGAACCAGCAGAGCTACCGGTCTGGCTTCCAGGCCAGAAGGAAGCTGAATTGTAATGGATTGTCTAATCATAATATTTTCTCCTCCTTGAACTCTCTTAGCTCCTCAGCTAAAACACTCAGTTTTCGCAGCCTGTGATTGACGCCGGACTTTCCCACGGGTGGATGCAGCATTTCTCCAAGTTCCTTCAGGGTTGCCTCTGGCTGCTCCAGCCGCAGCTCCGCCATCTCTGCCAAATTTTCGGGAAGCTTGGCAAATCCCAGATTCCTCTGGATATACCGGATATCCTCTATCTGCTTTACTGCTGCAGATATGGTCTTTCCCAGATTGGCTGTCTCACAGTTCACTTGTCTGTTAACGGAATTCCTCATCTCCTTCAAAATTCGTACATTCTCATAGTCCATCAACGCTGCATGGGCTTCCATTACATTGAGCAGATCCACGATCTGCGAGCCCTCTTTCACATATAGTACAAAGCTTTTCTTGCGAAGGGTAATCTTCGCGCTGACACCAAAATCCCCTATCATTTCCTGGAGCCGGCGGGCTTTCTCCTCCGTCTCACATACAATCTCAAAATGATAGCTTTTTTCCGGATCGCTGACAGACCCTGCTGCCAAAAACGCGCCGCGGATAAAGGCTCTTTTACAGCAAAGGCTTTGAATCAACACATGGTTCAAAGCTTCCAGGCCGTCATACGCTATCACCAAATAGCTGCCATGCCTCTTTCCTCCCGGGCCGGATTCTGCATGTTCCTCCGGGCGCTCCTTATTATATGTATTCCGTTTTACAGACACGCCTATTCTTATATTAAATGTTTTTTTCAATAATGTAAAGCACTTTCTTGCAGCGGACAAATTTTCCGTGTGGATCTCCACCTGTGCCCTTCCCTGCTTTATCCTCCTTCGGCTGCCCAGAAACTCTGTAATTGCAGCCAATTCTGCCAGCTGACAGTGACGGGCTGCCGGAGCCTGTCTGGATAATTCTTCCTTTACCTTACCTGAAAATGACATATCTCAGTGCCCCTTTATAATAGCGTCCTTCTCGATGTCCCGATGCTCAATGTGAATCCCATACTCGGAGTGCTTCTCAAGCCGTTCATAAAGCTTATTGGCCAGTGTCACCGAGCGATGTTTGCCCCCGGTACAGCCAATGGCCACCACCAGCTGGTTTTTCCCCTCCAGCACATAATTGGGAATGAGAAATTGCACCATATCCACCAGCTTGTCCAGAAACACATGAGCCACCTCAAAGCCCATAACAAACTCCTGTACCTCCTTATCGTTCCCCGAAAGCCCCCGCAGCTCATCATAATAATAAGGGTTGGGCAGGAAGCGCACATCAAACACCAGATCCGCATCCCCGGGAATTCCAAACTTAAAGCCAAAGGACAGAACGGTGATCATGAGGTTCTTAAATTCCTGATTCATAACAAAAATCTTTTCCAGCTCGGTTTTCAGCTCCCGTGTCAAAAGATTGCTGGTATCCAGAATGTAATCTGCCTGCTTTTTTAAGAATTCCAGCCGCTGCCGCTCCAGAGCTATCCCCTCCGCCAGCCTTCCCTTGGCCGCCAGAGGATGGATGCGCCGGGTTTCCTTGTACCGCTTTAAGAGCACGGAATCTGAGGCATCCAAAAAGAGGATCTCAAAATGATAATTGGATACCAAAAGCTGCTCCATAACCTGTTTAAGCCCCGAAAGCTGCTGTCCACTGCGCACGTCAAGCCCCAGAGCCACCTTAGTAATTTCGCTGCTTCCGGAATACACCAGCTCCGCAAATTTTTCCACCAGAGAGATGGGCAGATTGTCCACGCAAAAATAACCCATGTCCTCCAACATTTTTAAGGATGTGCTCCGGCCAGCGCCGGACATCCCTGTCACAATAATGAACCGCATCCCCCTTCTGCCCTCTCTTTCTTTGCTCTCCTAAAATCCCAGAAGCTTTATCTCCATTTCCAGCTCCACTCCGAACTGGTGTTTGACTTGTTTCTTTACATGCTCCACCAGGGCTAATACATCCTGGGCCGTAGCATCCCCCCGGTTAATAATAAACCCACAGTGCTTTTCCGACACCTGGGCGCCTCCTATCTGAAATCCCCGAAGTCCTGCATCCATAATAAGCTTTCCCGCATAATGCCCCTCCGGACGCTTAAAGGTGCTGCCTGCACTGGCATATTCCAAAGGCTGCTTTTCCACCCGGGCCTTTTTCAGCTCCTCCATTCTGTCCCAAATGGCCCTGGAGTCCTCCCGTTTTTCTAATCGGAACACCACCTCCAGCACCACATAGGATTTCCTTCCAATCACACTGGTCCGGTATCCAAGCTCCAGCTCCTCCCCGGTCAGCCAAAGCTCCTTCCCCTCCGGCGTCAAAACCAGGGCCTTTTCCACCACGTCCTTCATCTCTCCGCCGTAAGCCCCTGCATTCATCACCAGCGCGCCTCCCACACTCCCGGGGATCCCGGAGGCAAACTCCAGCCCGGAAAGCTGGAGCCTGGCCGCCTCGTGGGCCACCCGAACCAGCAGCGCCCCTGCCTGCACCCGCAGACGGCGGCTTCCCGGATTATCTCCCTCTTCCATGGAAATCCTTTGCAGATCCTGCCGGATAATTACCCCTTTATACCCCTTATCGCTGACCAGCACATTGCTCCCGTTTCCTAATATATAATAGGGCATCCCGGCTTCCCGGCAGGCCTTTATGGTCTCCCACAGCTGCTCATATCCGGCAGCCCGCACATAAAACCTGGCATTTCCCCCAATCCGAAAGGTGGTGTGCTTCCGCATAGGCGCCTCCGCCTCCACACACGTCTCCCCGTTAATCTGTACAAGTCTCTCCAAAAAATCTATGTCCATAAAAGCAACTCACTTTCTCTCTGTTCCTGTTACCTTTTCTTACATCCAAAACTCCATGGGATATGGGCTTTCGTTATGTTCCATTATATGCAAAAGGAGGGGTTTGTACAACCCCTCTTCGCTAAATCTGCTTTTCTCCGTTCTGTTTTTCTTTTTCCAGATACCGTTTCACATACTGTCCCGTATAGGATACCGGGCTCTTTGCCACCTGCTCCGGCGTCCCGAAGGCAATGACCGTTCCGCCTCCGTCTCCTCCCTCAGGCCCCATATCAATCAGATAATCCGCTGTCTTGATCACATCCAGGTTATGCTCAATGACCACCACGGTATTTCCTCCCTCTGCCAGCCGCTGAAGAATCTCTGTCAGCTTATGCACATCCGCAAAATGCAGGCCTGTGGTGGGCTCATCCAGAATGTAAATGGTTTTTCCCGTGCTTCGCCTGCTCAGCTCCGTGGCCAGCTTAATGCGCTGGGCCTCCCCTCCGGACAGAGTGGTGGAGGGCTGTCCAAGCTTAATATAGGAAAGTCCCACATCGTGAAGAGTCTCAATTTTCCGGGCAATGGAGGGCACATTTTCAAAGAAGATCAGGGCCTCCTCCACCGTCATATCCAGCACGTCAAAAATACTCTTACCTTTGTATTTTACCTCCAGGGTCTCCCGGTTATAGCGCTTGCCCTGGCAAACCTCACAGGGCACATACACATCCGGCAGGAAGTGCATCTCTATTTTAATAATACCATCCCCGCTACAGGCTTCACAGCGGCCTCCTTTAACGTTAAAACTAAAACGGCCCTTCTTGTAGCCCTTGCTCTTGGCATCTGCCGTGGAGGCAAAGAGATCCCGTATCTGATCAAACACCCCCGTATAGGTGGCAGGATTGGACCGGGGCGTCCGTCCAATGGGAGACTGGTCAATATTGATCACCTTGTCCAGCTGCTCTATTCCTTTTATTCCCTTATGTCTGCCGGGAATGGTCCGGGCCCGATTGAGCTCCTTGGCCAAACGCTTGTACAGGATCTCGTTGATGAGGGAGCTTTTTCCGGAGCCGGATACCCCTGTCACACAGGTAAAAATGCCCAGAGGCAGATCCACGTCTATGTTTTTCAGATTATTCTCCCGGGCCCCCTCAATGGTCAGCCAGCCGGCCGGCTCCCGCCGCACCGTTGGCACAGGTATCCGCAGGCGGCCGCTTAAATAGGCTCCCGTAATGGATTCCGGCACCTGCATAATCTCCTGGGCCGTACCGGCCGCCACCACATGTCCCCCGTGCTCTCCGGCTCCCGGGCCGATATCCACTACATAGTCCGCCGCCAGCATGGTATCCTCGTCGTGCTCCACCACCACCAGGGTATTCCCCAGGTCCCTAAGCCGCTTTAAGGTGGCCAGAAGCTTATCATTGTCCCGCTGGTGAAGGCCGATGCTGGGCTCATCCAGAATATAGGCCACGCCCACCAAGCCGGAGCCAATCTGGGTAGCCAGCCGGATGCGCTGGGCCTCTCCTCCGGACAGACTGCCCGTCGCCCGGGCCAGCGTCAGGTAATCCAGTCCCACATCCACCAGAAAGCCCACCCTGGCCCGAATCTCCCTTAAAATCTGATCCCCAATAAGCTGCTGCTGCCGGGTCAGCTCCATATCCATGAGAAAGCCCTGGAGATTTCGAATGGACATGGCTGTTATCTCATATATATTTTTATCGTGAACCGTCACGGCCAGGGATGTCTTTTTCAATCGCTGACCTTTGCAGGCCTTACAGGGGGTAATGCGCATAAATTCCTCGTATTCCTGCCGCATAACCTCGGATCCCGTCTCCCGGTAGCGCCGCTGCACGTTGCGGATCAGTCCCTCAAAGGCCACATCATAGACGCCCTCTCCCCGCTGACCCCGATAATGTACCTTTACCATGCGTCCACCGGTACCGTTTATCAAAATATCCTGCACCTCCGGGCTCAGCTGCTCATAGGGTGTTTGAAGATCAAAGCCGTATTCCCTGGAAAGCGCCTGGAGAGTGGCATAGGTATAGCTGGAGGGATCGGTGCAGGATTGCCAGCCCATAACCGTAATGGCGCCTCCCGCAATGCTCAGGGATTTATCCGGGATCATGAGATCCTCGTCAAATTCCATTTTATAGCCCAGTCCAAAACAATCCGGACAGGCTCCGAAGGGATTGTTAAAGGAAAAGCTTCGGGGCTCTATCTCCTCCATGCTGATGCCACAGTCCGGACAGGCATAGCTGGAGCTAAAGGTCAGGGTTTCCCCGTCTATGACATCCACTACCAAAAGGCCCTCCGAAAGACCCAGTACTGTCTCAATAGAATCTGCCAGCCGCTTCTCAATGCCCTCCTTTACCACCAGACGGTCCACCACAATCTCAATCAAATGCTTGATGTTTTTATCAAGCTTTATCTCCTCGGAGAGCTCATAAAGATTTCCGTCGATTCTCACCCGCACAAAGCCGCTTTTCCGCGCCTGCTCCAGAACCTTTACATGCTCTCCCTTTCGTCCCTTAACCACAGGAGCCAGAATCTGAATCCTGGTCCGCTCAGGCAGTCCCATAATCTGGTCCACCATCTGATCTACCGTCTGTTTCTTAATCTCCTTGCCGCACTTGGGACAATGGGGGATACCGATACGGGCATACAAGAGTCGAAAATAATCATAGATTTCCGTCACCGTTCCCACGGTAGAGCGGGGATTCCGGTTGGTTGACTTTTGATCAATGGAAATAGCCGGGGAAAGCCCCTCGATGCTCTCCACATCCGGCTTCTCCATCTGCCCCAGAAACTGGCGGGCATAGGAGGACAGGGATTCCATATACCGCCGCTGTCCCTCCGCATAGATGGTGTCAAAGGCCAGAGAGGATTTCCCTGATCCGCTTAAGCCTGTGAGCACCACAAACTCATTTCTGGGTATATCCACGTCCAGATTTTTCAGGTTGTGCTCATTGGCTCCTCTGATTTTGATAAATTGTCTCATAAATGACTCCCTTTCTCCTGTCCGTCCCGGCCCGCCAACGCTCTATAGAAAATCCGACTGCCAGGCCTGTTTGTTGTCCTTGCGCTTCCTGTTTCGAAATATGCTGCCCCTACAAATCCTGCAGCTGCTTTTTCAGCTCGATCATCTTATCACGCAGCTCCGCCGCTGCCTCAAAGTTCAGCTCTGCCGCTGCCTTCTTCATCTTCTTGTCAATGTCTCCAATCAGCTTCTCCAGCTCCTTCTTGCTCATGGACTCCGGATCCTTTTCGAACTGGAGTTCTTCCTGGGCAATCTCCTTGGAAATACTGATAAGATCCCGCACAGCCTTTTTAATGGTCTGGGGGGTAATGCCATGCTCCTGGTTATATTTTTCCTGGATCTCGCGGCGTCGCTCTGTCTCGTCAATGGCAAGGCGCATGGAATCTGTAATGCTATCCGCATACATAATTACCCGGCCCTGGGAATTTCTGGCTGCCCGGCCGATGGTCTGAATCAGGGAGGTCTCGGAGCGCAGGAAGCCCTCCTTGTCCGCATCCAGAATGGCCACCAGGGTAATCTCCGGGATATCCAGTCCCTCCCGCAGCAGATTAATGCCCACCAAAACATCAAAGACATCCAGCCGCATATCCCGGATAATCTCCGTCCGCTCCAGGGTGTCAATATCCGAGTGGAGATATTTCACCCGAATCCCAAGCTCCCGCATATAGTCTGTCAAATCCTCCGCCATCCGCTTTGTCAGGGTGGTAATCAAAATCTTGTGGCCGGCCGCCACCTCCTGATTGACCTCCCCCACCAGATCGTCGATCTGCCCTTCTACCGGTCGCACCTCTACCTTGGGATCCAAAAGCCCTGTAGGACGGATAATCTGCTCTGCCCGAAAAAGCTCATGCTCCTCCTCA
Organism: uncultured Lachnospiraceae bacterium; assembly: GCA_947574135.1. Classification (GTDB taxonomy): domain Bacteria; phylum Bacillota; class Clostridia; order Lachnospirales; family Lachnospiraceae; genus RGIG4284. Next base: position 16,413 of record CANPIM010000025.1, read on the forward strand.
TATTCCCCCGGCGTGGCAGACACAAAGAGAATCTGATCTATTTTACTTTCAAACTCCCCAAAATTCAAGGGGCGGTTATCCTTAGCCGAGGGCAGACGAAAGCCATAGTCCACCAGAGTGGTTTTTCTGGATTGATCCCCTGCAAACATCCCCCGGATCTGGGGAATGGTTTTGTGGGACTCGTCTATGATAATCAAAAAATCCTCCGGAAAATAGTCCATCAGAGTGTTGGGAGGCTGCCCAGGCTCCAATCCAGACAGATGCCGGGAATAATTTTCAATGCCAGAGCAGAAGCCCGTTTCCTTGAGCATCTCAATGTCGAAGTTGGTTCGCTCGGAGATTCTCTGGGCCTCCAGAAGCTTGTCCTCGCCTTTGAAGTAGCGAATGCGTTCCTCAAGCTCCTCTTCAATATCTTTGGCCGCTCTGCGGATCTGCTCTGCCGGAACTACATAGTGGGAGGCCGGGAAGATTGCCACGTGCTCTCTGGTTCCCCTGATCTCCCCGGTCAGCACATCAATCTCTGAGATCCGGTCAATCTCGTCCCCGAAAAATTCTACCCGGATGGCGGTGTCCATCTCACTGGCCGGTATGATCTCCAGAACATCCCCTCTTACCCGGAAGGTTCCCCGCTTGAAGTCCATGTCGTTTCGGTCATACTGAATGTCCACCAGCTGCCGCAGAACCTCGTCCCGATCCTTTTGCATCCCCGGGCGGAGAGATACCATCATCTTCTCAAAGTTCTCCGGCTCTCCCAGGCCGTAGATGCAGGAGACGGAGGATACCACAATCACATCCCTGCGCTCGATAAGAGAGGCCGTGGCGGAGAGGCGCAGCTTGTCGATCTCGTCGTTGACGGAGGAGTCCTTGGCGATGTAGGTGTCGCTGGAGGGGACGTAGGCTTCGGGTTGGTAGTAGTCGTAGTAGGACACAAAATACTCCACTGCATTCTCAGGGAAAAATTCTTTGAACTCCCCGTACAACTGGGCTGCAAGGGTTTTATTGTGCGCTATTACCAAAGTGGGTTTGTTCAGCTGCTGGATCACATTGGCCATAGTAAAGGTCTTGCCGGAGCCTGTAACGCCCAATAAGGTCTGGCATTGATTGCCTTCCCTGAAGCCATTTACAAGGGCTTCTATGGCTTGGGGCTGGTCGCCGGTGGGCTGATATTCGCTGTGTAATTTGAAGAGACTGCCGCCCTCTGCAGCCTCTTTGCTGGCCGGCAAAGAAGCAGCCTGCATCTGCTCTTTTTGTTCAATCTGCACAAAAATCACCTCCAGGATTTATAGTAAAAAAGTTCGTCTATTAGGCAGAAATTCGTCGAGGCACATCTTCACCTTTTTCACAAAATGGCGCTTCGACGAATTTTGGTTACTCAATTCAGTTTTTCATACTACACGAAAACAGTGAAACTGTATGAACAAATCATAACCCGAGAGTATAAATCCCTTCCACTTCTGCTCATTTCCAACGCGGTTATTATATCACATCCCCTCTCCTTTGTCTACAAAAACAAACATTAGTTCGCTCATCATACGTCTTATTCTTTTCCTACATTCTCTTCAAAAAAGAGACGCAGTCTGTTTCATCACAGATTCGCGTCCCTTTCCTTAAATTTCTCCTCAATCATTACTTTAAAAGTTCGCCGCCGAACAGGCGGCATGAATTCGGGTATTCCAAATGCGCCCTCACCACTTTCCTCTTTGGTGGAATACCCGATTTCGGGCGCATGCAGGTTTCCATTACAAATACGTTTCTGCCTCTTCAGATGTAAGCTCATAATTTTTTACAAGCATCCTCTTAATCCGTTCATCGTCTATTCCTAAATCACGAAAACTTTTTACAGAGCGAAGAACCCTCCTACAATCTGGTTATTAGCCCGAAGGCTTACCTCCAATACGGAATCTGAAAGCTCCCTATCAAATTTTTGTGTGAGGTTATAAACTTTTTCCAGCAGTTCTCTCATTTCCTGCTTTTGCATTCTGTCTGACAAAGCCTTAATCCATGTATGATTTTCCTGCTTTAGCTCTCTTCCCACAATGATCTGTGTAGGAAACAAAACCGCATCCAAAATGTAACAAATTCCTGTAAACGGGTTTGTCTCTCTGATATGATGCTCTTTAAAATACCGAAATAAATTTTTGGGTTTTGTATCCCGAATGATGGATATGATAATATCGTCCGCTTTCCTATCTCATTTACGATCTGCACATCTGGTTCCTTTTTAATGACCAGGAGATCTATTTCCAAAGGCTTTGTGTTTAAATTATATTCCTTTTCATACCCGCGTTAATGAGGGCTGTGGAGACAGCCCTTTTGCTTTAGTTCTCGTCCAGGAAAACACGGGAGCCTGTCGCTCCAGTCTGTCCTTGGTATTTGCCGTTGTAGGGATTTTCAGCGGCTTCATCCATCAGGGAGAATACCAGTTGTCCTATGCGGCGCCCAGCTTTCAGTTCGATGGCACAGCGGTTGGCATTGTACAGCTCCAGAGTGATTTCACCCTCGAATCCAGGGTCTACCCAGCCGGCATTCTGCACGAACAGTCCCAGTCTGCCGATAGAACTGCGGCCCTCCACAAAAGCAGTCAGGTTGGCAGGGAGCCGGAAGTATTCCATGGTGGTTGCCAGAATGAATTCGCCGGGAAGCAGGACGTAGGTGTCTGCTACGATTTTGCGATAATTCATTTTCTGGTCCATGGATATGATGCCGGTGGGTGTCCGTTCGATAATGCTGAAAGTGTTGCCCAGGCGAATATCGACACTGGCAGGCTGTATTTGGTTTTCCTCCATGGGGCAGATGCCCAGTGTGCCATTTTTTAACATTTCTTTGATGGTTTTGTCTGACAGTATCATGTTATCACCTCAATAAGGTCTGCTCTGTTTTCTTCAAGCTCCAAATTCATTGCTGCAACAAAGCCTGGATGCCATTGTATTTTTGTATCACTCATTCCCCAATCCTTTCTCTTTCACCCTAATTATAGCATAATTTCTCGATTTTACAATCATTGTCCAGCTCTTCCTTCTTGATTTCCACTAGCCCTTTGCCCACACAGCGTAACGATTCATTCACTTTTTATCCGCTCCGCCCCTCTCCTGATACTTTTCTTTCCGACAAAAATTCCTCTATATCTATCACTGTATCCAGGATATCACCTTCCGCATTATCATTATCCGCTTTTTCTGGCATAACCTCCTCCATATACGACAAAAGCTCCGGTATTTCTTCGGGAATAATCTTAGCATTATCCCCATATACATCCATGGTAATCAGCTCTTTGGCATGTCCCATCAGCTTGGATACCGCTTTCGGATTAAAATCCTGTTTTAGAAGCAGGGTGCAGTAGGTACTCCTTAAATCATGCCAGCGAATATCCGGCAGCCCTGTTTTTCTCAGCATTTCCTTATAATGTGGCCAATGAAAGTCTTTACTTCTGGGCTTCCCATAATTAGAACAGCAGATAAAATCTGCATCCAAGAACTGTGACCGCCTTCTTCTCCTATTTTCCTCGTATTTTTTTCGCTCCTCTAAAATCGCCTCAAAAACATAGTCCGGTATGGGAAGCAATCTCCGGCTGGAAGAGGTTTTAAGCGGCAGTTCATTTTTTGCTGTAGATTTTTCATCCGTTCCGTTTGGATTCCGGTCTAGTGCCTTTCCAAGCTGCCGTTCTACGGATAATGTCCGGTTAATATAATCCACATCCGAATACTTTACCGCATTAATCTCCTGACGCCTAAGCCCCATAAGCACATTGAACAGGATCTGCATATGGATAGGCGTATCTTTGCTTGCCTCCAAAAGTATTAAAATCTCAGGCATGCTTAAGGTTTTTGCAATATCAATATTTCTTGTGTGATATGGCTTCGCTTCTACCGTTTTGGGCAAATCTATTCCCTCAGCCGGATTTACAGAAATCAGCCTGCACCTTACGGCATAGCGAAAGGATACATTCATAACTGTCTTAACCAGCCTTGCAATATATTTAGAAAATTCCGCCCGTTCCCTGTACAAGCTATAGACATCTCCTCTGTTTACCTCTGTCAGCTTCTTATTTCCAATAGCAGGGGTGATATGCTTCTTTACAATATTAGAATATGTAATATATGTATTGTTGCTTTGTACCCTCTTTCTAATATCATATTCAAGCCAGTATTCCAAAAAATCCTTGACCTTTACGCTGTCATTTACCACATACGTTCCATTTACCAGTTGCCCTATCGTAATTTTCCGCGCTTCCTCCGCGGCTTTTTTCGTTGCAAAACCAGAACGTAGTTTTATTCGTTTTGTTCCTTCCTTTACAATATATTTATGGTTAATATCCCTTACAGCCAGTAAGGAATTACCTATCTTATAGCTTATCCTTTTCCTATCGCTAAAATTCAACTTCTCTCATTCGCTTATGTTCTGTAAAAAAATCTACAAGACAAATTTCCTATGCCTTGTAGATTATCATTTTGCTCCTATATTCTTTTTCAAAATACTTTCCACAACGAATTTTGTTCACAATTCCTATGACAATGTATGCTGTAAGCGACGTATTTCAAGTACATCAAATAAGAGAAAACGCAAGAGGTTGTCAACCCCCTCTATTTTCTTCTCTTCCTCCTCACTTTCCCCCTACATTACGGGAAAGCTTGACGACCGTCTCCACATTCCCCGACCAGGGAAACATATCCACACATCCAGCCTTCTCTACCTTATACCCCCGCTCCAAAAGCACCTCCAGGTCTCTGGCCAGGCTGGTAGGCTTACAGGATATATAGACCAGCTGCTCCACCCCGTAGGCAATTATTCTTTCCAGAGCCTTTGGATGAATCCCATCCCGGGGCGGATCCAGCACAATCAGATCCGGCTTCTCCGCAATGGTATCCAGCACCTTCAACACATCCCCTGCCAGGAAACGACAGTTGGACAGTCCATTGAGCGCAGCATTGGCCCGGGCCGCCTCCACGGCCTCCTCCACAATCTCCACCCCGATGACCTCCCGGGCCACAGGAGCCAGCATTTGGGCAATGGTGCCGGTCCCACTGTACAGATCGAAAATTACCTTATCCCTTGTGTCCCCCACATAAGTCCGGGCCTTCTCATAGAGCGCCTCCGCCCCCAGAGAATTGGTCTGGAAAAAGGAAAAGGGAGAAATCCGGAAACGCAGACCCAAAAGCTCCTCAAAAAAGTAATCCCTTCCATAGAGAAGCTCTGTAAAGTCATTCTGCACCACATCCGCCAGGCTGTCATTTTTCGTGTGGAGAATCCCCACCAGGGTTCCTGCAAGAGAAAGTCCCAGAAGCCCATCCCGCCAGGCCTCCAAAATGGGATCCTCCTCCATCCCAAGGTCCGCAGCCAATCCATCCCACTGAGTCGTAGTCACCAGATCCACTAAAATCTCCCCGGTTTTCGCCCCTTTCCGGATCAAAAGATGGCGCAAATATCCCTGATGGCGCATTTTATGGTAAAAGGGCAGCCCAAGCTTCTGAAAAAACTCCAGGGATGCCTGTAAAATCCGGCCAAAATCCGGGTCTGCAATACAGCAATTCTCCGTGGTCACAATGTCATAAAAACTCCCCCGCTTATGAAGCCCCAGGGATAACGGGCCATCCTTACAGGCATCCCCAAAAGAAAATTCCATCTTATTGCGGTATCCGTAAGGGCGGGGACTGGGAAGCGCCTCCTCAAACGCGTAGGTATGCCCCCTGTGGCAGATAGCCCGATCCAGGATTTCCCGCACCTGCCCTTCCTTAAGCCGAAGCTGAGCTTCATAGGACAAATTCTGATAGGTACAGCCTCCGCAGTCTGCAAAATGAGGACAGGCCGCAGCCACCTCCTCTGAGGAATGCTCCAGTACCTCCAAAAGCCGGCCCTCGCATTTTCCCTTTCGAAGCTTCTGCACGGCGAAGCGCACCCGTTGCCCGGGAAGGGTATTCTTCACCCAGACGGGCCGCTCCTCCACCCATATCAAACCCTTGTTGGGAAATTCTACCTTTTCCACAACACCCTCGTAAATCTGCCCCTTTTTCATATGGTCCTCACCTCTTTTTGCCGGCTTTGCAGCCTGCTTCCTATTCTTCCCTGGCAAAAATGCCTTTTCCCCTTTGAGAAAAATCAAACAGAAAAAGAACTGCCGCAAAGCTTCCTTGCACAGGCTTCTATAAACGCCTCTGCAATCTGCTGCGGCAGTCCTCCCCATTCTATTCCGCTGCTTTTGTGACCTTATTTCTCCTCTTCGTCCTCATCATCGAAGAAATCATCGTCAAAGTCATCGTCAAAATCGTCCTCAAAATCCTCCAGATAATCAGGAGTAAAATAACGGTAAACAGCATAGGCAATGGCTGCCACAGCAGCTACTGCGCCGATAATAGCCAAAACCCAGAGTACGGTATTCTTATTTTTTTCCTCAACCTCTTTTTTGTGCAGCAATTCGTTCAGCTTGGAAGCTGCAAGCAAATCGTCAAACTTATTCTTATTCATGGCATTCACCCAGTTCCTTTCTTGGAATCGAAGGCCTTGAAAACCTTCCCTCCATTTTCTCGTTACTGTCAGTATACCACAGCCAGAGGCAAATTACTATCATTTTATTAGAAAAATATTCCTGTGAAAATTTTCTTGCAGGTACTGAAAAATTTTACTCCACATCCTGCAATGCAGCCAGATCCTCCTCGCCCGTGCGGACCTTCACCACCCGCTCCACAGGGTAAACAAAAATCTTACCGTCTCCAATGTGTCCTGTATAAAGCGCCTTCTTGGCTGCCTGGATAACCGTATCCACAGGGATACTACCCACAATCACCTCCACCTTTACCTTGGGAAGCAAGGTGGCATCCATCTCCACGCCCCGGTACTTTTCTCCGGCCCCTTTTTGGACGCCGCAGCCCATCACCTGTGTTACCGTCATACCAGTGACACCAATATCATTCATAGCCTTCTTCAAATGATCATACCGGGACAGCCTAGCAATTACCGAAACCTTGTAAATTCCTGTAGCCGATATGGGACCTGCCGTAACCGGAACCGCCGCCGCCCGCTGACTTTCCGAAGCCTCCTCATAGGAATCTGCGCCCAGGTTGGTATTTTCATTGACCTCCATGGTCATGGTATTGGAAATATCCATAATGCTAAAGCCCGCATAGGCCGAGGGCAGGCCGTGCTCGCAGGAATCCAGGCCCACAATCTCCTCCTCCTGGGAAACCCGCAGCCCAACCGTGGCACGTATAACCAGAAAAGCCAGGGTAATAGTTACCACCGTCCAGGCAGCTACGGCTCCAAAGCCCACAAGCTGAATCCCCAAAAGCTTCAGACCGCCGCCGTAAAACAATCCCGTCAGACTGTCGTTCCCCGGGGCTGAGGTAGTAGCAAAGAGCCCTACGGCAAGAGTTCCCCAGATTCCGTTGAGACAGTGTACAGCCACGGCTCCCACCGGATCATCAATATGAAGCACATGATCCAGAAGCCAGACGCCAAACACCACCAGCACCCCGGACACAGCTCCAATGACCAGAGCCCCTGTTACGTCTGTCACGTCGCAGGGCGCCGTAATGGCCACCAGGCCGGCCAGGGAGGCGTTCAGGCACATAGACACATCCGGCTTTCCGTATCTCACCCAGGTAAAAATCATGCACACCACCGTAGCTATGGCCGGGGCCACTGTAGTGGTAAGAAAAATGGATCCCAGCTGCTCCACAGAGGTGGCCGCCGCGCCGTTAAATCCATACCAGCCCAGCCACAGAATAAACACCCCCAGACAGCCCAGGGGGAGGCTATGCCCCGGAAATGCATTGACCTTGGTAATCCTCCCGGACTTATCCGTCACAAATTTCCCAATGCGGGGTCCCAAAAGCTTGGCTCCAATCAGGGCCGAGATACCGCCCACCATATGGATGGCGCAGGAGCCTGCAAAATCATGGAAGCCTATCTGGGAAAGCCAGCCTCCGCCCCAGATCCAGTGGGCCTCAATGGGATAAATCAAGGCGGAAATCACGCCGGAATAAATGCAGTATGACAGGAATTTTGTTCTCTCCGCCATAGCCCCGGACACAATGGTAGCCGTGGTGGCACAGAACACCAGATTAAACACAAAATTGGACCAGTCAAAATCCCCATAGCTGGTAAAAATGTCCAGCCCCGGCTTTCCAATCACTCCCGCCAGGTCCTCCCCCAGAAGCAGGCTAAAGCCAATCAGAATAAACACCACCGTACCAATACAGAAATCCATAAGATTCTTCATCAAAATGTTTCCCGTATTCTTTGCCCGGGTAAAGCCGGCCTCCACCATGGCAAACCCGGCCTGCATCCAAAACACCAGGGCCGCTCCAATCAGGAACCAGACCCCAAACAGCTGGCTGCTTACAGCACTTAAAATCTCTTCACGCATAGGTTATCCTCCTCACGAAAAAAGGAGATTTTTGGAGGGCTTTCCCTCTCAAAATCTCCTTTGATTTAACAAAAGAGGCGCTTCCTGTTAAAAACAAGAAACGCCTTCGTTTTGCTAACCTTTATTATACACAGCAAGCACCCGTTGTCAAAGGGTTTTTTCCTCTTTTTTTATCTTTGTGAAATTCCTCTTCCAACAACGAAACTTCCTGGAAAAATTCTCCCTTTTCCACTATATCCTCTATAAAGCAAAATCCCCAAAGCTTTCCCTCTGCACAAAATGACCAAAGAATTCTTTTTCCTCTGTTCATATTTTATTCATACATCTTTCAAAAAACGTTAAACTCCTTAACACACTCCATTCATTTCTCCAACTTATAATACTATCATAGAAATACAGCAATACTAAAATCCTTTCAAATCTTTTATAATATGACAATTCCTTATTTTTGAATAAACTTTTTCATAATAAATGCCAGGCAGATCCGCTGCCTGGCATCCTCCCATTCTGGGAGCTTTTTTCTCTATTCCTCCTCATACTCCCTGTAATCCAGATACAAAAAGTCTGCGGACACCCCGTCCCCCTGGACATCACAGCAGTTAACGCCCAGCATGGAGCCCGTAAAGCCGTTGCCCTCAATGTGCTCGTCGGAAATATTTTTCATATCCAATTCCTCACCTATGGGAAGATAGGTCTGGTTATCCAGCGAATAGAAATATTGAAGCTTTTCCCGGCGAATCTGCGCCCGCAGATATACCATCTTAGTCTCCTCCGGAAGCAGAACCGGCGCAGAATCCGTCAGATCCTTATTCACCAGAGCACTCACAGCAAGAAACAGCCCTTCCGGAGCCCGGCTCATCTTTAAATAATAATGATTATCATAATTATAATACACCAGCATTCCCGCAATGTGATTCAGATGCCGGGGAGCAAACTCCATAGCCGTCTCAAAATCACAGTCCAGGCACTGCTGCCGACGGGCCAAAAGCCCCTGGAAATACTTGCACATCACCGAGGCCCCTCCCCGGATATGCAGCTTCCCATTTTCCACGGAAATCCCGTTGGTGGCAAAGGAGCGGCGCAGGGTCATATACTCCAGGGGGATTCGGTTGTGGGAAAAATCGGTTCTGGATGAGAGATCCCGCTTCTGGATGACCTGGGCCGGGGCTTCAAAGGTGATTTCCGGCTTCCTGCTGTCATTGGCCGCAAGCTTAGGCCACCCATCCTCGGTCCACACCACATTTTGGATAGCCGTTTCACGACCCAAAATACTGTTTCGTTCAACAGGACGAGAGCACAAATGGGCCAGATACCAGCGGCCGTCCGCCCCCTCAATCATCTGGGAATGACCGGCGCGCTCCAGAAGGCAATCCGTCTGTCCGTCCGAGGTGAGCACAGGATTGTAAGGATTCTCCTCGTAGGGCCCAAAAAGACTTCGGGAACGGAGAACGGTGGTACAATGCCGGAAGCCGGTGCCTCCCTCCGCCAGCACCAGGTAATAATAGTCCCCGCGCTTCATAATATTAGGTCCCTCCGTAACCCCCCGACCTGTGCCGGGAGATACCCGCACCGGCTCTCCGATGAGCCGCTTGGCCTTAGGGTCATATTCCTGCACGTCAACGCCGCAGAACCGCACCTGATCCACCCGGTGATCGATGACCATATTGACCAGATACTTTCTCCCACCTTCGTGGAACAAAGAGGGGTCAAAGCCGGAGCGGCTTAGGGCCACCGGCGGGGACCAGGGTCCCCGCACATCCGGAGCCGTCACCAGGAAATTATGGGTGTCCTTGTAGCGCTGTCTGTCCGTGTAGACAATGGTATAGGCCAGATAAAACAGGCCGTCACTGTAGGTCAGATTGGGGGCCCAGATCCCGCAGGACATATCCAGCCCGGTCATATCTACCTGTTGGTCGTCCGTCAGAGCATAGCTTACCAGCTCCCAGTTCACCAGATCCCGGGAATGATGGATGCAGACGCCCGGAAACCACTCAAAGGTAGAGGTGGCTATGTAATAATCCTCTCCCACCCGCAGAAGAGACGGGTCCGGAAAAAAGCCCTTTAAAACCGGATTTTTTACTTTCATTTTGTATTTCCTCCTTTAGCCTTTCAGGCCCGTTGTGGCAATCCCCTCCACGAAATACTTCTGGCAGAAGAAGAACAGCACCACCACCGGCAGCACGGCCACACAGGACATGGCCATTACATTCTTCCACACCACCACGGACTCCGCGTCCAGAGACAGGCGCAGGGCCAGCGATACGGTGTATTTGGAAACGCTGTTAATATAGATCAGAGAGTTAAAATAATCATTGTAGGTCCACAGAAACTGCAGCAGTCCGGCGGAAAACAGAGCCGGCTTTAAAAGGGGCAGCAAAATGTGGGTAAAGGTTTTCAAGGTACCACATCCGTCAATATACGCGGACTCATCCAGATCCCGGGGCAGCCCCCGCAAAAACTGAATCAGCATATAGGTAAAGAAGGGATAGCAGGCAAAGGCGCCCATAAGGTAAAAGGGCCAATAGCTGTCCAATACCTTCAGGGTGCGGAATATGGCATACCTGGGAATAACCAAAATGGCGTTGGGCAGCATCAGGGTGGAGAGCAGCAGCATAAACATCAGCTTTTTCCCCCGAAAATCAAAGCGTGCAAACCCGTAGGCCGTCAAAGCGCTGGAGGCCACTGTCAAAAGGGTGGTGGGCATGACCAGCAAAAACGAATTCTTAAAGAAATGGGCGTAGGTATTGCCCCCAAATCCCTTCCAGCCATCCACATAGGCCTCCCAGCTAAAGGATTCCGGCAGAATGGCCAGGGATCCGTATATCTCCTGGTTGGACTTAAAGCTGGCAAAGAACATCCAGATCAGGGGATAAATCATAACCAATCCCACAATAATCAACACCGCATACATGACAACTTCTTTTATCCTGTTTTTTTGCTTTTTACTCATCTCTCTCACCCCCTCTTAGGACTCGTCGCCATAAAATACCCAGAATTTGGAAGAAGCAAACAGCACCAGGGTAAAGCCTACCACCAGGATAAAGATAATCCAGGAGGTTGCGCTGGCATATCCCATTTTATTGTACAGGAATCCGTCGTTGTACAGCTTCAGTCCCAGCATATAGGTGGACTTCACCGGGCCGCCGGCTGTGATAACAAAGGCGGAGGTGAAATTCTGCAGGGCATTTACTGTCTGCATAATGATACAGAAGAAAATAATCGGGGAGATCTGGGGAATGGTCACGCTGAAAAAGCTTCGCAGCCTCCCGGCTCCGTCAATGCGGGCTGCCTCATAGAGGGAAGCCGGCACCTGCTTTAGGGCTGCCAGGAACATGACCATGGAGGATCCAAATTGCCAGACCTCCAGGGAGCTCAGGGTTGGCAGCGCAGTCTTGGGATTTCCAAAGAAGGAAACAGTCTCAATGCCCACCAGGTTTAACAGGGCATTCACAAGGCCATTATCCATAAACATTACCTTCCAGAGGATGGCCACCGCAATGCTGCCGCCGAACAGGGAGGGCAGGTAGTAGAGCGTCCGCATGGCGCCGATTCCCTTTCTTCCCTTATTCAGCAAAAGGGCAATGAGCAGGGACATAATAATCTTGCAGGGCACTGTGTACAGAGTGTACTGCACCGTGGCCCACAGAGATTTTTGAAATTCCTTATCCTTGGTAAACAGCCGGATATAATTATCCGCCCCGATAAACACCGGGTCCGCCAGCCCTGTATAATTACACAGGGAATAATAAATAGAAACAACAAAGGGATAAAGCTGCAGCACCAGCATACCAATGATCCAGGGCGCCAGATAGAGATAAGCCTTGCTGTTTCTTTTTGAATTCATGGAGGTTTTCATATCTGCCTTTATTCCTTTCTAAAAAATGGGATAACCCCACCCTCTCTTGGCAAGGGCACCTCTGGGTTATCCCATTTCCATTCATATTACATGGTACCTATTTACTTGTTTACTTCCATATAGTCATTCAACAGCTCCATAACCTCTGCGGCTGCCTCGGCCGGCTCCATCTGGCCATAGGAAACATTGTCGTAGGCGTCAACCAAAATAGCCGTTACCTCAGAGCTGGTGGTTCTTCCGCTGTCCGAAAAACCATTGTACTGCATACTCACATCCACGCTCTGCTTGGTCAGAGGATTTAAGGCATCCATTTCCTCACAGATATTCCGGGCCTTCTCTGTAGGCGGCACGGAACGCACGGTTCCCAGAAGCTTGGCAGCTTCGTCGCTGTTGTAGAAATAATCCAGGAACAGGGCAGCCTCAGCAGGATGCTGGGTCTTGGCATACACACCGATATACTGGGGACAGTCATTGACCCAGCCGTCGTTGACCGCGTCAGCCATTACGGGCATATTGCCTGCCATATACTCCACTGTATCGTTGGCAGCGGAAAGCACATCCGCCGAGGAGGTGTAGCCAATAGCGCACACATACTTTCCGGCAATCCAGTTGGGATCCTCCTGATCCTGATCTCCAAAGGGCGCCTTATAGGAAGCAGGAGCGCATACTTTATTGTCATATAACTCCTTAATCAGAGTAAAGCATTCCGTAAACTGTTCCTCTGTCATGTTCAGCGTCAGATCCTCATTCATAATGGGTTTCCCGTTTTTCTGACGGCACCAGGCACGAACAAAGAACGGCATGGCATAGGAGGTGTTGGCAGAAATCAGATAACATTCCGGATCATAATCCTGCACCATTTTTCCCCACTCAATAAACTGATCCCAGTCATACTGCTGGGTAAAATCAATCCCGATCTTATCTGCCAGGGTCTTATTCACAATAATAGCGCTTCCCGCCTGTCCGGTGGGAATGGCATACTGGCTGCCGGATCCAAACTGTCCGTTCTGTATCAGGAAATTCTCATCAAAGTTGGACCAGTCAAAGCTTGTCTCGGACAGGTTATATAACACGCCGTTTTTGTAATACTCCGGTCCCAGGCCCGTCTCAATCTGGAAAATGTCCGGCGCAGTTCCCGACGCAAACTCCGTGGTCTTTTTCTCGGAATATCCGTCATAGGAGCTGTACTCTGCCTCAATGTGGATATTGGGATGCTCCTTTTCAAAGGCCTCGATGACCGCCAGAGTTGCCTCATGCCGGGCGTCTCCGCCCCACCAGGAAAACCGAAGGGTCACATCCTCTCCCGAGGGCTCCTGGGGCGTTTCCCCTGTTCCCTCTGTCGTTTCTGCCCCCCCGTCTGCCGCGGGTGTCTTTTCCGCCTCCTTGCCGCCGCAGCCGGACAGCACGGAAACTGCCATCACAGCAGATAAAATAAGAGAAACCACTTGTCTTTTCTTCATACTCTCTTCCTCCCTTATATAGATTTCACAATTAAAATTATAGCATCTCCCAGAAACAATAAAAGAACCAGCCCTTAAGATAACTTCCCATCTTTTACGCTGATTCTTTTCAAGGTATCATTATTTATGTTTTTTTCCCTTCTTTTACGCCTGGTCACCAGACTCCTCAAAAAACCGCTTGGGCACCCAAAATTGGATAATGGTCCCCTTCCCCTTGCGGCTTTGAATCCGCAGCCGGCTCCTCTCTCCGTAGTGGAGAATCAATCGGCGGTTCAGGTTTGTCAGCCCGATATTTCTGGATTTCTTATCATTGATTTTCCGGTACAGCTCCTCCACCTCCCGGCGCTCCATTCCCACCCCATTATCCACCACCGCAAAGGAGATCTGGTCTCCCCGGTCAAAGGCCTTGATTTTTACCACCATATGCCCCTGCTCCGCTCCCATGCCATGCATAAAGCAGTTCTCCAGCATGGGCTGCAGCAAAAGCCGGAACACCTGACAGGACAGAATGGTCTCGTCAATCTCAAAATAGGTGATGCCTCGGTTGTGAAACCGATATTCCTGAATCTCCAGATAGGCCTTCAGATAATCGATCTCCATCTTAAGGCTCACCGGCTCCGTGGGGTTGGACAGGGCGTACTTTACCACCCGGGACAGCTGCTGGATCATCCGGTGAGGCACCGAATCCATACCCACCTTTCGAATGATCTCAAAGTCCATGATTTGCAGGGTATTAAAAATAAAATGGGGATTGATCTGGAGCTGCAGGGCCATCATCTCTGTCATCTCATACAGGTGCTGCTTTTCCAGAAGCTCCACCTTCATCTGATTGTTCCGCAGATGGAGATAGATAATGTTATTCAATATCATCCCGTACTCATCCTGCTCCTTCACCTCGGCCTGACGCAGCTCCTCCCCCCGCTCTGCCGCAGAAAATACATTCACACACTCTTCAATATAGTAGAAGGACCGCTTGGTATAGCTGTAGGCCAGCCACAGCACCAGCATAATATTCAGCACCAGTACCAAAACCGCGATGCCCACATAAAAGCGAAGTCCCGAGATAAGATAGCTTAGGGGAATGGCGGACACCTGGTAAATATCAAAAAACTCGGAGTGGCGCATATAGAGAAAATAGCGCTCCTCTCCCATTCTTCGCAGGGTATGATTGATCTCCGCAAAGCTTCCGCTCTGTTGGTACCGGGCAATCTCTTCTTTAAAAATACTCTTGATTTCCGGCTCAATCTGGGTAAAATGGGAATCCGTGGCACACACCAACTCTCCCTGATGGTTTAAGAGAAGGACCTCCTGCTCCTGGGAAAGCAGAAGATTGCGCAGCATATTTCCATATTTTTCCTTATCCACATTGATGACAATGACCCCGTCCAGATAGGTGGTCCGATAATAGATGGTCAGCACCTCCACCGGCTCGTCATAGGAATACCGCTGCAGCCATCGGCTGTTGGAAAACACCTTATACTCCTCTCCCATACCCTCATAGTCCCCGAGCCACTCCGTGTCATAATAGGTAGCCACAGAGGCCCGCTGTCCGTTGGAGGTCAAAAACTGATCCACCCCGTCCAAATACAGGTAGATGGAGTGAATATAGGTATAGGAGGTCTTATAGCTTACAAAAAAATTCTTGATAAGGCCAAAAAACAGCTGATCCTTCTGGGTCATTTCTGTCTGAGTCAGAAGCTTTCTCAGGGCCAGAGAATAGGAGGGATTGCTCATAAGCACATCCACCTGATAGCTGGTATTATACAGGGATGCCTCCAGGCTCTCCTCAATGCTGTTCAGAGTCACCGGTCCCCGCTCCTTTAGGGCCGCCTTCTGCGTGCCCAACAAAACCATGCCAATGACCAGAAACAGCAGCAGATTGGGAATAATCATAATCGTAAAAAAGGATCGGACCCGTCTCAGGAAAAAACGCTTTAGCATGATTTTATTCCTTTCCCCGGATTCCGTTCCGGTACTCCCGGGGGCTTACATGGTAGTAGGCCTTAAATGCCCGGGTAAAGTTTTTGGGATTGTCATAGCCCACATAGAAGGCGATCTCATAGCTTTTGTACTCCGGATTTAAAAGCATCTCCCCGGCCTTTTCCATACGGATCTTATTGAGGCTTTCCAAAAAGCCAAGACCGGATTTTTCCTTATAAATCTTGGACAGATAATTGGGGCTTAGACCCACGGCCTCCGCAGCTCCGGTGAGATTGGCCCTTTGATAGTTTTCCCGCAGGTACTCGTCCACCCTGCTGATGATTTCTGCGTAATAGGAGGGCGGCTCCTCCTCCTTTACATTTCCCCGGCGATCAAGCTCTGCCTTTACATTTTCAAAGCACACCAGCAAATCCTCGTAATTAATGGGCTTTAGAAGATAATCTGTGATATTAAGCTTCAGAGCCGTGCGCATATACTGGTAATCATGATAGCTGCTAAAGAGCACCACCAGAAGCTCCGGATATTTTTTCAGATTCTCCGACAGCTCCAGACCGTCCATATCCGGCATGGAAATGTCTGTCATTACCACATCCACCGGCTCCTTCTCCAGGTAGCACAGAACCTCCCGGGCGCTGGTAAAACAGGCGGCCACCTGAAATCCAATCTTATTCCATGGAAATATCTCCGCAATCCCATCCAATATTTTCTTCTCATCATCCACGATTACCAGACGATACATTCCCTTCCCCCCATTCTCCCTGGCTTTTTTTCATCATAGCATACTTTATTCCTTAACGCAAAATGAAACCATTTACACAAAAGGGAAAGAAAATAGCCCCGCTTTCCCTTATATTTTCGGTAAGCAGGGCTATTTTTCATAAATTTTCCATGTATCTCTTCTCTTTATACTTCAAACATCAAATCCCCATAGGAGGGCATGGGCCACATTTCCTTATCCACCATCATTTCCAGCTTATCCACCGGCTCCCGAAGCTGGGCCATAGCCGGGATCACCGTGTCATGGAAGTAGCGGGCCAGGGCCTCTCCCTCCTCCACCTGTTCTGACTGCCGCTCCAGCTTGGTAAGCTTTTCCAAAGCCGCCTTGGTGTCCGCAAGGAGCCCGGAGGTCTCATGAAGCAGCTCCAGCTGTACATTGGCCTCGGCTCCGGCCGCCAGCACCGCATTCACTGTGTCCGCCAAAACCTTGGTGTACTTCACCACTGCCGGAATAATCTGCTTGCCTGCCATATCTATCATAGTCTTGGCCTCAATGTGAATGGCCTTGGCATAGGCCTCATACTGGATCTCTGCCCGGGACTTAAGCTCCTTTTCCGTAAACACCCCATACTTCTCAAAGAGGGTGACAGCCTTCTCCGTGGTCAGGGCCGGAATGGCATCCACCATGGACTTAATATTGGGCAGTCCCCGGCGCTCTGCCTCCTTCACCCAGGCATCGGCATATCCGTTTCCATTGAAAATAATCCGCTGATGCTCTGTGAGATATTGCTTTATCAAATCATGGACCGCTGTGTCAAAGGCCTCCGCCTGCTCCAGCACATCACAGGCCTCGGCAAAGGCGTCCGCCACAATGGTATTAAGTACCGTGTTGGGGGAGGCGATGGAGTCCTTGGAGCCCACCATGCGGAATTCAAACTTATTTCCCGTAAAGGCAAAGGGGGAGGTCCGGTTCCGGTCCGTGGCATCCTTGGTCACATCCGGCAGAGTTCGAACACCAGTTTGCAGCTTTCCTCCGGACAGGGAATGGGTGGCCGATCCTGTGCTGATCAGCTGCTCCACCACATCCTCCAGCTGCTCTCCCAGGAAAATGGAGATAATGGCCGGAGGCGCCTCATTGGCCCCCAGGCGGTGATCGTTGCCCACGTCAGCCGCAGACTCCCGCAGCAGATCCGCGTGAGTATCCACGGCCTTCAAAATACAGGCCAGCACTAAAAGGAACTGCACATTCTCATGGGGCGTCACCCCCGGCTCCAGCAGATTGATGCCGTCATCCGTGGTAATGGACCAGTTGTTGTGCTTGCCGGAGCCATTGACCCCTGCAAAGGGCTTCTCGTGGAGCAGGCAGTGCAGACCATGGCGGCAGGCCACCATTTTCAGGGTTTTCATGACAATCTGGTTGTGATCCACGGCCACGTTGGCCTCCGCATAGATGGGCGCCAGCTCGTGCTGGGCCGGAGCCACCTCGTTGTGCTGGGTCTTGGCCGTCACTCCCAGCTTCCACAGCTCCTCATTGACCTCCTTCATAAAGGCTGCAATGCGCTGGCGGATATTTCCGAAATAGTGATCGTCCAGCTCCTGTCCCTTGGGGGGCATGGCTCCAAACAGGGTCCGGCCGGTGTAAATGAGATCCTTTCTCATTAAGTATTTGGCCTTATCCACCAGGAAATACTCCTGCTCCGGCCCCACGGAGGGCGTCACCTTTTTGGAGCTGGTATTTCCAAACAGGCGCAGCAGCCGTAAGGACTGGGTGTTAATGGCTTCCATGGAGCGCAAAAGCGGGGTTTTCTGGTCCAGGGCCTCCCCGGTATAGGAGCAAAAGGCCGTGGGAATACAGAGGGTGGCTCCCGCCGCATCCTGGCGCACAAAGGCCGGTGAGGTGCAGTCCCAGGCTGTGTAGCCCCGGGCCTCAAAGGTGGCCCTTAAGCCCCCGGAGGGGAAGGAAGAGGCGTCCGGCTCTCCTTTGATCAGCTCCTTGCCGGAAAAGCTCATCAGCACCTTGCCGTTCTCATCCGGGGCAGAAATAAAGGAATCGTGCTTCTCCGCCGTCACTCCCGTGAGGGGTTGAAACCAGTGGGTATAGTGGGTAGCCCCCTTTTCAATGGCCCACTCCTTCATCTCGTGAGCAATGACATCTGCCGTGGCCAGATCCAGCTCCTTTCCCTCCTCAATGGTTTTTTTCAGCTCTCGGTACACCTTTTTAGGGAGACGCTCCTGCATCACCGCGTCATTAAACACATTGGATCCAAAAATTTCCGATACATTGATAAATTCACTCATAATAGCCTCCATCCTTTCCTCTTCAACTCCTCATGCACGCAAAAAAAGGGCGTCCCATGGAAATGGAACGCCTTCGTTCTTTGCTCTGTATGGACTATACTATACACGATTTTCCGAAAAATGCAAGTAAATTTTTTATCTGCCCCTCTCTTTTTTTCATTGATAGCTGATTTCGTCCTTACAGACTGCATTTTAAGGCCTCCTCCTTTTACAGACATCCCCCATGGTCTCATAGGCCCCCTGCTGCCAGATACGGGTCAGATATTGGGCAACTGCTTTTTCAAAGCCGGGAATCTGACCTAAATCCTCTCCCCAGAACTCCTGCTTGGCACATGCGGCGCGGGACAGCTCCTCCGCCGTGTCTCCCCCGTGAGCCCCAAAGAATTCCAGCACAGCCTCGTCATCCCGGAGCACATAGGTCTCCTCTCCTCTTCGTCCCGCCAGGCCTTCTTCCGTCCGGGTTCCCCTGGCAAAAAGGGCCAGATAAAAGGCAAAGGAGGCAGTGATGCAGGGGGGCAGCTTGTGAAACCGCTCCACATACCCCTTGAGGCTGGGCAGCACCCGGGCTCTCCACTTGGAGGTGGAATTAAGGGCAATGGACAATAGGCTGTGATCCAGGAAGGGATTTTGGAACCGCTCTGTCACAGAGGCCGCAAAGCTTCGAAGCTCCTCCTCAGGCAGATCCAGGGTGGGGATAATCTCCCGGTAAATGGTTTGATTCATAAAATTCCGGATCACTTCATCTTCCATACAGTCCCGCACAATGTTTTGCCCGGCCAGGTAGGCCCCCGGCACCATGGTCGTGTGGGCGCCATTCAGAATCCGGACCTTTCTCTGCTTGTAGGGCCTGTGATCCCGGGTGATAAGCACTGGAAGCCCGGCCTTTGCAAAGGGCAGCTCCTCCTCCAGGCTCTCCGGCCCCTCAATAACCCAGAAGCCAAAGATCTCCCCTGTATCCAGAAGCTTATCCTCATAGCCGTTTTCCCTATGGAGCGCCTGGGCCTCCTCCCTTGGGTAGCCTGTCACAATGCGATCCACCAGGGTGGAGCAGAACAGATTCTCCTCCTCAAGCCAGCTCTCAAAGGCCTCCCCCAGCTCCCACTGTCTGGCATACTGGAGCACACAGCTCTTAAGCTCCCTTCCGTTGTCGTCAATGAGCTCGCAGGCCAGCACTACAAAGCCCTTTCCCCGCCGGTCCCCCCATTGCAAAAAACGCTTATAGAGAAACTGGGTCAGCTTCCCCGGATAGCTGGAGGCCGGCCGGTCCGAGAGCTGACAGGCCGGGTCATACACAATCCCTGCCTCCGTGGTATTGCATACAATATATCGCAGATCCGGATTCCCGGCGCATTCCATCAGGGCGTCATAGTCCCGGCGGGGATGGAGGCATCTGCTCACACAGCTAATCACCCGCTTTTCCCTGACCTGACGTCCCCCCGCAAAGCCCCGAAGATACAGGGTATACAGTCCTTCCTGCCGGTTTATCTCATCCACCAGCTTGGACCCTACAGGCTGACACACCACAACTTTACCGTTAAAGTTCCCCTTTTCATTTAACACATCAAAAAAATCATCCACAAACGCCCGGAGAAAATTCCCCTCTCCAAACTGAAGCACCCGCTCCGGGGCCTCCTTTAGCAGGTATCCCTCATAGCCCTGCTCCTCCAGGACGGCATAAGATAATTGTTTCATAACCGTTACACTCCTTTTTCTTTCCGGCAATGCCTCTCTTTATAGAAAATATTCTCTTATCTACAGGGTTACCCCCTGCTTAAAAATAGCCATATCGTGAAATCCGTTTTTCTCTGCCTTTACCTTCTCTCCGGAGGCAACGGCCAGCACATAAGAGAACAAACGTTCTGCAATCTCCTCCAGAGATGTACCCTCCACCAGCTCTCCGCAGTTAAAATCAATCCAGTTTCCCTTCCTCTCAGAGAGCCCGGAGTTGGAGGAAATCTTTATGGTGGGCACCGGGGAGGCAAAGGGCGTACCCCTTCCCGTGGTAAAGAGAACCATATGGGCCCCGGAGGCTGCCAGGGCCGTGGAGGCCACCAGATCATTTCCCGGACCGCCAAGAAGATTTAAACCCTTGTTTTTCACCGGCTCCCCGTATTTCAACACCCCGGATACGGGAGCGCTGCCGGACTTCTGGGTGCAGCCCAGGGACTTATCCTCCAGGGTGGAAATTCCTCCCTTTTTATTTCCCGGGGAGGGATTCTCGTAGATGGTCTGGTTGTGGCTCATAAAATACGCTTTAAAAGCATTGATTAAGTCTACGGTTTTGTCAAAAAGCTCCCGGCTCTCGCAGCGGTCCATAAGAAGAGTCTCCGCTCCGAACATTTCCGGCACCTCTGTGAGGATGGTGGTTCCTCCCTGGGCCACCAGCATGTCTGAAAAAGCCCCCACCACCGGATTGGCCGTAATGCCTGACAGCCCGTCGGAGCCCCCGCACTTCATACCGATAATCAGCTCACTGGCCGAGATGGGCTCCCGCTCAAACTGCCCGGCATAAGCCGCCAGCTCCTCCAAAAGCTTCAATCCCTCCCCTATCTCATCCGCACATTCCTGGGCCACCAGGAACCGCACCCGCCTGGGATCATAGGGGCCTATGCAGGCCTTCAGCTCCTCCACGCCGCTGTTCTCACAGCCCAGACCCAGCACCAGCACGCCCCCTGCGTTGGGATGATTCACCAGATCTGCCAGGATCCGCCGGGTATTCTCCTGATCCTCCCCCATCTGGGAGCAGCCATAGGGGTGGGGAAATGCCACGATCTCCTCCACGCTCCCCCTCACAAGCCCCCGGGCCTGCCGTTCTATGGCCGTGGCCACATTATTTACGCAGCCCACAGTGGGAATGATAAAGATCTCATTTCGGATTCCCACCCGGCCGTCTGCCCGGCGAAAGCCCTGAAAGGTGCCGGGCTCCCTTTGGGGCAAAGGAACTGCCCTTGGCGTATAGGTGTAGGTCAAAAGCTCTCCCAGACCGGTGCGCAAATTGTGGGTGTGGACCCAGGCGCCCCGGGCAATGGGCTCCCTGGCCACGCCGATTGCCGCATGATATTTTATAACCGGCTCCCCGGCCCCTATGTCCTCCAGGGCAAACTTATGTCCCTGGGGAATGGCCTCCCGAAGGGTTATGGACGCCCCCTCCACCTCAAGAACCTGCCCCTCCTCCAGGGGCCTTAAGGCCACGGCAACCTGATCACCGGGATGAATCCTGATAAAATCCTGCATGTCTGTTCTCCTTCTTCACTATTGCCAGCGGTATTCTCTCCTCCGGGACAATCCTGGCCGGAATGTTCCGGCACTGCCTTCTTGCAGCTTGTGCTTCTACTTTTATGTAAATACTTACAATAATAGTATCCCCTCCTCCTCCCTTTGTCAATATGCTTTTCTGTTTTTTCTCCCTCTAGCCCGAAAAATCTTTTTATCTACTTAAAAAATAAGGAAATTTAACAACTTTACTGTTGCTTTTTCTCTTTTCAATGGCTATAATGATTTTATAAAATGTAAGCATTTACATTTTCTCCGTCTCAATTTTACAAGTAGTCCGGAAAAATACCATTCTTGTCAGGAGGTGACAATCCTATGAACATTTACGATATATCCAGGCGGGCCGGCGTCTCCATCGCCACGGTCTCCCGGGTGCTCAATGGAAGCGGAAAAGTGAGTGCGGCCACCCGGCAGAAAATCTTGGCTATTATTGAGGAGACCGGCTACACCCCCAACGCCTTTGCCAGGGGCCTGGGGCTCAACACCATGCACACCGTGGGCATTCTCTGTGCCGACTCCTCGGACTCCTTTCTGGCCACGGCCATCTATCTCCTGGAGCAGGGGCTGCGGTCCCACGGCTACGATTCCCTTCTGTGCTGTACCGGCTATGACCACCAGGTCCGGCAGAAATATCTGGATCTACTGATCTCCAAGCGGGTGGATGGAGTGATTCTGGTGGGCTCCAACTATGTGGAGGCAAAGCCGGAGCTCAATCAGTATATCCTGGATGCTGCCCGGGAAATCCCCGTAGTCCTTGTCAACGGCTATCTGGAGGGACCGCAGGTCTACTGCGCTCTCTGCGACGATTATGAGGCCCTGCACCTGGCCGCCACCCGATTTTTGACCCAGGGTCGCAAACGTCTCCTCTATCTCTACCGCTCCCTCTCCTACAGCGGCCGGCGCAAGCTTGCCGGCTTTACAGACGCCTGCCAGGACCTAGGTCTCTCCCAGGAACAATTTCACAGTGCCTGCTGCAATGGCTCCATCTATGAAACCCGGGACTATCTAAAGGCTCTGTGGGAGCAAAGGACCTTTGACGCCATCCTCACCTCCGACGACGAGATGGCCATCGGCGCCCTGAAATTTGCCCGGGCCCAGGGCCTCTCTGTGCCAAAGGACCTGTCCATCCTGGGCTATAACAATTCCAAGCTGGGGCTTTGCTGTGACCCGGAGCTGAGCACCATTGACAACCAGCTGGCCTTTTCCTGCACCAGCGCCATCTCTCTGCTTGTAAAAGCTTTGGCCAAGGAGTTAGTCCCTGCAAGGACTATTTTATCAGCCCAGATCCTTCCACGAGGAACCACCGACAGCGCCTTTGCCCAGGCAGGGGAAACCAATAAAGAATATGCAAAAGGAGAATGTATGCCATGAAACCATTTATGGACGAAGATTTTTTATTATCCACAGAAACAGCCCGGCGGCTCTACCACCAGTATGCGGCTCCTATGCCCATTCTGGACTACCACTGCCATATCAATCCCCGGGAAATCGCCCAGGATCGAAAATTTGACAATATTACCCAGGTATGGCTGGGGGGAGACCACTACAAGTGGCGCCTGATGCGCTCCAACGGCATTGCGGAAGATTTTATTACAGGCAGAGCGCCGGATAAGGAAAAATTTCAGAAATGGGCCGAGACCCTGGAAAAGGCCATTGGAAATCCTTTGTATCACTGGAGCCATCTGGAATTAAAACGCTATTTCGGATACACAGGCTGCCTCAACCGGGAGACGGCCGGGGAGGTATGGGAGCTTTGCAATGAAAAGCTTAAGGAGGATGGCATGTCCGTGCGCAATCTTATCCGCCAGTCCCGGGTGACGCTTCTCTGCACCACAGACGATCCCGTGGATTCCCTGGAGTGGCACGAAAAAATCGCCGAAGATCCCGCCTTTACGGTACAGGTGCTGCCGGCCTGGCGTCCGGACAAGGCCATGCACCTGGAAAAGCCGGAATTTTTGGAATATCTCACGACCCTGAGCCGTGTGAGTGGTATAGAGATTGAAACCTTTGCCGATTTAAAAGAGGCCCTGCGGCTTCGCATGGATTTCTTTGCCGCCCATGGCTGCCGGGTATCGGATCATGCCCTGGATTATGTTATGTACACGCCGGCCTCGGATTCGGAGGCAGAAGCCATTTTTGCACGTCGTCTCAAGGGAGAGCTTCCCACACAGCAGGAAATCCTGAAGTTTCAGACCGCCTTTTTGATCTTCGTCGGCCGGGAATACCATGCCCGAAACTGGGTGATGCAGCTTCATTTTGGCTGCAAGAGGGATAATCACTCGCTGGCCTACCGGGCGCTTGGACCTGATACGGGCTATGACTGTATCAACAACTATACCCCCTCCTCCCAGATGGCCGACCTTTTAAATGCCCTGACCCTCACGGATCAGCTGCCCAAAACCATTCTCTATTCCCTGAATCCCAACGACAATGCCTCCATTGGCTCCATTCTGGGCTGCTTCCAGGACGCAGGCGCCAGGGGCAAAATCCAGCAGGGAAGCGCCTGGTGGTTTAACGATCACAAGGCCGGCATGACGGAACAGATGATCAGCCTGGCAAACTTAGGACTTCTCAGCAATTTTGTGGGCATGCTCACAGACTCCCGAAGCTTCCTCTCCTACACCCGCCACGAATATTTCCGCCGGATCCTCTGCGAATTAATCGGCGGCTGGGTAGAGAACGGGGAATACCCGGCAGATGAAAGGGCCCTAAAAGAAATTATCCAGGGCATCTCCTACAACAATGCCCTGGACTATTTTGGCTTTTCGGTGTAGGGGCATCCCCTACACCTCAAACAACAGATCTCCGTAGGAAGGCATGGGCCACATATCCTTGGCCACCAGCATCTCCAGCTTATCCACAGGAGCGCGCAGCTCCTCCATGGCCGGCACCACCTTTTCCCGGAAATAACAGGCTCTCTCCCGCCCCTCTCCGTATTCGGCGGCCCCTTCCGTAAGGGTTATCAGCTCCTTTAGGGCTGCCTTTGCAGAGGCCAGGGCCGTGGAGCAGTCCTTTAAAAGCTCAATCTGCACGCTGATATTGGCCTCCCCGCAGGCCGTGCGAATCTGATTGATGGAAGAAGCCAGCGCGGTGGTGTACTGCACTACAGCAGGAATAATCTGCTTGCTGGCAATGTCGATCATGGCTCGCGCCTCAATGTTCATGGCCTTGGTATAGGTCTCATACTTGATCTCCGCCCGGGATTCCAGCTCTGCCCGGGTAAATACTCCAAACCGCTCAAAAAGCTCCACCGTCTTGTCACTGATCAGGGCCGGAATGGTCTCCACCATACAACTTAAGTTGGGCAGCCCCCGGCGGGCCGCCTCCTCCACCCATTCCTGGGAATAGCCGTTGCCGTTAAACACAATCCTCTGGTGTTCAGAGGCATATTCCTTGATTAGATCGTGAACCGCAATGTCAAAATCCTTGGCCTTCTCCAGCCGTTGGCAGGCGTCTGCAAAGCTCTCGGCCACAATGGTGTTCAGCACCACATTGGCAGAGGCCACGGAGTCCCGGGAACCCACCATGCGGAACTCAAATTTATTTCCCGTAAAGGCAAAGGGGGAGGTCCGGTTCCGGTCTGTGGCATCCCTGGCAAAATCCGGCAGGGTCCGCACGCCCGTGTGAAGATGGCCCCCCTTAATGCTGTGGGTGGCCGCCCCGGTGCTGATAAGCTGGGACAGCACGTCCTCCAGCTGCTCTCCCAGATACACGGAGATAATGGCCGGTGGGGCCTCATTGGCACCCAGACGATGGTCATTTCCCACATCCGCCGCAGACTCCCGCAAAAGGGCCCCATGCCTGTCCACAGCCCGAAGCACGCAGATAAGCACAAGTAAGAACTGAATATTCTCATGCGGCGTCTTTCCCGGCTCCAGAAGGTTGATGCCGTCGTCGGTGATTAAGGACCAGTTATTATGCTTTCCGGAGCCGTTGACCCCGGCAAAGGGCTTCTCGTGGAGCACGCACTGCAGGCCATGACGGTAGGCCACCATTTTCAGGGTCTCCATAACCAGCTGGTTATGATCCACCGCCACATTGCACTCCGCATAAATGGGAGCCAGCTCATGCTGCCCCGGAGCCACCTCATTGTGCTGCGTCTTGGCCGAAACCCCAAGCTTCCAGAGCTCCATATTCACATCCCCCATAAACGCCGCGATTCGCTCACGAATCACGCCAAAATAGTGATCGTCCAGCTCCTGTCCCTTGGGGGGCATGGCTCCAAAAAGGGTTCTCCCTGTAAATACCAGATCCTTTCGCTTTAAGTATTTCTCTCGGTCCACCAGGAAATACTCCTGCTCCGCTCCCACGGAGGGCGTCACCCGGCTGGAGGTCTCATTTCCAAAGAGCCGCAAAAGCCGGAGGGATTGGGTATTGATGGCTTCCATGGAGCGCAGAAGGGGCGTCTTTTGATCCAGGGCCTCTCCCTTGTAGGAGCAAAAGGCCGTGGGAATATACAGGATCCCCCCTGCTCCATTTGCTCCCTTTCTCACAAAGGCCGGGGAGGTGCAGTCCCAGGCCGTGTAGCCCCGGGCCTCAAAGGTGGCCCTTAAGCCTCCGGAGGGGAAGGAGGAGGCATCCGGCTCTCCCTTTACCAGCTCCTTGCCGGAAAACTCCATCAGCACCTTGCCGCTGGGCTGGGGGGCAGACAAAAAGGCGTCGTGCTTTTCTGCCGTGGCCCCGGTCAGAGGCTGGAACCAGTGGGAATAATGGGTGGCTCCCTGCTCAAGAGCCCACTCCTTCATCTCATGGGCCACCACATCAGCCACGGCCAGGTCCAGCTCCTTGCCCTCGGCAATGGTTTTTTTCAGCTCTTTATAAATCTTTTTGGGCAGACGCTCCTGCATCACGGTGTCATTGAATACCTGGGTGCCAAATATTTCTGAAATGCTTTTTGTTTCCTGCATGATTTTTCTCCTGGGATTGTTTTCTTTTAAAGATAACGTATTTTTGGGGGAATTGCAAGAAAAATTAGCAGAGATGACGAAAGGACGCAGTCCAGGGGGCAGATATCCAACGCAAACGGGATAACACTGCGGCGAACTAATCGTTAACTCCGACTAAGACGCTCAGGAATGCCTTCGCGCCTAAGTCTCCGTAAACGATGGATTTCGCCTTCATGAAAAGCATCCCTGCATGGTTTGCGTTGGATATCTGCCCCCTGGACTGCTGGCTTTGGTCCTCCGGCCCTATGTATGAGGAGCGCCGCTGGTATCTGCCCCCTGGACTGCCGGCTTTGGCTTTATCTGTATGGAAGTTATTTCAAATTTCTGCGTAAATATAAACCCCCGGCTGACAGGAGATATTCCTTCCTGCCGGCCGGGGGCTTGTTAATGTTTATTTCTTGGGTTTAGTCGAAGGTTACGACTACCTTCAGGTATTTATTGGGGTCTGCGATGATGGCGTCGAAGAGCTCCGGAGCTTTTTCCAGGGGAATTACCTCGGAGACGATGGTGTCAATGGCCAGATCATTGGCGGCTATGAACTCCATGGCTTCTCCGAATTCCTTGTGGGTGTAGATGTAGGTGCCCCGCACGGTAAGCTCCTGGGTCACGATCTCCTGCATGTTGATCTCGATCATTTTCCAATTGTTTCCAACCCAAACACATGTTCCCCTATTTTTCAGGGCTGCCATGGCCTGCTGCACCGTGGGAGTGATGCCTACGGCCTCCAGGGCTACGTCGCAGAGCTCGCCGCCCAGGATCTTTTTCACCTCTTCCTTAATGTCCTTGCCCGCAGGGTTGATGGTGTAGTCGGCGCCCAGCTTTTTAGCTGTCTCCAGACGGGCGTCGCTTAAGTCGGAGACAATGACATTCTTTGCACCCATGGTCTTTACGATGCAGAGAATCATGGCTCCGATGGTGCCACCACCTACTACCAGCACATTTTTGCCCTTCAGGTCCCCGGCCTTGCACACACCGCCGTAGGCCACGGCAA
>CANPIM010000026.1 GCA_947574135.1 uncultured Lachnospiraceae bacterium
GACTGAAAATCCTCGTGTCGCTGGTTCGATTCCGGCTCTGGGCATTTTTTGTTGCAAAAAATAGGGATATTTAGAAATAAAGACCGGAAATGCATGATATATAGCGTTTCCGGTCTTTGCTTTAAAGCAGAGAAGCACGCAGCTCCTCCCCGCTTTTGGCGCTTAAATATGCAGGGGGTATGTCAAATACAGTCTTGCAGCCTGACATTCCCTCCTGAGCCAGGCGATAGGCGGCTCTTGCGTAGGCAACCAAAACGCTGGAGGTAAACTCCGGATTGGAATCCAGCTTCAGACTGTATTCAATAAGATGGTGATTTTCTCCTTCCCATCCTGTCACACCGCTTCGCAGAACAAAGCCACCGTGAGGAATCCGACTGTGATCCCGAATCATTTCCTCCTCTGTGATAAAATGTACGGTGGTGTCATAATCTGCAAAATAATTGGGCATGGTTTTAATGGCTTCCTCCACCTTTGCAGGATCTGCTCCTTCCTCCAAAACCACAAAGCATTCCCGGGTATGTTTTTCCCGTGTGGTCAGATCCGGATTCTCTCCGGCCCGCACGGAGGTAAGAGCCCTTTCCACAGGAATGGTATATTGTTTTGCATCCTTTACACCGGAAATTCTCCGGACAGCGTCAGAATGTCCCTGACTGACGCCTCGTCCCCAGAAGGTATAGTCCTTTCCCTGGGGAAGGATGGCATTGGCGTACATCCGATTCAGGGAAAACATTCCGGGATCCCAGCCAACGGAAATCACAGCCGTTTTTCCGCTTTTCTTTGCGGCAGCATCTACTGCTTCAAAGTGCTCCGGAATTTTTGCGTGAGTGTCAAAGCTGTCTATTACATGGAAAAGCTCTGCGTATTTGGGCGTCTGTACAGGCAGGTCTGTGGCGCTTCCTCCGCAGATAATTAAAACATCCAGGTTCTCCTTCCAGTCCTCTATGCTTTCTACAGGACAAACTTTGGCGGTGTTTGTCAGGATTTTCACCGCTTCCGGATTTCTTCTGGTAAATACTGCCTTTAACTCCATGTCAGGGTTCTGACGGATGGCACACTCCACACCCCGGCCCAAATTTCCATAGCCAAGAATGCCAATTCGAATACTCATAAAACTCCTCTCCTTTCTTTGTTAAAAGCCCTGTATTGTGGGCAAAAAGGTACACCCCTGTGGTGTTTCCTTGATAAAAGTCCCTACAGGAACTCTTTATTATATACATATTTTTCATGTTCTGTAAATGACAGATAGATATTTTTTGAAAAATAAACACAATACCCACTCTCCACTATGTCAAAAGAGCTTCCTCCTGTGAAAGCATTTTTTGCCTTCTTAATTCTCTTTGTACCAGCACAACAGACAGCAAAAATGCCGAAAAATCAGCAACAGGTCCGGCCAATAACACGCCCATGATTCCAAACCAAAGTGGAAGTATCAAAATCAGGGGAATCAGAAAGAAAACCTGCCTTGTCAATGCCAATAGGGCTCCTTTCGTTGCTTTCCCTATGGCTGTAAAGAAGCTGGAGGAGAGTAGCTGCACGCCGTTTACCAGCACCATAAAAAGATAGGTTCGCATAAACAAAACCGCAAATGCAAAATACAGCTCGTCCCCCTCTCCAAAGAGGGAAATAATATATTGAGGGATGCATTGAAACAGGAGAAAGCCAATGAAAGAAATTATCATATTCCATTTTATTGCAAGCAGGTAGGCCTCCCGCACACGGGAATATTGCTTTGCCCCATAGTTAAAGCCTATGATTGGCTGAACTCCCTGTGATATTCCAACAACAATCGCAAGAACAATGGCATTGGTTTTCATTACAATTCCGCAGGCTGCCAGAGGGATATCCGTGCCATAAACCGTCTGTGCGCCATAATGTGTCAGAGAGTTATACAGGACAATTTGCACAAAGGTAATGGCAACCTGATTGATGCTGCTGCTGATTCCCATGCTGAAGGTTTTTAAGCTTTCTTTGACATTTGGCCGAAAATGGTTTTTTTCAAAATGGATGGTTTTGAAACGCCATAAATAACCAACTGCAAAGAGAAAGGACAATATCTGTCCCAGAATCGTGGCCAGGGCCGCTCCAAAGATGTCCCAGTGAAAAGTAAAAATAAAGATGGGATCAAGAATGGTATTTGCGATGGCGCCCATAATCATACAGGTCATAGAATACCTGGGACTGCCGTCGGCCCGGATCAGATTGCACATACCGTTGGTAATAATCAGGAAGGGCATTCCCACCAGGGTGACACCGGCATACTGTCTTGCATAGGGAAATACTTCTTTTGTAGCCCCAAACAGCTTTAATAGCTGAGACAGAAGCCCCTCCCCTATGATCAGATAGGCAAGCCCGAAAATGACCATAAGGCTTATGCCATTTCCGGCGGCCTTAGCAGCTGCTTCCGGCTCCTTTTTTCCCAGATAGAGGGAAAACCGGGAGGCGCTGCCAATGCCAATGAGCAGGGAGATGGCTAGACAAATGGTCGAGAAGGGATAGGAGACATTGGTTGCGGCATTTCCCAGGTATCCCACACCCTGACCAATAAAAATTTGATCCACAATATTATAGAGAGAACCCACCAGAGTGGCCATAATACTTGGAATGGCAAAGTCTCTCAAAAGCTTTTGGATTTTTTCATACCCAAGAGGATTTTCAGTCATCAAATTCCTCCTCCTTTCTCTCAATGTGAAGCTCTGCCGTAATGTTTTTGCCGGCCTTTATAAGCAAATCCATAAAAAGATTTTTTTCTGCCTCACTAAGACCCTGCAGCAAAAGGGCCTCCGTATTTTCGCACACAGTCCGTATTTCCTCAAAGACGGTCCATGCGCGATCCGTGGGATATAACTTCCAGGTTCTCTTGTCCTGATCATGGGGGGATCGGGTAATCATGCCCTGTTTTTCCAGTGCCGCAATGGTCCGTACAATATTGCTGGGATGAATATAGAACATATTCATCAGAGAATCCTGGGAAATGCCGGGAGAATTACATATTTTGATAACAAACATATATTGGCTGCTGTTGATTCCAAAGGGCGCCAGCTGTTTATCCAAATAAATTTTGTAGTAACGGTCAGTAACGGAAAGCCATTTTAATATTTTCATTGATTTTTCCCTCCAATCGGAATTAGTATACCAAAAAATGCGTGCGCACGCAATAAGTTTTTAAATCTCTTGGTTGTCAGGATTTTTGAAGTGTGATAAGATGATAGCCAGAAAAAGCAGTGCAAAAATCCTAGGATAGAAAAGAAACATCCATTTATGAATACTTTATACGAGAAATTAATGGCCTATGGTGCTTCTGATTATTATGGCTTCCATATGCCCGGACATAAGAGAAATATGGGAAAATTTGGAAATCCATTTCAAATGGATATTACGGAGATCCCGGAATTTGATGATCTGCACCATCCCCAGGAACAGGGGGTTTTAGACCAGGCTCAAAAGCGGGCGGCTGTGCTTTATGGATCCCAGGAAACCCATTTTCTGGTAAACGGGAGCACGGCAGGAATTTTAAGCGCTATTTTGGGCTGCACAAGGCCGGAGGGAAGTATTCTTATAGGCCGGAATGCGCACCGAAGCGTGTATCATGGGATTGCCCTGCAAAATCTTAAATCCCGGTATATTTATCCACAGCAGGAGCCAAACATGTGGATAAACGGCAGTATTTTGCCGGAGGATGTGGATCATATGCTGGAGAAGTATCCGGATACGCAGGCAGTTCTTCTGACCTCTCCCACCTATGAGGGAATCTGCTCGGATTTGGAGAAAATCGGAGAGATGGTTCACAAAAGGGGAATTCCTCTGCTGGTGGATCAGGCCCATGGAGCTCATTTTCCCTTTCATGGATATTTTCCTCCGGATGGGATTGCCCAGGGGGCGGATGTGGTGATTCACAGCGTCCACAAGACATTGCCCTCTCTCACCCAGACAGCGCTTTTGCATATAAACGGAGATCTGGTAGATCGGGAGAAGATAAGGAGCTATCTGTCTGTTTTTCAGACCAGCAGTCCCTCCTATGTGCTTATGGCCAGTCTGGACAGCTGCATGGAATTTCTGGAAAGGCATGGAAGGGAGGCCTTTGATGGGCAGGTTGGGCTTTTGCAGGCGTTTCACCGGGAATGCGGGAAGCTTCGAAAGCTTCAGGTGATGGATGAAAGCATCCGGGATGGCCGCCGGGTTTGGGATGTGGATCTGAGCCGGATCCTCTGCTCGGCCAGGAAAACCTCCTGGACAGGAGTGGAGCTTGGGGACATGCTGCGAAAGGAATATCATTTGCAGATGGAGATGAATACCTGTACCTATACCTTGGGGATTTCTTCTGTGGCCGATACGGAGAAAGGATTTCGCAGGCTGCGGGAGGCCTTGTTTCAGCTGGATGAGAGGGCGGAAGCAGGATGTAAGACAGTTTCGGAGAGGATGAGAGCCTTTGTAATGCCTCATCTGACTTCCCAAGTCCCCATAGGAACGGCATTTCACCGGGAAAAGGAGCTGGTTTCCGAGACAAAGGCTCTGGGGCGTATAGCCGGAGATTTTGTCTATGTGTATCCCCCGGGAATTCCTCTGGTGGCACCGGGAGAGATTTTCACAGAGGAAGCCCTGGAATGTGTATCTGTCTGGAGAAAGCATGGGCTGGAAATACAGGGACTTCACGGGAGCGGAACTGTTTGCGTATTAAAAGAAGTAATTTCGGAAATTTAGGAAGAACAGAAAAGGAAAGCAAGGGTTTATGGGCAAGATTTTTTATATTTTGGGAAAAAGCTCCACGGGAAAGGACACCATTTATAAGCGTCTGCTGGCAGAGAGGGAGTTGGGATTAAAGCCCATTGTGATCTATACCACCCGCCCCATTCGGGAGGGAGAGCATCAGGGGGAGGAATATTTTTTTACTGATGAGGAGGGGCTGGACAGGATTCGCAGCTCGGGAAAGCTTATTGAGATAAGATCCTATGATACGGTATTCGGGATTTGGAAATATTTTACAGCTGACAGCGAAAGAATCCGGCTGGAACAGGAAAATTATTTGATGATCGGGGTGTTGGATTCCTTTCATGCGGTACGGGAATATTATGGAAGGGACAGGGTGATACCCATCTATATTGAGGTGGAGGATGGGGAGCGGCTGCAGAGGGCTCTTGATCGGGAACGGCGGGTAAAAAATCCCGCGTACCAGGAAATGTGCCGCCGGTTTCTCACGGACAGCCAGGATTTTTCGGAGGAAAGGATTCAGGCAGAGGAGATTGAAAGACGGTTCTTTAATGAAGATCTGGAGGAATGCCTTCGGGAAATTCGAAAGTTTATTCTTCAATATAGATAGGGAAGGCCTTTTTCATGGAAGGGGAGAAAGGAAAGCCGGAAAAAGAAAGATCTATCTCTTTTTCCGGAAGTATGTTATACTAAAAATGGATAAAATACAGGAAAAAGATTTGTGTAAAGGAAGGTGAGGGCATGGGAAAATTTGCGGATATTATAGGTCATGAGCAGATTATTCAGCATTTGCAAAATGCAATTTCTTTCGATAAGGTGTCTCATGCCTATATTTTCGAGGGCGAGGACGGCATGGGAAAAAATATGCTGGCGTCGGCCTTTGCGGAGACGCTGCAGTGCAAGGAAGGCGGCGTGGAGCCTTGTATGCATTGTACCTCCTGTAAGCAGGCAGCCACGGGAAATCAGCCGGACATTATCCGGGTGACTCATGAAAAGCCTGGCAGCATTGGGGTAGAGGATATTCGGGAACAGCTTTGCGGGGATATTATGATTCGTCCCTACAGCAGTCCTTATAAGGTGTATCTTGTGGATGAGGCGGAAAAGATGACCATTCAGGCCCAAAACGCGCTTTTGAAAACCATTGAGGAGCCGCCGGCCTATGGGGTAATCTTGCTTCTGACCTCCAACAGCGGGAAATTTTTGCCCACCATTATTTCCCGGTGCGTATGTTTAAAGCTTAAGCCTCTGCCGGACGAGCAGGTGAAGCGGTATTTGATGGAGAAAAAACAGATTCCCGATTATCAGGCGGAGATCTGCGCGGCTTTTGCCAGGGGAAATCTGGGGAAGGCCTGTAATCTGGCTATGTCTCAAAGCTTTTCGGCTATTAAGGAGCATGCGCTGCATCTGGTGAAATATATTAAGGAAATGGATGTGTATGAGGTCATTGACAGCGTAAAGGCTGTCTCGGAGTTTAAGCTTGAGATCCAGGATTATCTGGATCTGCTGGTGGTTTGGTATCGGGACGTTCTCCTATTTAAGGCCACCCGCCAGGCCGGGGCTCTGATTTTCTCCGATGAGGTTCACGATATTATGACCCACGCAAGCACAAGCTCCTATGAGGGGCTGGAGAATATTTTAAAGGCTTTGGAAAAGGCAAAGATCCGGTTGAATGCCAATGTGAATTTTGAGCTGACCATGGAGCTGCTTTTCCTTACCATAAAGGAGAATTAGAGATGGAGAAAGTAATAGGAGTCAGATTCCGGACGGCCGGAAAGGTGTATTTTTTCGGGCCGGGGAAGCTGCATATAAAAAAGGGCGACCATGTCATCGTGGAGACAGCCCGGGGAATTGAGTACGGCTATGTGGTGGTGGGAAAAAAGGAGATGGATCCCGCCAAGATTATCCAGCCCTTAAAGCCGGTGATTCGCATTGCCACAGCAGAGGACGATGCCAGGGAGGCTGCCAATCGTTTGAAGGAAAAGGATGCATTCCGCATTTGCCAGGAGAAGATCCGAAAGCATGGGCTGGAGATGAAGCTTATTGAGGCGGAATATACCTTTGACAATAATAAGGTGCTCTTTTATTTTACGGCAGACGGACGGATTGATTTCCGGGAGCTGGTAAAGGATTTGGCTGCTGTGTTTAAAACCCGCATTGAGCTGCGCCAGATTGGGGTGCGGGATGAGACGAAAATCGTGGGAGGAATCGGCATTTGCGGCCGGAGCCTTTGCTGTCATACCCATTTGTCAGAATTTATTCCAGTTTCCATTAAGATGGCCAAGGAACAAAATCTGTCCCTGAATCCCACCAAGATTTCCGGGGTTTGTGGCCGTTTGATGTGCTGCCTGAAGCACGAGGAGGAGACCTATGAGGAGCTGAACAGCCGGTTGCCCAATCTGGGAGATCATGTGACTACCAACGATGGCCTGAAGGGAGAGGTGCACAGTGTCAATGTGCTGCGCCAGAAGGTGAAGGTGGTGGTGACCACAGATGGCGACGACAAGGAGATCCGGGAGTACCGGGTGGAGGATTTAAAATTCCGTCCCCGCCGGAAAAAGGAAAAGGTGGATGTGGCAGATAAGGAGCTGAAGGCTTTGGAGGCTTTGGAGCGCAGAGAGGGGAAATCAAAGCTGGATGACAATTAAGCTTAAAGAGAATGAACGGCTGGACGAGCTCCAGCGGAACGGATACCAGATTATCCAAAGTCCTCATCGGTTCTGCTTTGGCATGGATGCTGTGTTGCTTTCCGGGTTTGCCAGGGTAAAGCCGGGGGAGCTGGTATTGGATTTGGGTACCGGTACAGGGATTATTCCCATTTTGCTGCGGGGGAAAACAGAGGGAAGGCATTTTACAGGCCTGGAGATCCAGGAGGAGAGTGCGGATATGGCCAGACGGAGTGTGGCCCTCAACCATCTGGAGCAGGAGATTTCCATTGTCACAGGAGATATGAAGGAGGCGGCAGAAATATTTGGGGCTGCCTCCTTTGATGTGGTTACCAGCAATCCTCCTTATATGACCGGCAGCCACGGACTTCTGAATCCGGAGGAGCCCAAGGCCATTGCCAGGCATGAGCTTTTGTGCAGTCTTGAGGATGTCATAAAGGCAGCGGCCCGGGTGCTTCGTCCCAGAGGCCGGCTTTATCTGGTACACCGGCCTTTTCGCCTTGCGGAGATTTTCACGGTTTTGGTGCAATATGGGCTGGAGCCAAAGAGAATGCGTCTGGTGTATCCCTATGTGGATAAGGAGCCCAATATGGTGCTTCTGGAGGCCGTACAGGGGGGAAGATCCTGGATTACGGTGGAAAAGCCTCTCATTGTATACGAAAAACAAGGGGTTTATACAAAGGAAATCTATGAAATCTATGGATATTAATGTGAAAGCTCCCCAAAAGCGGCCCCACGGGACTGTGGGAATGGGAAGCAGAGAGGAGTCTATATGCCCGGGATGCTATATTTGTGCGCCACACCCATTGGAAATCTGGAGGACATAACGTTTCGGGTTCTCCGGACCTTAAAAGAGGTGGATCTCATTGCGGCTGAGGATACAAGAAACAGTATCAAGCTTTTGAACCACTTTGATATTCATACGCCCATGACCAGCTATCATGCGTATAATAAAATAGAAAAGGCTCAAGAGCTTATTGTGCGCATGCAGGAGGGGGCGAATATTGCGCTGATTACCGATGCGGGGACCCCCGGGATCTCTGACCCGGGGGAAGAGTTGGTGCGCATGTGCAGGGATGCAAGGATTCCGGTGACCTCTCTGCCCGGAGCCTGTGCCTGTATTACGGGACTGACGCTGTCTGCCCTTTCCACCAGGCGTTTTGCTTTTGAGGGATTTTTGCCAGGGGAAAAACGGGAGCGGCAGGAGATTTTAAAGGAGCTTGTCAGAGAGACACGGACCCTAGTGATCTATGAGGCTCCCCACCGGCTTCTGCGGACGCTGGAGGAGCTGGGGACGGTTCTGGGGGACAGGCCTGTCACCGTGTGTCGGGAGCTGACAAAGAAGCATGAGACAGTCTTTCACACCACTCTGCTTGAGGCCAAGGAACATTATTCCCGGGAGGAGCCCCGGGGAGAATGCGTTTTGATTATCCAGGGAAAGAGCCGAAGGGATATTCGGGAGGAACAGATTAGAAGCTGGGAGAAATTGTCTCTGGAGGAGCATATGGCCCTTTATCAGGGACAGGGCATGGACAGGAAGGAAGCCATGAAGGCAGTGGCAAAGGATCGGGGCTTAGGCAAGCGGGAGGTTTATCAACAGCTTCTGGACAGGCAGGAGGAGACATAAAAAAGAAGCGCCGGGCAAATAAATTGGCCTGACGCTTTTTTCTTATATTAAATCTGCCAGCTTAGCCAGCTCGGCAATGGTCTTTCTTGAAACCTTCTTTCCCTGGTATTCAAGCAAGTCCTCTGTATCACCGGTGAAAATGTCTGCAGGCGTATATTTCTGCAGGACAATGCGGTCGTCCTCCACATAGATCTGCAGAGTGTCCCGTTCCTTTAAATGAAGAATCTTTCGCAGCTCCATGGGCAGCGTGATACGCCCAAGCTCATCCAGCCGTCTTACAACCCCTGTGTCTTTCATGTCTATTCTCCTCTCATAGTGATTGGTTCCCATGCTATAGTTAAGATTATAACAAAGATTGGATGGAATTCAATAGTTTTTTCTAAAAAGTATGAAGGGGGAGGAGTTCTATGGGGCTTAGCTCCCTTAATATAATGTAGAAATTCAGAGAATTGGAAGAGGAAGCTATGCTGAATTATTTGTGGGGATTTATGATTCTGGCCGGCGTGCTGTATGGGGGCCTCCATGGAAAGATGCCGGAGATCACGGCTGCGGCCCTAAGCTCGGCCCAGGAGGCAGTGACGCTTTGCATTACTATGACCGGTGTGATGGCCTTGTGGGTGGGGCTTATGGAGATTGCAGAGAAGGCAGGCCTTATAGAGACGGCTACCCGCCGAATCCAGCCCTTTATCCAATTTATGTTTCCCCGGATTCCCAAGGATCATCCGGCCCGAAAGTATATTACCATGAACGTGATTGCCAATATTTTTGGCCTGGGCTGGGCGGCTACGCCGGCAGGGCTAAAGGCCATGGAAGCATTGGAGGATTTGGAGGAGGAGCGAAGAAAGGGCGCCCATCTTTTGGCTGGAAAAAAGGCCGGGAACAACCAATTTGGAGGCGGCCGGAGGACAAAAGACTTCCAGGCGCCGGTGCCCCGGGGGACAGCCAGCAATGAGATGTGTACCTTTTTGGTTATCAATATCTCTTCCCTGCAGCTGATTCCGGTAAATATCATTGCCTATCGGAGCCAGTATGGGAGCGTGAACCCGGCGGCCATAGTGGGGCCGGCCATAGTGGCTACGCTGGTGAGCACGGTGGCGGGAGTGGTGTTTTGTAAGATTGTGGACAGACGAATATGTGGATAATAAATTCCCCCGCAGCAGCCTATGACACATTTGTGTGCGGGGGAATTATTTTTTTACGCTAATCAGGTTTGCTAATATCCAATCATCTGCTTGTCAAATTCCGGATTATAAAAATAGTAATTTTTTTCATTCAATTTTTCTTTTGTGTTTTCCAAGGCCTCTCCAAAACGCTGGAAATGAACGATCTCCCTGGTGCGCAAAAATTTTAAGGGAGCCCGGACCTCCGGGTCCGTAATCATGCGAAGCAGGTTATCATAAACGGTTTTGGCTTTTTGCTCTGCCGCCAGATCCTCAGTCAAATCTGCAATAGCATCTCCTTTAGACTGAAATTCTAGGGCTGTAAAGGGAACACCTGCTGCGGCCTGGGGCCAAAGTGCAGCTGTGTGGTCAATATAATAGGCGTCAAATCCGGCAGTTTTTGCCTGTTCTATGGTAAGATTTCTAGTAAGCTGGTAAATCATGGCACAGATAATTTCCATATGGGCCAGCTCCTCCGTACCGATATCCGTCAGAAGTCCGCCTACAGACTTTACAGGCATGGTATAGCGCTGGGACAGATAGCGCATGGAAGCGGACAATTCTCCGTCCGGACCACCGTACTGGCTAATAATAAGCTGAGCGGTCTTGGGACATGTTTTTGTTATTTTAACCGGATATTGCAGGCGTTTTTCATAGGTCCACATTATACACATCCTCCTTCCCAGGGCATTGGTCCTTCCTGCCAGCAGTAGCAGCCGGAATAAGACTTTGCCCCACAAGCCTCTGCCATGCAGTCCATAGTCAATGGGTAGAAATTGCTGGAAAAATCGTCCAGAAGATGTCTCCGCCGTACCAGATTTGTTTTTAGAAGTTGGAGAGCCTGATCGTCCTTGGGATGTGTATCCAGATAAAGCCGCAGATCATCCACTACGAAGCAGGTTTCGTATATTTGCATCATTTTTTCTTCTCGCTCCAGCTGCTTTGCATCAGCTTTACCGGATTGCTTACTGTCACTTATCTGATTTTCGTCCTTATCTGCGGCAAAAAAGGGCAAATCCAGATCTTGAAAAATTGTTCCTTTATTTATGGCCACAGAGCTGTCATAAATGGATCCCCAGGATTGTATGGGAACCGAGGCAATGGCTAAATGCTGTACATTCATAAAAAGACTCCTTTCTATTTTTTAAATGTCGTTTACAGTATTTGCAGAAATTTCGACTCTATATCAGGGAGTATTTTCAAAAAGTTTATTTTCATTTGAGATAATCCTGAATCAGGTGAACACATTTTTCGATCTATATGGAAAAATATTTCAAAGGCATCCGGCGTGGATAGATTTTCGCAGAAAATGCGCTTCATTGAAAAAATGATTGGTATACAATTCTTTTTTAATCTGCTATAGTACCCTCAGTGGAGAAGGGACGATACGGTCCTGTCCACTGGGGGTAAAAATGTTTACAGGAAGGAAAAGGTGATAACGTGTCAGCGTACAAGGATTATGAGAATTACATAAGCAGGAGAAAAAAATGTCAGGAAAACCCCATGTCGCATCTGTTTTTCCATCAGG
Organism: uncultured Lachnospiraceae bacterium; assembly: GCA_947574135.1. Taxonomy (GTDB): domain Bacteria; phylum Bacillota; class Clostridia; order Lachnospirales; family Lachnospiraceae; genus RGIG4284. Next base: position 11,683 of record CANPIM010000026.1, read on the forward strand.
AGAGGCGCTATGTAAAGCCCTTTCAGATATACGGAAATGTATATTATGTGGGGGACAGCTGGGTCTGTGTGCATCTAATTGACACAGGAGACGGACTGCTTTTGATCGATGCGGGGAATGTCTGCGCCACGCCCTGGCTGGTTCAGGCTGTCTGGGAGGCGGGATTTCGCCCCAATGACGTAAAATGGATTGTTTTATCCCACGGACATGTGGATCATGTGGGAGGGGCGGAGTTTTTCCGGGATACCTTTGGGACAAAGCTGTATATGGCGGAGGCAGATGTAAGAATGTTTCGGGAGCACCCGGAGTTTTCCTTTATTCAGGACAGCCCCAGTGTGCTGGATCGGGTGTTTGAGCCGGATGTATGCATTCAGGATGGGGATGTGCTCACCTTTGGCCGTTTGAAGGTACAGTGCTATCTGGTGCCGGGACACACAGAAGGGTGTGTGGCCTTATTTTTCGACGCGTATCAGGGGGAAGAGACCAAAAGATGCGGGTATTACGGAGGCTTTGGCTTTAACACCCTGACCTGTGAATTCCTGGAGGAGATGGGAGACAGGGAATATCATATGTGGAAGGTCTATGAGGAATCCCTTGATAAAGTAATGGATCAGCCGGTGGATATTTTCCTGGGAAACCATACGGAGAATAACCGGACTCTGGAAAAAATGGAGGAGTTCAAAAAGGATCCCCGAAGGAATCCTTTTCTTGACAGGGAGGAGTGGAGGCGTTATCTGGGACAGAAGAAGGAGGAGCTTCACGTCTTTAGGAAAAAGCAGCTGGAGGCAAAAGGGAGGAGATAGGCCTACACCTTGTACTGCTTTCGGTAATCCCCAGGGGTCATGCCGGTGAATCTTTTAAATACCCGGTTAAAATTCTGAACCGTATTAAAACCGGTTTTAAAACCAATATCCTTGATAATGATCTGGGAATTCACCAGCAAATCCCTGGCAATGCTTACCCGGTAGGAATTCAGGTAGGAAATCAGATTTTCCCCGGTAAATTCTGTAAAAATACTGCTCAGGTAGGTGCCACTGATGCCGATGGATTCTGCAATCTGGTGAATGGAGAGGCTGCTGTCACTGTAATGCTGCTGCATATACTCCTTGGCCTGGGCAATCAGCCGGTGCTGTTTTTTGTTCATCTCTTTTTTGATGTTCTCCATAAAGCGGGAGGTTTCCTTTACCATAAACAGATAGATTTCCTTCTGCTCAAAGAGCTTATCCAGCTGCCGGTACAGGGATTGATACTCCGGACTTTCCGGATTCTCTCCGCTGGTTCTGGCATCCAATGTGCGTTCCACCAGAATATCCAGAATGCGGACGCACCACTGCCTGGTTTCTGTAAGACCATTGTCACTGACACACAGCTCCTTTAGAATCTGTGTCAGTAAGCTCTCCGCCAGCACAGCCTCATTGTTGGAGAGAAAGGAGTTAAAAAGACCCAGCTGGGACACAAAATAGCCCTCCTGAAGGGAATTATTCCGGTTTTCTCTGTCTTGCTCCTCTGTCTCCGCTTCCCTGTCTGTCTCATAGTAGAGCTGCTTTCGAAGCTCCTCCTTGGCTTCATGGTAGGACATGGTAATATTTCCTATATGAGGGTAAACCTTGCCGGAGACCAGAAGAAGGCCTGCACTGATATGCTCCATATTTTTTTGAAGCTCTCCCAGAAATTGCTGCTCCAGCTTCTTTACCTTTGCAGCGGAAAGATTGCCGTCGTACTGGAGAATAAAGGTGAGGAAATCGCTTTCCGGGCGCAAAAAGTACAGATACCCCCATTCCCTGTGAAACGTGCCCTTTAACAGCTCCTCCAGCTGCCGAAATACCATATAGCCCACCAGCTCCCCGGTCTGGGTCCAGGGGGAGAGATGGACCAGAAAGCACTGGTATTTTCCGTGAAGGCAAAGTGGACTCTGGATGGTAGCAATGGTATGCTCCAGCTGCTCGTCGGACAGGGAATTATCCGTGATTAAATCCAGAAGAAGATTGGCCTCCAGCTCCGGCCTGGCGTGCCGGATAAATGCTTCGGCAGCCTGCTGATCGTTTTGCAGCTGCTGATAAGTCATGGTAAGCAGATCAAGCTCGCTTCCCGTGGCTTTTTTTGTCTCCCGTGGCTTTTCCGGAGCCTGTCCGGGACTGGGCGCCACGGAGGAGAGCAGCTGGTGAATAGGCTGGTAGCTTCGCTGGGCAATGAGGAGAGAGCAGAAAAGGCCTGCTCCCAGCAAAAATATAAGAAAAGGAAAGACACTGAAAAGATAGGCTCCAAAGGTAAATTTTTCGTAGGGCGAAACGGTCAGAGTATAAATCCAGCCCGTATACCCGGAGATCTTTACAAGGCTCTGGGAATGGGAGTGCTCTGTCATGGAGCCGTAAAAAAGCGGGGTCTCGCTGTAGGGAGTCTGTATTTCCAGGGAGTATGGGAGGGAGGAAATGGTTTCCCTTAGATCCTGAAATAACAGATCCTGATTTATTTGGGCGATAAGCAGGCCAAAATAGCTGTCGTTATCAGGGATAAAGTGGCATACCAGAAAAATAGATCCGTCATAGAAGATAAGATCTGAGGAATAGCGGCTTTTTGCCTGCTCCAGGAGGATCCCATTTTCCGCTTCCTGACAATGTCGAATAAGGCCCTCCTGGGAGGAGCCTTCCAGCTTTTCTACGATCCCCCGGGAGGTAAAGAGCACCTGGCAGGTAGATTCATAGAGATAGAGATTGCTGATATAGTCGGAGCTTTCCGCCTCTGTCTTGAGAAGTAAGGCGGTCTCAAAATTTCTTGCAGAATGCTCCAGGCCCGGGACAATGATGGAGGTGATAATGGCCGGCTCCCGGGACAGAGAGAGCACGGTGTCATTTAGAAAATAAATGGAGTTGTCCAGCTTTTCCACTGTTTGGGTCAAAAAGGAGTCCAGAGCTGTTTCCTGGGCTCTGGAGAAATTTTGAAAGTAGATCCGATAAATATAGAAAGAAAAGATTCCGATAAACAGAATGGTAAATACAAAGGTCAGCAAATAAAACCGAAAAAATAGACTTCTTAATTTAAATCGCCGGATAGATTCCAGGTACTTTTTCATATAATCTCCTCCCTCCTGATCTTGACAGGCGTCCCAAAGAATCAGCTTTTATTATAGCAAACTATTCTTCTAAAAGATAGGTGGGATTGGGAAGGGGCTGAACCTATTTTGGGATCTCGGCGGAAAAATATTTGTTTTTTATGAGACCAAGCATGGAGTATCCATTTTGGCCTTTGGAGTTGCGGAGACCTTCTGGAATAATCTGACAGAGGAGCAAAGAGAGATCATAAGGACTACGGCAGAGGAGGTTTCTGCGGAGCTGAATGAGACCTACTACGAGAAGGCAAAAGCAGACCGGGAAGCTCTGGAGAAGGAGGGAATTACCTTTGTGACGCCTACAGAGGAGGAGAGCCAGCAGATCAAGGACCTGATGGAGCCCATTATCCTGGATTATATCAAGGATTATGCCACAAAGGAAGATTTGGATGCGCTAAAGGCTATTCAGTAGAACAGGAGGAGACGCTGTGGCAAAGAAGATTTTAAAGATATATGACAACCTGCTAAAGGCAGTGCTGGTAGCGATTATTGCGGCATTCATTGTGATTGTGTTTGCCCAGGTGGTTTCCCGGTATGTGTTCAACAATTCCCTTTCCTGGTCAGAGGAGTTGGCCCGAGTGCTGTTTACCCAGATGATTTTCCTGGCAGCACCCCTGGTGGTACTGGAAAAAAAGGCGATTGCTGTGGATATTGTAGTACAATTTTTGTCCCCGGGGGCCAAAAGATATCTGTATCTGGTGATTAACCTGCTGTCCTTTGTGTTCTTCTGCTTTTTGGGGGTTAGCGGCTGGAGCTTTGCCATGGCGAATCTGAATCAGCGGACCACGGCACTGTCCCTCAATATGGGGTATCTGTACTGTGTGATTCCCCTTGCTTCCCTTATGATGGCCATCAACTGTATTCGTGCAGGAATCGATGATTACTGCAACACCTATAACCCCAAAAAGGGAGGTGAAAAGGCATGATTACCTTAATGCTTGTCCTATTTATTGTGCTGATTCTGGCGGGAATTCCCATTGCCTGGGGAACGGGCCTTGCCACAATCCTTTATATTGAGGGAGCCCCCACCATCCCCCTGACCCTGCTGGCCCAGCGGGTGTTTAAGGCCTCGGACAGCTTTTCTTTGCTGGCCATTCCGCTGTTTATGCTTGCCGGAGAGTTTATGAACGGGGGCGGTATTACCAAGCGGATTGTGGAACTGGCTTCCAAATGGGTAGGACATATTACAGGAAGCCTGGCCCATGTAACCATCCTGGCCAGTATGCTTTTTGCCAGCATGTCCGGGTCCTCGGCCGCTTCCGCCGCCTCCATTGGCTCTATGCTGATTCCGACCATGAAGCAAAAGGGCTATGACGGGGGCTACGCGGTGGCAGTGACCGCCTGCTCCTCGGTTATGGGACCTATTATTCCTCCCAGCATTGCCTTTGTCATCTATGCTTCTCTGACAGGGGACAGCATTAGCGCGCTGTTTATGGGGGGCATTATCCCGGGAATTTTAATGGGACTTTGCCTTATGATCATCTCCTATGTGATTGCCAAGAAGAACCATTACCCTGTGGAGGAGAAGGCCAGCTGGGGAGAACGCATAAAGGCCCTTCGGAAATCCATTGCCGCTGTTTTAATGCCTGTTATTATTCTGGGGGGCATTATGTCCGGCATTTTTACAGCCACAGAGGCGGGATGCATTGGCCTGGTTTACGGGATTATCGTAGGCTTTGTCACAAAGGAGCTGAAAATCAAAAATATTCCAGGGATTCTGCTGAATGCAGCGAAAACCACGGCGAATATTATGATGATTATGGGAACCTCTCAGGTTTTGGGGTGGATATTGGTTTCTGCCCAGCTGCCCCAAAAGCTGACGGTGGCCTTTACCTCCATCAGCAATAATCCCACCATTGTATTTTTGTTGATTCTGCTGCTGATTTTGTTCCTGGGCTGCTTTATGGTGGACGCAGCCATTATGCCTATTATGACCCCGCTTCTGTTTCCCATTGTAAAGAGCTTTGGGATCAATCCCATTCAGTTTGGCGTGGTGGTAAATATGATGGCTGTGGCCGGAGGCGTGACGCCCCCTGTGGGAAATCTCTTGTACATATCCAGCGGGATTGCGGATGTGCCGGTGCTGAAGGCCGCTAAGTCTGTGGTTCCCTTCCTGACGGCGCTGATCATTGCCATGCTGCTGTGCGTATTGATCCCGCCCCTTGTGACCTTTATTCCCTCCCTGGTGGGGTAGGACAGGAAGGCAAAAGCGCTATGGCTTTATAGAGATACAGGCGCTTTATTTCCTCCCTGGTGGGGTAGAACGGGAAGGCACGGGACCAGAGCTTCCTGGCAAAACAGGACTGGAAAATAAAAAATAGACCCCTTGGCTGCGGCTGACGTATCCAAGGGGTTTTGTCATGTGGTTGCGTTTTCCGGTCCCCCGTGTTAGAATAGAGCTATACTTTTTTATGAGGGAAAGAGAGGATAAACCAATGAAGAGATTTTGCACAAACTGTGGCAAGGAGCTGGGAGAGCAGGAGATTTTTTGTACGGAATGTGGTACGAAATCCGATCTGCCTCTGTCTGCAGGGGGGACTTCCAAGGGCATCAGCGGAATATCTGTGGGAGGAAGCGCAGTCAACAAGGGAGAGGCATCCGGCAATTTGGGGATTAAGATAGGAATTATTGTGGCCAGCGCTCTTGTGATTCTGTCGGCGATTCTGCCCTTTGTGTCGGTCAGCGCTTTTGGGCAGTCCATGTCCATGTCACTCCTGTTGGCGGACGGGGAGCTGGGAGAGGGCGTTTTTCTCATTATTTTTGGTACTCTGGGCATTATCTTTGGAGCCTTGCGCATTAAGATTGGCGCGCTGGTGGCCGGCATTCTGTCCTTTATTCTGTGCTGCTATGAGATGTATAACATGGCGATTATCTATGAGGAGCTGGGAGGCCTTTCCGGACTGATAAGCAGAGGAGCCGGCTTTTACCTGCTCATCCTTTCTTCCATTGCTCTCCTGGTTTTGAGCATTCTCAATTTTGTTTTTAAGAAATAGGCTTAAGGCACAGAAGGGACATGGAGCGTTTGCCGGGCTGCACGGGAAAATAAAATACAGGAGGAAACCATATGAAGTATGCAAGCGAGGGCTATGAATATCATGTAAATATGAAAAAAGGCGATGTGGGACAGTATATGATTTTACCTGGAGATCCCAAGCGCTGCGCAAAGATAGCGGCCTTTTTTGACGATCCGGTGCTGGTGGCGGACTCCAGAGAATATGTGACCTACACCGGGTACCTGAATGGAGAAAAGGTTTCCGTGACCTCCACGGGAATCGGCGGACCCAGCGCTGCCATTGCCATGGAGGAGCTGGTAAATATTGGGGCCCATACCTTTATCCGTGTGGGCACCTGCGGGGCTATGCAGCCAGAGATCCTGGGAGGAGATCTGGTGATTGCCACGGGAGCTGTCCGCAATGAGGGGACCAGCCGGGAGTATGCGCCTATTGAGTATCCGGCTGTGGCGGACATTGATATTGTAAACGCACTGAGGGAAAGTGCCCGGAGGCTGGGCTATCCCTTCCACGTGGGTGTGGCCCAGTGCAAGGACTCCTTCTATGGACAGCACAGTCCGGAGACCAAGCCCGTGTCCTATGAGCTCCTGGATAAGTGGGAGGCCTGGAAGCGCATGGGTTGTCTGGCCTCGGAGATGGAATCGGCAGCGTTGTTTACAGTAGCGGCTTACCGGAGAGTGCGATGTGGCTCCATTTTCCTGTGCGTGGCCAATCAGGAGAGGGAAAAGCTGGGGCTTGAGAATCCCGTGGTCCATGACACGGAGATGGCGGTTAAAACAGCCATTGAGGCCATGAAGGCTCTGATTGCCCGGGACCGGGAAAACGGGAAGTAAACGGTTGGGCTTCAGCTGTCTTGGAGTTTTTTGATGTTTTTCCAAATTTTGGAAAAAGAGGGCGCAGGAAGAGATAATGAGAGATTCCTCCACATATATTTAGAGAAATGACAGTATGCGGAGGAGCTATGAACAGAGCCTTTGACTTCTTGCTGTATCTTTCTGATGCCATTGTGCCGCTTTTGATCTTTCTGATCGTAGCCTGGGGGCTGGCGGCTAAAATTCAGATATATGATGATTTTGTAAAGGGTGCCAAGGATGGATTTCTCACGGTGATTAAGATTATGCCCACTTTGATTGGGCTTATGGTAGGCGTGGGAATCCTCCGGGCCTCCGGCTTTCTGGATTTTCTTTCTGCGCTTCTGTGCGGTTTTACGGATCGGCTTCATTTTCCCTCGGAGCTGGTTCCCCTGACCGTTGTGCGCTTGTTCTCCTCCTCGGCCGCCACCGGGCTGGCCCTGGATCTCTTTAAGCAATATGGGACAGATTCCCGAATTGGTCTTTTAGCTTCCCTGATGATGAGCTGTACGGAAACCGTGTTCTATACCATGAGTGTGTATTTCATGACGGCAAAGGTTCGGAAAACCCGCTATACCCTGGCAGGTTCCCTGATTGCCACGGCGGCCGGAATTGTGGCCAGCATGGTTTTGGCGGGCATGCTTACCGGCTGAAGGAGGAAGGTGGTAATATGATCATACATTTGGTAAAGCCGGGAGAAACGGCGGCTTCCATTGCAGAGCAATATGGAGTGTCGGCCCAACGGCTGATTTATGATAACCAGCTCCAGGACCAGCCGGATCTGGCAGCAGGCCAGGCGCTTTTGGTGCTGATTCCCCGGATCGTTCATATGGTAAGTCGGGGGGAAACTCTTGAAGAGCTGGGCGAACGATATGGCACCACGGTTCTGAATCTGGTGCGAAACAATCCCTTTTTGCTTCATCAGAGAAATCTGCGGGCGGGAGAAGCCATTGTGGTGTCCTATGGGGAGGAACCCCTGGGAAGGCTAAGGGTGTCCGGCTATGCGTATCCCTTTATAGAGCCGGATATTTTGCAGGAGGCACTGTTATATTTGGATGAGCTGCTGGTTTTTTCCTATGGATTTACCTTTACGGGAGAGCTGGTACCGCCCCGGACAAATGAGGAGTGGATGCTCAGGGAGGCCGGCCGGTTTGGGGTGGATCCCATTTTGGTGCTGACGCCCTTTGCGGAGCCGGATGTGTTCAATAACCGGCTGGTGAAGGCTGTGGTGGAGGATACCTGGATGCAGCAAAGGCTGATTCAGAATCTTCTTGACCAGGTGCAAAAAATGGGCTACGCTGGAGTGGACGTGGATTTTGAGTATGTGCTGCCGGAAAATCGGGTAGACTATGCAAGCTTTGTGGGAAATCTGCGCCAGGTGATGGAAGCTTATGGATACAGGGTGACAGTGGCTTTGGCGCCAAAGACCAGCAAGGACCAGCGGGGGCTTTTGTATGAGGGAGTGGACTACAAGCTTTTGGGGCAGAATGCGGATGGGGTGTTTTTGATGACATACGAGTGGGGGCATACTTACGGGCCGCCTATGGCCGTGGCGCCTCTAAATAAGGTCAACCAGGTGGTTTCCTATGCCCTGACGGAGATTCCCAGGGAAAAGATCCTAATGGGAATCCCCAATTATGCCTATGACTGGCCTCTGCCCTATGTGCGGGATGTGACTGTGGCCGAGAATATCAGCAATGTGGAGGCACCGCGGATTGCAGGCCGGTATGGAGCGGAAATTCAGTATGATGAGACGGCACAGACGCCCCATTTTACTTACTGGCAGGGAAGCAACCAGCATGTGGTATGGTTTGAGGATGTGAGAAGCATCCGGGCGAAGCTTGGGCTGGCCCTGGGACATGGGCTTAAGGGAATCGGTTATTGGAGCCTGATGAAGCCCTTCCGGGTGAATTGGCTTCTTCTCAATGTCTTGATAAGACTGCGGGAGTAGGGGTACATAGAGAAAGGGACCGACATAGCCGGAGACTTAGATACAGATATAAAAGAGGAACATACATGGATAAATATGAGATACTAAAGACCTATTTTGGATATGACAGCTTTCGGGACGGCCAGGAGGAGCTGATAGACAGCCTGCTAAGGGGCCGGGATGTGCTGGGGGTAATGCCCACCGGAGCGGGGAAGTCCCTGTGCTATCAGGTGCCGGCCCTGCTCATGGAGGGCATCACGCTGGTGATTTCTCCCCTCATTTCCCTGATGAAGGATCAGGTGCGGGCGTTAAACAGCGCGGGCATTCATGCGGCCTATCTAAATAGCTCTCTCACCCCGGGACAATATAGGAAGGCCCTGGACTATGCCAGAATGGGTCGCTATCCCATTATCTATGTGGCGCCGGAGCGGCTGACCACAGAGGAGTTTCTGGATTTTGCCAGAAATGCTCCCATTTCCATGATTTCTGTGGATGAGGCCCACTGTGTCTCCCAGTGGGGACAGGATTTCCGGCCCAGCTACCTGAAAATTGCCCGGTTTATTGATAAGCTTCCCAGGCGGCCGGTGCTGGGCGCCTTTACGGCCACAGCCACCCGGGAGGTGCAGGATGATATTGTGCGCATGCTGGAGCTTCAGAGCCCCAGGGTGCTCACCGCCGGCTTTAACAGGCCCAATCTCTATTTCTCCGTACAGACTCCAAGGGATCGGTACGCTGTGGTAAAAAATTACCTGCAAACCCACCAGGAGGAGAGCGGGATTATTTATTGTCTCACCAGAAAGACCGTGGAGGAGGTTTGTGAGCGTCTGCGGGAGGATGGCTTTTTGGCTACCCGGTATCATGCGGGGCTAAAAGATGAGGAGCGGCAGAGGAATCAGGATGATTTTATCTATGACAGAAGTCCTGTGATGGTGGCCACCAACGCCTTTGGCATGGGAATCGACAAGTCCAATGTGCGCTTTGTGATTCATTACCAGATGCCTAAAAATATGGAGAGCTATTACCAGGAGGCGGGAAGAGCCGGCCGGGACGGAGAGCCGGCGGAGTGTATCCTGCTGTATGGAGGCCAGGATGTGATTACCAATCAGTTTTTTATTGAGCATGGCCAGGACAATGAAGAGCTGGATGCAGTATCCCGGGCCCTTGTCCAGGAGCAGGATCGGGAGCGGCTGAAGAAAATGACCTTTTACTGCTTTACGAACGAGTGCCTGCGGGAATATATTCTCCGGTACTTTGGGGAATACGGGGAAGGCTACTGCGGAAATTGTCTGAATTGTTTGACACAATTTGAGACCGTGGACGTGACGGAGATAGCCAGGTCCCTCATAGATTGTGTCCGCAGCTGTGGACAGCGGTATGGGATCAACGTGCTGATTGACACGATCCACGGGGCCAGGACGGCAAAAATCCGCCAATATCGAATGAACGAAAATCCCCAGTACGGGGCCTGGAGCAAGGAACCGGCATACCGGTTACGACAGATATTGAACTATCTGCTCTTAAAGGGGTATTTGCAGACCACCAATGACGAATACTTCCTTGTGAAGCTTACGGAAAAAAGCCGCGGAGGCCTTGCGGGGGAGGAGAGGCTTCTCATGAAGCTTGCCAGAGAGCAGGAGCAGCTGCCCAAAGAAAAGAGAAGCAGGAAGAGAAAGGGAAAGGCGGCTGCGGGACTGTCCGGGGTGGAGTTTACGGAGGAGGCGCAGAGGCTTTTTGACAAGCTTCGGGCGCTTCGGACAGAAATTGCCCGGGAGGAGCAGGTGCCTCCCTATATTGTATTTTCGGACAAGACCCTGGTGCTTATGAGTGTGCAAAGACCTAAAAATAAGAAAGAGATGCTGGCCGTGTCCGGGGTAGGGGCCTTTAAGTATGAGAAATATGGGGAACGATTTTTGAAGTGTCTGGAGAAAAATGGGTAAATGAAGCCAGAAGAATTGTTTTTGCAAAGGAATTGCTTTTGTGATCCTCATAGAGCAATAAAAAATTCCCTGCCTGTTACCAGACAAGGAATCCTCTCTATGGAGCATACGGGATTCGAACCCGTGACCTCCACACTGCCAGTGTGGCGCGCTCCCAGCTGCGCTAATGCCCCAGTGCTGTTATTATAATATAAATTGGACCAGAGTGCAAGAAAAATTTTTATTTCTTTTCAATTTTTTCAGAGACTATTTTCAGGGCCTGTATGAATCTATTTTGAAGGAGGAAAGGAGAAGCTTATGGAAATCCCCCAGGTGCCAGCCAAAACCATTGTGACCCGCACCAAAAATCCCGGGGCCTGGTTTGGCATTGACTATAATATGAATATTTACCGGGGATGCTGTCATGGCTGTATTTACTGTGACAGCAGGAGCAGCTGCTATGGCATTCAGGATTTCGATCAGGTGTCCGTGAAGGAGCGGGCCTTGGAGCTTATCCGGGACGATCTGCGGCGGAAAACCCGTACCGGCGTGGTGGGCACCGGGGCCATGAGCGATCCCTACAATCCCTATGAAAAGACGTTGCAGTATACTCGCCATGCCCTGGAGCTTATCAGTGCCTTTGGCTTTGGAGTGGCCATTGCCACAAAAAGCGCCCTTATTACCCGGGATATGGATGTGCTTAGGGAGATCCAAGAGCATTCCCCTGTGCTCTGTAAAATCACCATCACCACCTGCGACGATGCTCTGAGCCGAAAGGTGGAGCCCCATGTAAATCCTTCCTCCAGCCGTTTTGAGGCTCTGTCCCGGCTTTCCAAGGAAGGGATTTTTGCCGGAATCCTGCTGATGCCGGTGCTGCCCTTTCTGGAGGATACCCCGGAGAATATTCTGGGAATTGTGAAAAGAGCCAAGGAATGCGGGGCCAAATTTATCTATCCGGCTCTGGGAGTAACTCTGCGGGATAATCAGAGAGAATGGTATTACCACAAGCTGGAGGAGATTTTTCCCGGGGAACAGCTGCCGGAGCGCTATCGAAGGCGGTTTGGGACCTATTATGAGTGCCGGGCCAGAAATTGGAGCAAATTATGGAAAATTTTTACAGAAGCGTGCCAGAGGGAAGGGATTCTCTATGAGATGCCGGATATTATTCACAGCTATCGGAAGCCATACGAATATACCCAGCTGCGCTTGTTTTGAGGGGAAAAGTGGTGTATACTGTTAAAAAAAGGGGGGAGGTCCATGGATCGCTATCAGACCATCAACGATGTGCTGGTCACATTATTTAATGATATTCTGGATATTGAGGAAAAGGCATTAATTACCGAGGAGTTTAAGGATATTTCCATCAATGACATGCATGTAATCGAGGCGGTGGGCCTTAGGGAGCCCAAAAATATGTCCACGGTGGCCAAGGCGCTCTCGGTGACGGTAGGCACGCTGACCATTGCGGTGAACAGTCTGGTAAAAAAGGGCTATGTGGAGCGGGTGCGCAGTGTGGAGGACCGGCGGGTGGTCCTGTTGTCTCTCACGGAAAAGGGACGCAGAGCCCATGCCCACCACCAGCAATTCCATGAGAATATGGTTCGTTCGGTAACCGGCCGGTTGCAGAATGAGGAGCTGGAGGTATTGGTGAAGGCTCTGCGCTGTTTGGAGGATTATTTTCGTTCTGTTTAGGCTGCCTGAATTGTTTGGGTTATCTGTTTTATTTCATCTGTTTCTATTGTTTGTTCTGTTTGCTCTTCTTGCTCTTGGGGCTTCTGACTTTCTATCCAGGGTGTCAGGTATTGCTCCAGCACAGAGAAGGGAGCCGGTCCAATGGACAAAAGAAACCGATGAAATTCCTTTAACTGAAAATCTTCCTGGAGAGCAGACATGGCCTGCTCTTTTAATTTTTCGATTTCCACGTATCCCAGATAATATTTCAAATAATTGGAAGGATTTTCCAGTATAGCCCGATAGACATTCTGTACAGTCTCCCCTGCATGGATGCCAAAGGTCTCCAGAAAGGCAGCAGTTTCTTCCAGGGTCCAGCCTCGATAATGGATGCCAATATCGGTCCGCGCATAGATGCCCAGAGAGAGGGAGTTGTTGGCGGCCAGCAGAGCGGCCAGATCCGGATCCAGTCCTGCGTAGGCATAGGAGCAGCGCTCGGCATAGGTGGCCCACCCTTCTGTATAGCCTCCAAAATAAAAGAGAGAGCGAACCGGGTCGGGCTGGCAGGCATTTTCGTAAAGGGATTGGTACAAATGTCCCGGATATCCCTCGTGGGCCAGGGTGGTAAAGAGAGAGAGGGAATCATAGCCAGAGGCTCCGTTTATGTAAATGGTGTGCTGACTGTCCGCATCAATGGGAGGGGTCAGGTAAAAGGCAGGGCTTAGGTAGGGCTCCAGGGATGGATGCACCTGCTTCACCTCATAATCTGCCTGCTCCACTCTGGGAAAATCCTGGGTAATCTGCTGTTCCAGGGCCTCCAGCATATGGGAGGGCGTCAAAAGCAGGGAGTCGGTGTTGGCGGAGGGCTCCGAGGAGGCGGTGGGCTGAAAGACCTCCAGGGAGGCCTCCGGCATTTGGTTGAGGGCAGCAAGACTTTCATCCAAGATAACTTTGGGAGAGGAGGCCTGCTGGAGTAAATCCGGGTGCTCTCCGATAATATCGCTGATAATCTCCAAATCTGTATTCATGCGCTCCTCCAGGAGAGCCTCTATTTCCGAAATACTGCGGTTTGAGCCGATGGTTCGGGCAATGAGAGTCTGGTAATATTCTCTTCCCTCATCAAAATAGCAGACGCCCCTGGGATTCTGCCCGGAGCCTTTGAGAGCCGTGAGCCCTACAATAAGCTTTTTATAGGCGGGAATTACATAATTAAGAACATATGTTCTATTTGAATGGATATAGGCCTCCTTTTGCTCCAGGGATAGAAAGGGAAGGCCGCCAATGCGATCCTCAAAGGTGCTGATAAGAAAATTTTCCTCCGGGGTTTCAATAAAGGCCTGGCACTGTTCAATAATGGACTGAACCGTGTCGCTCCACATAAAAAGGCCGGCCTGGGATTTTTCCTTTTGAAATTGTAGAAGGCTCTCGTAATAGGGCCCTATCTGGGCAAGCAAATCCAGATAGATATCCACATCCTCTATGGTTTCAAAGGGATATTCCGCCAGAAGAATGGGAAGCTGGGCCTGGGTGCCGATGGTGGGGCTGAAAACCTCCTCATAGAGCCCATAGGGAGCGGCGTCAAGCTCTGCCTTTAGCTGGGCTTTCATAATATCATAGGTGAGCCGGTTTTGGGGAGTCAGCTGATCATAGGAAAACTCCTCCAGCCGGGCCAGAGTTTCCGTAAGCTCCGGGGCAGCGTGTCCGGCGCTTCCCGGCACATAATTTCCAAGAGAAATCTCCTGCTCCGTAATGCCGTAGGCCTTAGGGTTCTGAAGGGTATAGTGAAGGGTCAGGGTGTTGGCGGAGATCTCTTCCACGAAAAGCTTCCGAGTAAAGGCGGTAAAGGCTGTATTTTCATCCTCCGAGGAGAGCTCTGTTGCCACCGGCTCCTGAGGGACCGCCAGATAACCGTAGGCCTGATAGGCCAATAGGCAGAGGATCAGACAGCAGGCAGCCAGAAGGCCGCCGGCCAGAAACCATTTTCTATTTGGATAATGCTGCTTGCGGATGATTGAAAACATTCTAAAAACCTGCCAAAAGGGTTGTTTATGGTATTCTATGAGAGAAGGGGACGGGATATGTATGGAGCCGGGGACAAAAAGAGGTAAAAAAGAGGACCGGGTCGGGCTTGACAAACCTTTTGGCCTGTGTTAGTCTTTGTTACAAGAAAACAAAACCAAGAGAAAACGCAGTGAAGAAAAGAGTAGGCACGTTGGAGCTTTTACAGAGAATTCCCGGCTGGTGAGAGGGATGGAGGGAAGCGGGCCGAAGATGGTTTCTGAGCGGCGCGGATGAACCCTTTGTAGGAAGGGATAATCCGTGACAGGAAGCTGCCTGTTATAGCGGCAGGGTATGCAGGTACCCATGGAGGTCTGTCTTGTGAGAGGCAGATGAACGGAAGTGGTAACACGGGAATTGCCCGTCTTCTTTAGAGATAAGGAAGGCGGGTTTTGTTTTTGGAAAACAGGAGGAACAAACCATGGAAAAACAGAAATTTTACATGACGACTGCCATTGCCTACACCTCAGGAAAGCCCCATATCGGCAACACCTACGAGATTGTGCTGGCAGATGCCATTGCCCGCTTTAAGCGTCTGCAGGGGTATGAGGTATTCTTTCAGACAGGAACCGACGAGCATGGGCAGAAGATCGAACTGAAGGCCCAGGAGGCCGGCACCACCCCCAAGGAATTTGTGGACGGAGTGGCGGGACAGATCCGAAGGATTTGGGATTTGATGAACACGTCCTATGACAAATTTATCCGCACCACGGATGCATATCATGAGAAGCAGGTGCAGAAGATTTTCAAAAAGCTCTATGATCAGGGGGATATTTACAAGGGGTATTACGAGGGCATGTACTGCACGCCCTGCGAGTCCTTTTTTACGGAATCCCAGCTGGTGGATGGCAAATGTCCGGACTGCGGCCGGGAGGTGCAGCCGGCCAGGGAGGAAGCTTACTTTTTTAAGATGAGCAAATATGCGGATCGGCTCATTGAGCATATCAACACCCATCCGGAGTTTATTCAGCCCGTATCCCGGAAAAATGAGATGATGAACAACTTTCTTCTGCCGGGTCTCCAGGATCTCTGCGTATCCCGCACCTCCTTTACCTGGGGAATTCCCGTAAGCTTTGACGAAAAGCATGTGGTTTATGTGTGGCTGGACGCCCTTACCAACTATATTACAGGCATTGGCTATGACTGTGACGGAGCCTCCACAGAGCAGTTTGAAAAGAACTGGCCAGCAGATCTCCACCTGATTGGAAAGGATATTATCCGGTTCCATACCATTTACTGGCCTATTTTCCTCATGGCTTTGGGTCTGCCGTTGCCCAAACAGGTGTTCGGACACCCCTGGCTCCTTCAGGGAGATGGAAAAATGAGCAAATCCAAGGGAAATGTGCTCTATGCCGATGATCTGGTGGACATGTTCGGAGTGGACGCGGTGCGGTATTTTGTGCTGCATGAGATGCCCTTTGACAATGACGGCGTCATCACCTGGGAGCTGATGGTGGAGCGGATCAATTCCGAGTTGGCCAACACCCTGGGAAACCTGGTAAACCGCACCATCTCCATGTCCAATAAATACTTTGGCGGTGTGGTAAACAATGCCGGTGTGCTGGATCCCGTTGACCGGGAGCTGCGGGAGGTGGCCGTGGGAACGGCTCAGCGCGTGGCGGATAAAATGGAGGAGCTTCGGGTGGCAGATGCCATGACGGAGATTTTTGCCCTGTTTAAGAGGTGCAACAAATATATTGACGAGACCATGCCCTGGGCGCTGGCCAAGGATGAGACAAAGAAGGAGCGCCTGGCTACGGTAATGTACAATCTGGTGGAGAGCATTAGCATAGGAGCCTCTCTTTTGGAGCCCTTTATGCCGGAGACCTCCAAAAAGATTCTGGAGCAGCTTCAGGCCAGAGGACGTTCCATGGAGGTCATGAATATGTTCGGCCTATACCAGTCCGGCACAAGGGTAACGGAAAAGCCGGAGATTCTCTTTGCCCGTCTGGATGTGAAGGAGGTGCTGGAGAAGGTAGAGGCAAAGCAGGCAGCTCTAGCTAAAGGAGACGAAAAGAATGCTTCGGCAGTAGACGAAAATGCCGGTAAGATCGGGGAAGAGGGACAGGAAGCTCCGGTGGCCGGCGTTGTGGATATAGAACCCAAGGAGGAGATTACCTTTGATGATTTTGCCAAGCTTCAGTTCCAGGTGGGCGAGATCATTGCCTGTGAGGCGGTGAAGAAATCCAAGAAGCTTCTCTGCTCCCAGGTGCGCATTGGCAGCCAGGTAAAGCAGATAGTATCCGGAATCAAGTCTCATTATACACCGGAGGAGATGGTGGGCAAAAAGGTCATGGTGGTGGTAAACCTAAAGCCTGCCAAGCTGGCCGGAATCCTGTCTGAGGGCATGCTTCTATGCGCAGAGGATGCGGAGGGGAATCTGGCGCTGATGGTGCCGGAGAAGGAAATGCCCGCCGGTGCGGAGATCTGCTGATAAAGGAATAACAAGTTAAAATTTCAACTTGTATGAAAAGCATACCATTCATTAGAAAATATGGTAGAGCAAGAGAAAAGGGAAGCTCTGTCCGTGCAGGAACAGAGCTTCCCTCTTTTTATGGCCGGATGACAGAAAAACTATTAAAAAAAGGATTGGAGATCCATCTGCCGCGCCTGCTCCAGCAGAAACTTATAGCGCTTCTGGACGGCATAAATCTCATAGGTATAGCAGTCGATCAAATCTGGATCGATGACATTTTCAAAGTTGGAGTAAGCCGTGTCCAGGGCATTTTTGGTTCGATGCAAGTCCTCAAGTAGCTGCTGCTTGGCTGAAACAGGCTGCCCTTGCGTTTTTTTCATAAAAACCCCACTTTCCGAAATTTTAGACACATATGGTCTCTTTTGATTTCTGGCTTGTTTTATATAGTATAGTCAAAAAAATTCCCATATATACTAAAACTAGCATAATTTGGTTAATTCTTTCATATGGTTAAAAAAAGGACATAGGGACAGGAAGCATGAAGCTTTTAAACTTTTTTCTTCGGGTGGTATATGGAGCCATCGGCATTCAGGTCATCAATATGGTATTGTCCTTTCTGGGAATTTCCGTATCCGTGGGACTGAATTTTGTGAGCCTTTTGACAGTGGGAACCCTTGGTATTAGCGGCCTGGGACTACTTTTTGGAATTGCGGCCTACGCAATTTTGTGAATGTTTGCCAATTTACAAAGACAGGGGCCTTCGCATATAATAAGCTCACGATAAACGTTTATCTATTTCGCCCGTTCGGGCAAAAGATTCCAAAACATAAAACTTTATATTGGGAAGGAGAGGTGAAAGCTTGCAGCTTTTTGGAGACTGCATTTTGATCAGTATTTTAAACGCTGCCATGGTGGCGGACATGCTGACCGGAAAAATCCGCAATGGACTAATACTTACAGGACTTGCACTGGGGCTTTTCTGTCAGTTATGGGTCCATGGCACAGCCGGGATCCCCGTTTTTGCGGCCGGCGTTTTTCTACCCTTTGTAGGGACCTTTCCCCTGTTTGCCTTTGGAGCTGTGGGGGCGGGAGATGTGAAGCTTCTGGCTGTTATCGGAGGCTTTCTGGGAATGGCAGCCATGCCCCGGTGTCTCTTTTTTACCCTTGTTTTTGGCGCTGTGGCAGCTGTTTTGAAAATGCTTTTTCAGGGAAGCCTTTACAGACGATTTGTCTGTCTGGCATCCTATGTGGAGCAGAGCATTCGGGGGAGATGCTGGATGCCTTACAAAGCCTCCCTTCATGAGGAACAGGCAGTGATTCATTTGTCTGCCCCCATGCTGTTTGCAGTGCTGACCTGTATGTTAGGAGGGGTGGCTTGAAAAACAAAATACTGGCCGTGTGTGACCCGGAGGAGACTTATGCGGCCAGGCTGATGGAATATCTCAATGAGAAGCAGCTAAGTCCCTTTTATGTTCGGGCCTTTACCTCCAGGGAGGCCCTGGAGGCCTATGTACAGCAGGAAGAAATCGAGGTGCTTCTCATTGCTGACAGTATGATATCCGGGGATGTTCATAGTCTGCCTGTGGGCCGCCAGATTCTTCTTACCAGAGGACATGTGCCGGCAGGGCTGGAGAAGGAGCCGGCCATCTATAAATACCAGTCCGCAGAGCGAATCATTCGGGAGGTTCTCCACTATTATGCGGAGACGGATCAGCCCTTTCGCCAGGCGTCGCTCCTCCAGGAGGAGGTACGGCTATACGGCATTTATTCTCCGGTACAAAGACTGGGAAAAACCACCTTTGCACTGGCTCTGGGGGTCGTATGCGCCAGAAAGAGGCGGACCTTGTATCTGAATCTGGAAGCTTACTCTGGCTTTGAGGAACGGATGCCTGGAGCCCATGAGTGGAATCTGGGAGATTTGCTTTATTTTTTAAAAAAGGGAAAGCAGGGGTTTCTGTATAAGCTAAAGAGTGTAACCCACAGCTTTGAGCATTTGGACTATATCTTCCCGGTGCATTCCCCCACGGATTTGCTTTCCGTCTCAGAGGAGGAGTGGGAGCTTTTGCTGGAGCGTTTACTGGGAGACGCAGGCTATGAAAGCTTGATTTTGGATGTTTCTGACTGTGTGCAGGGCCTTTTTGGCCTCCTGGAAAAGTGCAGACGCGTTTATATGCCCATTCGGGAGGATGGGATTTCCCAGGCAAAGCTGCGGCAGTTTGAGAGGGTCCTGGAAATGAAGGGGTATGAGAGCCTAAGAGAGAACATATGTAAGATTCAACTGCCCAGAATACGGGAGCAGCCAGCCCTTTGCAGGCTGGAGATCCCGGCAGAGCTGTACCGGTTTGCAGAGGAGCTGGAGGAATGACCATGAAGAGCAGAGAGCTGGAGGAGAGAGGACAGCGCTTACGGGAGCAGATTTTACTTCGTCTGGATTTGTCCCGGGAGCTGTCGGATGAGGAGGTACAGGATGTCATTGATGATGTGATCATGGAGAGCAGCAGGGAAGCGTATATGGGGCTGGCGGAGAAAAAGCAGCTGCAGAAAATGCTGTTTGACACCATGCGAAGGCTGGACATTCTCCAGGAGCTAATAGACGATCCAGAAGTCACAGAGATTATGATCAATGGTCCTGAGCGGATTTTCGTGGAGCGGAAGGGAAAGCTTACAGAATGGGACAAGCATTTTTCCTCAAAGCAGAGGCTGGAAGATATGGTCCAGCAGATTGTCAGCTTTTCCAACCGGGCCGTATCCAAGGCCCATCCCATTGCGGACGCGCGCTTGCCGGACGGCTCCAGAGTAAATGTGGTTTTGGATCCAGTGGCTTTGGATGGTCCGGTAGTCACCATCCGCAGATTTCCCCGGGATCCCATTACCATGGATCAGCTGATAGAATGGGGCTCCGTGACAGCGGAGGCCGTGGAGTTTTTAAGGGAGGCTGTGAGGGTTGGTCGAAATCTGTTTATCAGCGGGGGAACCGGGTCCGGAAAGACCACATTTCTAAATGCGCTCTCCCAATTTATCCCAGAGCAGGAGCGGGTGATTACCATTGAGGACAACGCGGAGCTGCAAATCCGCCATATTCCTAATCTGGTCCGGCTGGAGGCACGAAATGCCAACACGGAGGGAATGGGGGAGATTACGATTCGGGATCTGATCCGTTCGGCTCTGCGCATGCGGCCAAATCGCATTGTAGTCGGTGAGGTGAGAGGAGGAGAGGCGGTGGATATGCTCCAGGCCATGAATACAGGCCATGACGGATCCCTAAGCACGGGCCACGCCAATAGCACATCCGATATGGTCAGTCGCCTGGAGATGATGGTGCTAATGGGCATAGAAATCCCCCTAGATGCTGTCAGACGTCAGATAGCATCAGCCATCGATCTCTTTGTACATCTGGGACGCCTGCCGGACGGAAGCCGAAGGGTATTGGAAATTACAAGGATACTTGGCTATGAAAAGGGAAATATTCGGCTGGAGCCTCTGTTTAGCTATGAGAGCAGAGCAGGGGAGCCGGGAGAGCTGAGACGATGCCGGGAGAGGCAGAGCCGCAGGGGCAGGAAAAAGAGCGAGGAGGGAGAGGCATAGATTACCGTGAATATCATTTTCGCGTACAGGAGTGGATACTGTGTATGCTGGAAGGGGGAGGGCTGATTCTGCTGACTGCATTTTTGTTCTTCAACACTCTTTGGGCCTGTATTCCAGGACTGCCATTTTTATGGTTCTATGGGAAATGGAAGAAGGAGGATAAGACAAAGCAGAGGCAGCAGGAGCTGAAGCTACAGTTTCGGGAGGGAATCCGCAGTATGTCTGCAGGATTGCAGGCAGGCTTGTCTGTGGAAAATGCCCTTGGAGAGGCTGCCCGGGATCTGCGCATGATGGAATGGAAGGAGGCCTATATGGTTCGGGAGCTGGAAGAAATGCAATATAAAATCCAGGCCAGTCAAACCATTGAACAGGTATTTCAAAACTTTGCCCAGCGCAGCGGCGTTGAGGATGCAGCGGTTTTTGCAGATATTTTTGCAGCGGCAAAGCGAAGCGGGCAGGACTTAACCCAGGTCATAGGAAATACTGTGCGGACCATAGGGGAAAAGCTGGAAATGGATCGGGAGATTGCCATGATTCTGGCTTCCCGCAAGTACGAACAGGGAATTATGAGCCTCATGCCCTTTGGAATGCTGCTCTATCTGCGCCTTACCTCCGGAGGCTTTCTGAATGTATTGTATGAGGGTCTGGCTGGCCGGGGATTGATGATCCTGTGTCTGGGGATCTATCTGGCTGTGTGGAGACTGGGAAAGAGGCTGGTACAAATTGAAATTTAAGTGGAATTGGAAAAAAGAATGGACTCTGCCGGCTTTCCTGATCCTGCTTGGAATGGCAGCCGGAGGAGCTTTGCTAGTCCAGGACTGGAAAGGGAGCAGTTTGCCTTCTGATCAGGGGCTCTGTCGGCCTTTGGCCGGAGAGACAGCCCTGGAGGAGGAGCTGGAGGTGCAGTCCCTGTTTGGAACCCAAAGACTTCCGGTGACGGTGGAGGCCCAGAGGCTCACAAAGGAAGAGATTCGGGAAAAGCTGCCGGAAATCGCAAAGGAGCTGGAGCTTTCTATAGCAGGAAAAAATCCGTCTCTGGATCAGGTGCAGGAGCCGCTTTTGCTTCCGGAGGAGCTGGAGGGCTGGCCGGTTTCCATTACCTGGAGGGTGGAGGAGGGCGGCCCGGTCTGTGAGGACGGAACCTTAAATCAACAAAATCTGTCCAAAGAAGGTGTTCTCACAGAGCTGACGGCGCAGCTGCAGTGGGAGGAGGAGATTTTAATCTGGCCCATTTACGTGCGGGTATTTCCCCCGGAGAGAAGCCAGGAGGAAGCGTTTCTGGAGAGCTTAAAGGAGGCCGTGGAGCAGGAAAGCATGCATTCCCAATATGAACCACAGTTATCTCTGCCAAAAGAGGCGGGAGGCGTGGCCCTTAAGTGGAGCCGTCGTATGGATTTCCGGGGGATTCTGGTGGGGATTCTGGGAATCCTGGGCGCCTTTTTACAAATACTGTCCAAGCGCCAGGAGAAGGAAAAGCAGGAACAAAAAAAGCGAAGCCAGATGGAAATGGACTACCCTGAGCTTGTGAGCAAGCTAAAGCTTTATATGGAAGCTGGCCTTACCTGCCGGGCGGCCTGGATGAAAATCGCCGGAGACTATCAGGAAAAAAGAAAGACAGGGCAGACAGAGTGTCGCCATATCTATGAGGAGATGCTGAAAACCGGTTTTGAAATGCAGAGCGGAGTGGGGGAGTTAAAGGCCTATGAGCGCTTTGCTGAACGGTGCCGGGTTCCCTGCTATAAGAAGCTGGTGGGTCTGCTGACCCAAAATCTGCGAAAGGGAAACCGGGGCTTGGGGGAGCTGCTGGAGACAGAGATGTGGCAGGCCTTTGAAAACCGCAAGGCTTTGGCCAGAAGGCAGGGGGAGGAGGCGGGCACAAAGCTTTTGTTACCTATGATTGGCATGCTGGGAGTTGTAATGGTTATTGTCATTGCACCGGCCCTCATGTCCATGCAAATGTAAAAATTTGGAAAATAATAAAACAGCACTTCAAACAGGAGGTTCGAATATGAAGGAATTATGGATGCGTTTTTTAAAGGAAGAGGATGGCGTAGGTGTGGTGGAGCTGATTTTGATCCTGGTGGTTTTGATCTCGCTGGTTTTGATCTTCAAAGAACAGCTCACAGATCTGGTAAAGAGTATCTTTGAAAAGATTGTAAAGCAGAGCAATAAGGTGTGAGGAAGCCATGAAACGGGCACAGATTACGGTATTTATGAGCCTGCTTCTTCCACTGTTTCTGGCGGTTCTGGGAGCAGTGCTGGATTCCGCCTACCAGCAGGCCATAAGAAGCCGGATTCAGCGAAGCCTTACACTCTGTGAATATTCTCTTTTATCTGAATACCAGACAGATCTGTGGGAGCGATACGGCCTGTTTTATCTGGATACGGCCTACGGAGAGCGTGAGGAGTCCGAGAAAAAGGTACAGTCCAGGCTTCTGACCTATTTAAAGGGAAATCTGTCCTGGAAGGATGGGGAGGCGCGCGGCGCCTTCACACCCTTTCAGACAGCTGTATGCCAGCTGGAGGCAGGGGATTTCTCCAGAGCCACCGACGGCCGGGGGCAGGTGTTTTATGAACAGGCCGTGGCCTTTGAGCAGGACCTCTGGGGCGCAGCATTGCTATCGGAATGGCTGGACTGTTCGGAGAATGCCAGAAATTTGGAGGAGCAGGAGAGCAGCTTTCAGGAGGCGGATCAGAGAGAGCGGAATAATCTGGAGGTATTACGCCAAAGACGCCAGGAGGAGGAAGAGGAGGACACCCAGGACCCAACGGCAGAGCTGGTTCAGGACCGGGAGAGCCGCCTGTTAACCATGGTGGTGGCGGAGCCCTCTGAGATGTCAGCTAAGGCAGTTTCTCTGGAGAAGGTGCCTTCGGTACGCCCTTTGCTGGAGGGGTGCGGCCCTGTTGGACATATTTCTCCCGGTCTTATCAATGATCAGTGGTTTCATACTTACCTTCTGGAGCGATGTGCCAACGCAAGGGAAGCCCTACAGCAGGAGCAGGCAGGAGAATGGCTGGCCTATGAGCTGGAGTATATTTTGATAGGAAAGGAAAGTGACAGGGAAAATCTGGAGGGTGTGGTAAACCGTCTGTTGCTTATTCGGGAGGGTGTAAATTACGCCTATCTTATGACAGACAGCACAAAACAGGCGGAGGCCTTTGCATTGGCGGCTGTGATTGCAGGAATTACCCTGATGCCGGAGCTTGTGGAGGCATTAAAGCAGGTGATTCTGCTGACCTGGGCCTATGGAGAGAGTGTGCTGGATGTACGAGGGCTTTTGCAGGGAAATCAGATAGCTCTCATAAAAACCGGAGAATCCTGGAAGCTTCCCCTGACCAAGCTGTTTACCCTGCGTTCTCACTTAACCGAATATGATGGCAGATCAGATACAGGCGGAATGAAATATGAGGGGTATTTACGGCTGCTTCTGACTATGACCGGCCGGGACAAGAAGTGTATGCGGGCGCTGGATATTATCGAAGGAACCCTGCGGGCAACGGAGCAGGGGCGTTACCTGTATATGGATCAGTGCATCGATGGATTAACGGTAAAAGCAGAATTTAGCGCTGCCTCTTTATTTTCCGGCTGGGCCGGGACAGGAGGAGCCCATGAAATGACTGCAGAAAGAAGGTTTCTCTATGAGTGGTAATATGGTAAATGGAAATGAGAAGATACATTCGGATATTCTTTCGGTACATACAGAGAAAAGGCCGGGCCCTCAAAGCAAAAAGAAAAACCTTATTTCTTGGAAGCTGGTATCAGAAAGAATATCCGAATGTATCCCGTCATGGCAAAGGACAGGGCGGCGCGGCAGTCTGACAGTGGAGGCTGCCATGCTGTTGCCCCTGTTTTGGTGGTTCCTCTCAGGATTTCTCTATCTGCTGATCCTGTTTCGTCTCCAGGAGGATATTGGGCAGGGGCTGGCGGATGCAGGGCGGGAGCTGGGACAGTATGCATATAGCATGGGGTCAGATCAGGGAGGACTTTCCAGTGTGTCACTGCTGCAGGTGCGTCAAAAGCTGGGAGCACGGTGTAAGGATGTGGTGGCGCTGGGGTTGATAGAGGGCCGGCTTTTGGGTGTGCGCCTGGGAAAGAGCAGAATCATGGAGGAGAAGGCCCAGCTTGAGCTTATAGCGGAATATGAGGTGCGCAGCCCCTGGCTGCTGTTTGGCACAGGAACCATACCGGTAAGACAAAGACAGCTCTGCCGGGCCTGGGTAGGCAGCCGGGGAGCCGGGGCAGAGGGAGAATGGGAGGAAATGGTCTATGTGACGCCCTACGGAGAGGTTTGCCACAGAGATATGGAGTGCCGGCACTTAAAGCTTTCCCTTCAAATGACAACGCAGGCGGAGGCAGAGGCGGGCCGAAATAAAAACGGGGAGCGGTATCAGGCCTGCTCAGGGTGTTGCAGGGAACATACGTCAGGAGCGGTTTATGTGACGGACTATGGGAACCGGTACCACCAGAATTTAAACTGTCAGGGGTTAAAAAGAACGGTTTATCTGGTATTTGCTTCCGAGGCCCAGGGGAAAAGCGTCTGCAAAAGCTGCGGCGGCTTGTAAAAGAAAGACACAAAGGAAGAGGCAGAATGGGGAAAAAGGAAGCAGGATTGGAAAGAGATAGGATAAAAACGAAAAACCAAAACGGAGAAGAAAGGGTGACATATGAAGCCTGGATGGGAGTGCTTTATTTATGGAATGCCAGGAGTATTGTTGGCATGGAATGCCTGGCAGGATTTTAAGAAACGGGAAATACTTCCCCTTAGCCTGTGGATTTTTCTGGCTGGCGGACTTTTGCTAAATGGAGCTCTGAGATATCAATCCTGGGAGAGCCTGGCAGGGGGAGTTTCCATAGGAGCTGTGATGCTTGTGTTCTCCTGGGCAACCAGGGGAGGGATCGGCTGGGGAGACGGACTGCTGCTGTGCGTCACAGGGGTTTACCTGGGATTCTTAGAAAATCTGGGGCTGCTTTTATGGGGATTATTGCTGTGTGCCATATTTTCTGCCGGGATTTTACTGACCAATCGGGGGGACAGGAAAAAAGAGATCCCCTTTCTTCCCTTTTTACTGGCAGCGTATTTGGGAGGATTGCTTCTATGAAAAGAAAAAGATTTTGCCAGGGGAACCGGGATTTTCGGAGAGGAAGTTTTACGGTAGAGGCATCTTTTATTCTACCTTTTGTGTGTTTTTTGCTTGCCGTGCTTTTGCAGGCAATTTTGTACCTTCATGACGCCAGTGTGTTTGCATCCACGGCCTACGAGGCGGCCCAAAAGGCCGCAGAGCTAAAGGACACCAGTGCAAAGGAACGGGCCGCATTTGCCAGAGAGCAGGCTTTTCTTCTTCTAGATAAAAAACGGCTGGCCTGCAAGGGGTGCGAGGTGGAGGCTTCTGCCACATCTGGAAGGGTACAGGTATGCATCAGGGGAAGTACCGGATTTTTTGGAGGGCTTTCTCTGGAGGCAAAAAAAGAGGTTTTATACACAAATCCTGTAGATTTTTTGCGGAGCATAAAAAAGACAAAAAATCTTTGGGAGAAAATAACAGACGAATAAAGCATGTGTCTGTATAGGACAGAGGATGTATCTGTCTCCGGAGAAAAGGAGGGAAATCATTGAAGCTGGAGTTTAAAAGAGAGCTGGACCATAATTATCTGGTATTAGAGGAAGAACAGGCGGATCCAATAAAAGGCTTTGAAGTATATATGCTGGAGGAAAACAGGATTCCAGGACTATTGTGCTGTACCATGCAGGGGGTGAACCAACAGCAGCGCTTTTACTATGAGGTGACCTCCAGACAATCTCTGGACCTTTTGCTGGAGAGAAAAAGGCTGTCTTATATGGATTTAATCCATGTTTTAAAGGGAATTCAAACAGCCATATCCGGGGCAAGAGAATATCTGCTGGATGTAAATCATCTCATGCTGCGTCCGGAATATATGTATCTAAACCTGGATATGGATTTGCCAGAACTTTGCTATTTTCCCTATTATGAAAAGCCGGTACGGGAACAGTTTTTTGAGCTGGCAGAATATCTTTTGGGCAAGCTGGACCGTCAGGATCGGGAAGGAGTGGAGCTTGGCTATGAAATTTATAAGATGGCCAGTGAGGAGAATTGTTCCATTGAAGAAATTCTGAAGCTTCAGGGAAAACGAACAGAGGAGTCCCCTGGGACGGCCGGAAATATTCGTTTATCCTGGGAGGAGCCTCAGGAGCCCACCAGCCGTAAAATAGCAGAGCCCTCTAAGCCTTATGGGACAAAAAAGGCTTCCTTTTGGAGACGAAGAAAAAAAGAGTCAGAGCAATCTTTGCTTTTACCAGAGAGGGGAGGCTTACTTTCCGAGGAATTTTCCTCAGAGGAACCGGAGTGGGTGGCTCCCAGAGGGGAGACCAGCCTTCTATCTGAGGGACAGGAGCGAAGGCTGGTATTGTATAGTCCAAACCCGGCCGTGGAGCCTTTGCCTGTGTCTGGAGAATATTTTTTAATCGGTAAAAAGAGGGATGCAGTGGACGGATACATCAATCATCCTACAGTGAGCCGCATTCATGCGCGGATAGAAAAGCGGGAACAGGGCTACTTTATGACGGATTTGAATTCTACAAACGGAACCTATTTGAATGCCAGGCTGCTAGAGCCAAATGAGACGGCACAGCTCAGAACCGGAGATGTGGTCCGCTTTGCAGATATGGAGTATACGGTGGGAAATTAGAAGAGGGCTTTTCACCATTCTTCAGAGAGATTCCTGGAATTTTGGACGAAATTCTTTGACATGCCGAAAGCAAAATGGTATATTGGCTTAAAGACAAGGGGCGGAAAGGGAGAAAGCACAATGATTTTTGAGAGTCATGCCCATTTTGACGATGAGGCCTTTGACGAAGATCGGGAGGAACTTCTGCGTAAGATGCCGGAATGGGGAATTGGCTGCATTGTAAATGTCAGCGCCAGCCTCTCCGGAGTAGAGCGTACCTTAGATCTCACCCGGCAGTATCCATTTATCTATGGAGCGGTTGGGATTCATCCGGATGAGGTAAAGGAATTGAATGAGGACAGATTTGCCTGGCTTCGCGCTCAGTGCATGGGGGAAAAGGTGGTGGCTGTGGGAGAGATTGGGCTTGATTATTATTGGGACAAGGCTTCTCACGACACGCAGAAATATTGGTTCATACGGCAGCTTGGGCTGGCCCGGGAGCTTGGGCTGCCTGTGATTATTCACAGCCGGGAGGCGGCTCAGGACACCATGGACATGATGAAGGAGCAGGGGGCCGGGCTTTCCGGTGTCATCCACTGTTTTTCCTATTCCCCGGAAATGGCCAGGGAATATGTGAATATGGGATATTATATTGGAGTTGGAGGCGTGGTCACGTTTAAAAATGCAAAAAAGCTTAAGGAGACCGTACAGAGGATTCCCCTGGAGAGGATTTTGCTGGAGACAGATTGCCCTTATTTGGCGCCTGTTCCTTTTCGGGGAAAGCGCAACAGCTCACAATATCTCACCTATGTGGCGGAGGCTATCGGAGAGCTAAAGGGGATTTCTTCTCAGGAGGTAATCCAGGTGACAGATAAAAATGCCCGGGAAATGTATGGACTGTGCTAAGAGGATATAATAGAAAGAAGAGGAAGAAAAATGTCTGTACCGGAACCTTATCTGGGAAATCCACAGAAAACCATAGAAATTTTGCAGAAATATAAATTTGTATTTCAAAAGCGATACGGCCAAAATTTTTTAATAGATCCCCATGTTTTGCAAAAAATAATTCGGTCAGCTAAGGTGACAAAAGAAGATTTTGTGATGGAAATAGGACCTGGGATTGGCACCATGACACAATATTTGGCTGCTGCGGCCCGGGAGGTAGTGGCAGTGGAAATTGATAAAGCCCTGATTCCCATCTTGGAGGATACCCTGGAGGGCTTTGAAAATGTGACGGTTCTCAATGAGGATATTCTGAAGGTGGATATTCCAAGGCTTGCAGAGGAGCGGAATGCAGGGCGGCCCATTAAGGTGGTTGCAAATCTTCCCTATTATATTACAACCCCCATTATTATGGGACTTTTTGAAAATGGTGTTCCTTTGGAAAGCCTGACCATTATGGTCCAGAAAGAGGTGGCAGAACGCATGAAAGTGGGGCCGGGGACCAAGGACTATGGAGCGCTGTCTCTGGCGATTCAGTATTATGCCAGACCGGAGCTTATGGCCAATGTTCCTCCGAATTGCTTTATGCCAAGACCAAAGGTGGGATCTGCGGTGATTCAGCTGATCCGTCATGAAAACCCACCGGTAGAGGTGAAAAATGAAGCGCTGATGTTTCGGATGATCCGGGCCTCCTTTAACCAGAGAAGAAAAACATTGCTAAACAGCCTAACAAATGCCACGGACTTGCCTTTTACAAAGGAGGAATTGACCATAGCCCTTGAGAAGCTTGGCTGGCCAGTGAATATCCGGGGAGAAGCCCTGACCCTGGAGGAGTTTGCACAGCTGAGCAATTTGCTGGTATAAACCTGTTAGGCCATGCATAGAATGCTTCCAGAGAAAATAGAGGCTGGGAGGCATTTATGCCAGAGTATAAACGGATAATTTCCTATATTTATACCTATGAGGAGGGAGAACGAAAGGGAAACACCGGCTTTGTAAAGGCAGAAGTAAGAGACAGAGAATGTAAGATTACCATTCAGCTGAAAAAGAATCCACAGGAGCAGACCTCCTACAAAGCATATCTCTTTGCAGAGCGGGACGATAAAATAGAAGGAATTTTTCTGGGAAGGCTAGGTCCGGAGGGCACTGGTATGTTATGGAAGGGAAAGCTTTCTCTGGACCAGATAAAAGGCATAGCCGCTACTCTGGAGGATACAGGCGGTATCCTGATAGAGGGGCCAAAACAACAGAAATATGCCTCACAGTGGGAGGACAATCTTGTAAATGTGGACAGCTTTCACATATATGAGGAATCGGAGGTAATCGAAGAAAAATCGGGAGAGCCCATAGAAACTGCAAAAAGGCCTGATGAGTGGAAAGAGGAGCTGGAAAACCTGGAAGAGCCCATAGAAGCTGCAAAAGGGTCTGATGAGCGAAAAGAGGAGCTGGAAAACCAGGGAGAGCCCATAGAAGCTGCAAAAAGGCCTGATGAGTGGAAAGAGGAGTTGAAAAAACCGGGAGAGCCCGTAGAAGCTGCAAAAGGGTCTGATGAGCGAAAAGAGGAGCTGGAAAACCTGGGAAAGCCAGAGACCCTGGAGAGGTCTGAAGAACTGATAAAAGCTTCGGAAAATCCGGAAGAACCGATAAAAGCTTCGGAAAATCCGGAAAAACTGCAAGAGCCGATAAAGATTTCGGAAAATTTGGAAGAACCCATAAAGGCTGCAAAAAATCCGGAAGAACCGCCAGAACCCGTAAAGGTTATGGAAAATTTGGAAGAACCCATAAAGGCTGCGGAAATACCGGAGTCAGAGAAAAGCCGGGAGGAAGAACCTCTGCAAAGGGATGTAATGCGAAAGGTGGCGGAAATGGTGGCTGGATCCCAACGGCCAGGGACAGTAGACGTGGCTGAAAAATCAGGAACAACGGAGATGCCTGCAATGGCAGACCTGAGGGAAACCATGGAAACGCCACAGGAAGCGGCTACCGCCTCTCGAATGAGCGCTCAGTCTATGGAGGGTGCACAGCAAAGGGAGGATACAGGGAAGAGAGTGGATACCCGCCAGGAGAAATGGGAGTATTTGGTTCGCCATTTTCCGGTACAGCAGCTATACCAGAGTGGGAAGCCTCCCATGGCTTGCATTCGCATTGGCCCCAGAGATTTGCAGCGATTGCCCAGGGGAAGCTGGGTGCTTGGGAATAACAGCTTTTTACTCCACGGATATTACCAGTTTCGCCATTTGCTTTTGTGCAGGCAGGAGCAGGAGGGAAAAGTGGTATTTTACCTGGGAGTGCCAGGAATATACAGTGAAAAAGAGGAAATGATGGCAGAGCTTTTTGGCTTTGAAGAGTTTCGAAGAAGCAGAGGGCCAGGAAATAGAAATGGAAATTTTGGGTACTGGTTTCGCAGGGTTGAGGAAGTATAAAAATGACAGCAGATGAGAGATTTATGAAAGAGGCAATCCGACAGGCCAAGAAGGCAGGGGAGCGGGAGGAGGTTCCCATTGGCTGCGTGATTGTCAGGGATGAACGGATTATAGCACGAGGGTACAACCGGAGGAATACAGATAAAAGTGCATTGGCTCACGCAGAGCTATTAGCCATTGGAAGGGCGAGTAAAAAAACGGGGGACT
Source organism: uncultured Lachnospiraceae bacterium (assembly GCA_947574135.1). GTDB lineage: Bacteria > Bacillota > Clostridia > Lachnospirales > Lachnospiraceae > RGIG4284. The sequence goes on from CANPIM010000026.1 coordinate 42,484, forward strand.
GGCGTTTGGAGGATTGCACTCTGTATGTTACCCTGGAGCCCTGCCAGATGTGTGCAGGAGCAATCGTGCAGGCCCGGATGGGACGGGTGGTTATTGGCAGCATGAATCCCAAGGCCGGATGTGCAGGATCCATTATAAACCTGCTGGAGATGGAACAATTTAATCATCAGGTCCAGGTGGAGCGGGGTGTTCTTAAGGAAGAATGCGGGGAGCTATTGACGGAGTTTTTTCGGCGCCTGCGTATTCGGAAAAGGGGAGAGATATGCTGACAGCCATTGAAAAGAGAAGAAGCATTCGAAAGTATAAGGAAACTCCTGTTTCCAGAGAGCTGTTAGAGGAAATTTTAAGGGCTGGGATGCTTGCGCCCTCTTCCAAGAATCGCCAGCCCTGGAAATTTGTTGTTACCACAGGAGCAGCAAAGAGGGATGGGTTGGCGGCCATGAAGAAGGGGCTGGAGAGGGAGAAGGTTTCCCCTCTGCTTCCGGAGAGCGGCTGTCATTTGGCAGGAGCCTATCATACCCTGGAGATTATGGGGCAGGCTCCCGTTATTGTCTGGATAGTTAATCCCCTGGGTCTGGATATCCATAAGGTCCTGGACCCGGAGGAACGCATTTATGAGATCTGTAATGCGCAGTCTGTAGGTGCAGCTATAGAAAATATGACGCTGGCTGCAGAAGAATTGGGATTGGGAAGCTTATGGATCTGTGATATTTATTTTGCATATGAGGAATTGCAGCAATGGCTTGGGGAAGAGGGAGAATTGATAGCGGCACTGGCCATAGGCTATGGTGACGAGGAGCCTGATAAAAGACCACGAAAGGCTGTGGAGACCGTAATTGCGTGGAGAGATGGAGACTGAGGGATTAGAGCTTAAGATTAGGATTGGTTTAGAATTGGGACAGGATTGGCTTGGAATTAGAATTGGTTTAGAATTGGGACAGGATTGGCTTGGAATAGGGACAGAAAATAATTGACAAAGAATTAAAATTTCGTTATACTGAAATCCTAGTCTTAATGGTAGGTTTAAAATTTCCGCGCAGCCGGGGAGTTGGCGGTGCCCTGTACCTGCAATCCGCCATAGCAGGGGTGATATCTTGCTTCGGGCGAAAGGATATAAAGCTGCCCTTTGCAAGTGACATTGACGTCTGGGTCCTACGCAACAGAACTCTATGAACCGAGTCAGGTCAGGAATGAAGCAGCTCTAAGTAGAACCTTTTGTGTGCCGTAGGGGAGCCTGGGCTGAGTTAACTACAAAGGTAACGTATATGTCCCTCGTTCAACGTAAGATGCGCGGATTAAAAATAAAAAATGGAGAGTTATCGAAGCGGTCATAACGAGCTGCACTCGAAATGCAGTTGTCCTTTA
>CANPIM010000027.1 GCA_947574135.1 uncultured Lachnospiraceae bacterium
AAACACCGGACTCTTTCGGGTTCCCTGGATGCTTACGTGATAGTCTCCCAGTGAGGGGGTATCCAGAAAATTGGTAAACAGCTGGTCCTTATTCAGCTGCAGAATCAGTGTATTGAGAGGGCCCTTGGAGGAATAGACAAAGTCATAGACCAGATACAGCTTTTGTCCGTCCTGGATCAGACGACTGCAATATCGGTTGTTTTCCTCCTCCAAAACAATGGAGGGAGCAGAGGAGAGGCAGTATAAAATGGTGGCAGATTCCGGGGAACCTTCCAGAGTGGTGATGTCGCTGTCAGAGGTAAACAAGTAGCCCTTGGTGTGCTCATAGAGATAAATTTTGCCCAGATAATTGTTTTCCTCAGACAGATTTTTCAGGGTAGTGATGATAGAAAAATTGCGCTGGCGGTTTTCCAGGCTGGGGGAGATGCCAGACTTGACCACATCGCTGTTGTTAGCGGTGGCAGCCGCAAGCTGATTGATAAAATAAAAGGAATTGTCCACTTTTTCTATGGCCTGATTTAGGATTCCCTGCTCGGACAGATCCTGTTGGGCAGAAAAGTTATCGTAGGACATATAATAAATGTAAAGGGAAAATAAACTCAGCAGAGTAAATACTAAGATAAGAATCAGGGAAAAGTAACGGGTAAAGGTACTTTTGGTTCCGGTATGTATCATATAGGTCAGCTCCTTTTTGGCAGTTGAAAATCATGCTGCTTTTTCATTGTACACTATTTTAGGCAGAAATGGAAGGAAGAAAGCCATATGGGAAGGATACGAATGGGAAGGATAGAAAGAAGGGTTCTCTATACATGGATTTTGACAGGTTTTCTTTTGGTGTGCGTCAGCTGCGGACAGAAGCCGGGGATGGGAACAGACAAGGAGCCCGGGGCACAGGAGGGGGTGGACAAGATTCCCGGAACAGACAGGAAAGAGGAGCAGGCTTCAGAGGGATCCGAGTATCTGGCCGATGAGGAGGCGCCCCTGCTGTTAAAGGTGGCAACCACGAAAATTCCGGAAAGCACAGGCTATCAGGGGCTGGAAATGTTAAAGGATAAAATTGAGAGGGAGTCTGGGGGCACCATTGAGGTACAGCTTTACCCAAGTGAACAGCTGGGGGATCAGGTGACGATTCTGGAGGGAATCCGGATTGGCACTGTGGAGATGGCCTTTTTACCGGTAGAGTCTGTGGGGGGGTTATTTCCGGAGATTTTTACTCTGGCCTCCCAGCTGCGGGACGAGGAGGAGGCCGTAGAGACTTGCCGAAGAGAGGAATTTCAGGGGATGTGGGAGGAAATGCGTCAGTCTGCCCATATCCGGTGTATGGGTTTTTCCGTGGAGGGCGTGCGTAATGTCTGGGTCAGTGACAGGATTGAGGAAACGGCAGATTTTGAGGGCTTAAGGCTGTGGATGCCCCCGGTTTCCCTGTATACGGCCATGTTTCAGTCCCTGGGGGCTTCCATGACATCCATGCCCCTGGCACAGGTATATGACGGATTGCAGGCCGGACTTTTGGATGGGGCGGAGCTTGATGGAGAGTCCGTTTTGCGTTACAATCTATATGAGAAGTGTAAATATTGTCTGGAAACCAGACATGGGGTTTCTGTGGATACCTTTTTTATATCGGAGGAGGTGTTTCAGGAAATGACCCATGAGCAGAGGGAGGTGGTGCAAAAGGCGGCAGAAGAGGTGTCCGTGTGGCTGCAGGAGCAGCATGAGAAAAACCGGGATGCCGTATATGAGGAATTAAAAAAGAAGGGCGTAACCTTTTACAGCCCTGGGGACGCTCTCAGGCAAGAACTGGAGGAGGGGCTTAGGAAGGTAATTTTGGAAAGCTTAGAGGAGGAAGAGTAAATGGCAATCGCAAGCTTAAATTTGTATTCAAGGGCACTAAACATGGACACCTGTGTGGAGGTCCTTCTGCCGGAGAGGCGCCTGGAATGGCCGGAGCCCCGAAAGGGGAAAACCTATCCGGTATTGTATCTGCTGCACGGACACTGCCAGGACCACACAGGCTGGCTGAAAAACAGCCGCATTGCCTGGTACCTGCGGAACCAGGAGATTATCACCGTATTTCCCAACGGAGACCGGGCCAATTATGTGGACGGAGTTTTGACCCACAGGTATCAGACCTATCTGTCGGAGGAGCTGCCGCTTATACTGAAAAACTGGCTTCCTATCTCGGAGCGACCGGAGGATACCTATATTGGGGGCATGTCTATGGGAGGCTACGGAGCTCTGCACGAGGGGTTGACCCGTCCGGAGCAGTACGGCGGAGTCATTGCCATGGCGCCGGCCATCAGCATGTATGATATTGAGGACACGCCGGAAATGCGGGCCAAGGGAGGACCGCCTCTGGACGATGAGGATGCCAATAACAACCTCCAGGCCATATTTGGCGGAAGGGAAAGCTTTAACAATTCCGCATACAATCTCTATCATTGTCTGGAGGAGTTTCGTGCCCATCAGGGACACAAGCCGAAAATCTACATGTGCTGCGGTCAGGATGATTTTCTTTTGGAGCAGTGCCAGGCCTTTGCAAAGAGGGCTATGGAGCAGCCGGGGGTGGACTTAACCCTGGACGTGAGCCCGGGAATGCATAACTGGGATTTCTGGGACCGGGAAATCGTGACAGCGCTGAAATTTTTTGGACTTTTGCCCGAGGAGTTTGAGCGACTGTAAATTTTAGACTTAGAATTTTAGGAAGAAAAATAAAAGGGCTGTACCTGATTTTGGAAGCTTTCCAGGCAGGGCAGCCTTTTTGCTATGTACCAAGAACAGAGTCAAAAATCCCCGTGCATATTCCCCATAAACCAGGACATAATAAAGAAAAATCAAAAGCCTGCAAATGTGATTTGCGTGGTTTTGCAGGAACAGAACTGGAGGAGAGCTATGAACCGCATGAAATACCGGGTCTGCCTCATTGCTTTGGCGCTGGCGGCGGTCCTGTTTGGCGTTTTATATTATGTATATGGGGAAGAGGACAAAGGGCCCTACACCGGCGGTACCCTGGTGTGGCGGCAGACAGAGCCTTTGAGCTGCCTGGCCATTGTGCTGGAGCCGGAAGAGGAGGTTTTGCTGTGAGTGATATCCTGTATTTGAAATTTGACAAAAATATGGCCGTGCGCACAAAGAGCGTGACCCTGGGAGACGTGGCGGATATGGAGTGCAGCAATTCGGCCCTTGTGAATAAGCTTAAGCCCATAAAGCTTTTTACCTTTCAGAATATTAAGAAGGGCTCTCACACCTGCGCAGCCAGACAGATCTGCTCAGTGGTGGAGGTGGTGCAGAAGATTCATGAGGTCTGTCCAAACTTGGAAATCCAGAATATGGGGGAGACGGACTTTATTGTGGAATACTCCACAAAGGATAAGGATGCACCTGTCTTGCTGTTTCTGAAGATCAGTGTGGTATGTCTGATTACATTTTTTGGATCCGTATTTTCTATTATGGCCTTTAACAATGATGTGTCTACCACAAAGCTTTTTGCACAGGTGTATGAATTGGTCACAGGGGAGGCGTCCAACGGCTTTACCATTCTGGAGCTTACCTATTCTCTGGGGCTTTCTGTGGGAATTGTTGCGTTTTTTAATCACCTGGGAGGCCGGCGCCTCACCAAGGATCCCACCCCCATTGAGGTGGAAATGCGCCAGTATGAGGATGACGTGGACACCACCCTGATTATGACGGCAGGAAGAAACGGCGTGCATAAAAAGGAGTCTCAGACCAATTAGCATACAGGAAAAATGTGGGGCTGGAAAAATTTGGAAGCTTAAAGGGAGACAGAGAACATGTGGTGGCAGCAGGTATTGATGGGCCTTATGGGACTTTCCGCCGGTTTTGCGGTGGCAGGGGGACTATTTGCACTGATTATAGCCCTGGGGGTGGTTTCCCGGTTTGCAGGAAAGACTCACACGGCAAAATATGTATTCTGGTATGAGGATGCCATTGCTCTGGGCGGCATTTTGGGAAACCTTGTGAGTGTCTATGAGATAGCCGTGCCAGCCGGTCGGATTGGGGTAGCGATTTTTGGGGCATTTTCCGGAATCTTCGTAGGCGCCTGGGCCATGGCCCTCACGGAGATTGTGAATATTATCCCTATTTTTACCAGAAGGATTACCCTTCGCCGGGGGATGGAGCTGATTATATTGAGTATGGCTGTCGGCAGAACCCTGGGAGCGCTCCTGTTTTTTGCCCAGAGATGGTAGAAGGGCAGGAAAGCCCCATGGGAAAATGCGGGAATTCGGGTGCAGGGATATAAGGGAAAGGAAGTTGAAAAAGAGACAGGGAAAAAGAGACGGAATATAAACACAGAGAATCATAAACAGGAAATCAGAGACAGAGATCAGGAAAGGCGGAATCTGAGATGGAGCACGGGGAAAATAAAGCGGGAAACAAAGACAACCAACGGCAAAAGGACAGCCAGACACAGGAGAAGGAGCAGATTTTACAGGAGCTTTCGGCTGTGGATACCTTGGATCAGGAGCAAAAAAAGAAGTATGGGGATTATGTCAAGCAGGTAACGCCCACGCACAGCCTGCCCCTGGAGATGCTAAAGGCGTTTATTACAGGAGGCATTATCTGCTGCCTGGGGCAGGTGATTTTAAATGTGGCGGGAGCTCAGGGATTGGATAAGCAGACGGCCGGATCCTGGTGCTCCATGCTTTTGATTCTGAGCAGCGTGATTTTAACAGGGCTAAACATTTATCCCAGCATTGCCAAGTGGGGCGGAGCCGGAGCCCTGGTGCCTATTACCGGGTTTGCCAATTCCGTGGCGGCTCCGGCTATTGAGTTTCAGAAGGAGGGGCAGGTATTTGGCATTGGTTGTAAAATTTTTACAATTGCAGGGCCGGTGATTTTGTATGGGATCTTTTCCAGCTGGGTGCTTGGACTGGGATATTGGATTGGAAAACTAATTGGAATATTTTAGAGGAGGAAGGCAAATGGAGGGAAAAGCAGATAATAGCTATGATATGCCTATGGGATTAAGCTTTCAGCTTGGAGCAAATCCCAGGGCAATGGATGCATATGCCAAATTGAATGATGAAGAAAAACGTCAGGTGGTAGAGGCAGCAAGGAATGTTACCACCAAATCAGAGATGTACCAGATTGTGGGTAGGCTAGAGCGGGATTTTTGCTGATGTCATGCCCATGCTTGCCCCGAGGGTATTTGCTTTGCAGGTATCCTGGGGGCTTTTTGATGGATTTAGAACAAGGAAGTAAAAAGGGAAAGGGCAGAAGGCGGACTTCTAAACAGCTTGTGGGATACCTATTCTGCATTCGCTAATTGTTATGGCGGCGTTATTATTCTTGGGGTAAAAGAGGATAAATCAGGCAATTGGCATACGACCGGATTGAAAAATGCGGCAAAATTGAAGAAGGATTTCTGGGATACTGTGATCATGGTAATCTGGGTGCCAGGTGCAAAGCGGGAGCCTTCTACTTGCCGGTGGATATTTGCGGCTGTTCTTCTTGCAAAGCGGGACAGGAGAAGGTCTAAGGACCTGTTTTTTAATATCTGAAAAACTCTCTTGACAAAATTATATCTACATGATATGATTTTGATATCAAAATAAACGGAGGGATTTTTCATGGAGGAAAGAATATTAAACAATAAGAAAAACGGAATGTCCATGCTGCTGCTTTTCCTGGCGCTGTATGCTGCCGGCATTGCCCTTTTGGTCTGGGGCTGCATTCAAATGGATGAGGAAGCCACCTTTTGGTCTGTAGGACCCTTTGTCCTGGGGCTTATATGGGTGGTCCTGGGATGGATCCCCTTTTGCGGCCTGAGGGTGCTAAAGCCTCAGGAGGCCCTGGTGCTGACTCTGTTTGGAAATTACATTGGGACCTTAAAGGAGGAGGGTTTTTACTATGTGAACCCCTTCTGCACGGGTATGAATCCTGCGGCCAAGACCCGGCTGAGCCAGAGCGGGGATGTGGACGGAGGCTCCGGAAAGGCCCTGGTGATTTCTGCAGGGGCAGGAGTGAATGCCTCTGAGGCTGTGGGAAAGAAGATTTCCTTAAAGATTATGACCCTGAACAACAGCAGGCAGAAAATAAACGACTGCCTGGGCAACCCTGTGGAGATTGGCATTGCCGTCATGTGGCGGGTGGTGGACACGGCCAAGGCTGTGTTTGAGGTGGACAATTATAAGGAATACCTGTCCCTGCAGTGTGACAGCGCGCTCCGGAATATTGTCCGCATTTACCCCTATGATGTGGCTCCCAATGTGGACACCACCGGGGACGGGGTGGCTGATGAGGGCAGCCTGCGGGGCTCCAGCGAGATCGTAGCCTCCCGCATTCGCAATGAGATTCAGCAGAAGGTAGCGGATGCAGGACTGGAGGTGCTGGAGGCCCGGATCACCTACCTGGCCTATGCTCCGGAGATCGCGGCAGTCATGCTGCAAAGACAGCAGGCCTCCGCCATTGTGGACGCCAGAAAGATGATTGTGGACGGAGCTGTGGGCATGGTGGAGCTGGCCCTGGAGCGGTTAAACGAGAAGCACACGGTAGAGCTGGACGAGGAGCGCAAGGCGGCAATGGTGTCCAATCTTCTGGTGGTACTGTGTGGAAACCACGACGCTCAGCCCGTGGTAAATTCAGGCAGCCTGTACTGATATGGCAGATACACAGAAAAAACAGATTCCCCTGCGCCTTTCCGCCAAGCTTTACAATGAGATTGCCGCCTGGGCAGAGGACGATTTCCGCTCAGTAAACGGGCAGATTGAGTATCTTCTGTCGGAATGTGTACGCCAGAGAAAAAAGAACGGAAAGTATGTGTCAGAGGAGCTGGATAAGCCGCTGGACATTGACATTAAGTGAATACGAGAGAAGAAAAAGTATGGAGACAGGCGGGCAGAACAGGCCAGTCTCCATACTTTTACTTTTTCAGTAGAAAATTCAGCCAAGGTGTGGTACAATGATGGCAGACATTATGCTCACTTGACGGACTTGAACCAAATTTATAGGTAGGAGCAGAAGGCGGAACTATGAAAAATAAAATTCATTTTAAGGGGCAGCTGGGCGCCTTTATGCGGTGGCCGGTGATTTTGTCAGTGCTGCTGGCTGTGATGAATGGAGTGATTTACTTTATATCCATAAATGCAGGCCTTTGTATGAGCATTTTTTTGGCTGTCTATCTGATTGCGGCAGTGGTGATCTATTTTTACTATAAGCGTCAGATATATAACCATCTTATCACTTTTGCCACCCAGTACGGACAGATTCAGCGGAAGCTTTTGAAGGAGCTGAAAATTCCCTATGCGCTTTTGGACGAGGAGGGAAGGGTCATCTGGTCCAACCGGGCCTTTATGAAAATCACGGATACGGAGCGGCGGGAACGAAAGCTGATCTCCCATATTTTCCCGGAGATTAACAAAAACATTCTGCCCCAGGCAGGAGGCGAGGAAAAGAGCTCCCTGCATATCACTCATGAGGACCGGGATTACCAGGTGGACATGGATTTGATTTCCCTGGACCGGATTATACGGACCAGTGAGCTGGTGGATATGGAGGAGTATGAGGGATATCTCATTGCCCTGTACCTGTTTGACGAGACGGAGATCAACCGCTATATCCGGGAAAATAAGGAGCAGAGGCTGGTGGCCGGGCTCATCTACATTGATAACTACGAGGAAGTGCTGGAGAATGTGGAGGAGGTGCGCTGCTCTCTTTTGGTGGCTCTGGTAGACCGAAAGATCAATAAGTATATTGCCTCCATGAACGGCATTGTGAAAAAGCTGGAGAAGGACAAATACTTTGTGGTTCTCAAGGAGCGGGAGCTGCCGGGCATGCGGGAGAGCAAATTTGAGCTTCTCCAGGATGTCAAGACCGTAAACATCGGAAATGAGATTGCCGTCACCCTGAGCATCGGCCTGGGCCTTGGAGGCGGTACCTACAGTGAGAACTACGAATATGCACGCACTGCCATGGATTTGGCCCTGGCCCGGGGCGGCGATCAGGCGGTGGTGAAGGAGCGGGAGCATATTTCCTACTATGGCGGCAAGACCCAGCAGGTGGAGAAAACCACCCGTGTAAAGGCCCGCGTAAAGGCCCATGCTCTGCGGGAATTCATTGAGGGCAAGGATAAGGTTCTTGTCATGGGGCATAAGATGGCGGATCTGGACTCCTTTGGAGCGGCTATCGGCATTTATCGAGCAGCCCGGGTGCTGGGAAAGCGGGCCTACATTGTGATGAATGAGGTGACGGCTACGGTGCGGCCTCTGCGGGACAGCTTTTTGGACAATCCCGGCTATGAGCCGGACATGTTTGTGACCAGTCTCCAGGCCATTGAGATGGTCGATCGGCAGACCGTGGTGGTGGTGGTGGATACCAACCGGCCCAGCTACACGGAGTGCAGCGAGCTTTTGACCCGGACCCCCACCATTGTGGTGCTGGATCATCACCGGCAGAGCAATGAGCACATTGAAAATGCAGTGTTGTCCTACATTGAGCCCTATGCCTCCTCGGCCTGTGAGATGGTGGCAGAGATTCTCCAGTATTTTGACGAGGGGCTGAAAATCAAAGCTTTGGAGGCAGACTGTCTGTATGCGGGGATGGTGCTGGATACGGACAACTTTATGAGCAAGACTGGGGTGCGTACCTTTGAGGCGGCGGCCTTCCTGCGCAGAAGCGGGGCGGATATTACCCGGGTGCGCAAGCTTTTCCGCAATGATATGCGCTCCTATAAGGCCCGGGCGGAGGCTGTGCGCCATGCGGAGGTTTACGAGGGCTTTGCCCTTTCCGTGTGCCCCCATGAGAATCTGGAGAGCCCCACCATTGTGGGAGCCCAGGCAGCCAATGAGCTTTTAAACATTGTGGGTGTGAAGGCATCCATTGTGCTGACAGAATATAACCACCGCACCTATGTGAGCGCCCGATCCATTGACGAGGTCAATGTGCAGGTAATGATGGAGCGCATGGGCGGCGGGGGCCATATGAGCGTGGCCGGAGCCCAGCTGGACTGTGGTGTGGAGGAGGCTATGGAGATTGTCAAGCACACCATTGATAAAATGATAGAGGAAGGTGATTTATAATGAAGGTAATATTGACTGAGGACGTAAAATCCCTGGGAAAGAAGGGGGAGATTGTCAATGTAAATGACGGCTATGCAAGGAATTTTATTCTGGCGAAAAAGTTTGGACTGGAGGCTACCCCCAAGAACTTAAACGATCTGAAGCTTAAGAAGGCCAATGAGGAAAAGGTAGCCAAGGAGGTTCACGCAGAGGCGGTAGCTTTTGCCCAGGAGCTTTCCGGCAAGCAGGTGGTGCTTCAGATTAAGGCAGGAGAGGGGGGACGGACCTTTGGATCCGTTTCCACCAAGGAAATCGCCCAGGCAGCTGCAGAGCAGCTGGGACTGGAGCTGGACAAAAAGAAAATGCAGCTGCCCAACCCCATTAAGACGGTGGGAACACACATGGTGCCCATTAAGCTGCACCCCAAGGTGACGGCAGAGCTGAAGGTGATTGTGGAGGAGGCTTAAGAGCCCAGGGCCGGAGAACACGGATGAGGATAGAGTTTGATGGATGAAGCGGTAGTAAAGCGGATCATGCCTCACAGCGGAGAGGCAGAAAAGTCTGTGATTCTGTCCATGTTTATGGATCGGGATGCGGTAATGGCTGCCGGAGAGCTTTTGACCGGAGAGGATTTTTATCAGCGGCAGTATGGAGTCATCTTTGAGGCCATGGTGGAGCTGTTTAATGAGGACAAGCCAGTGGATCTGGTGATGGTTCAGGAGCGACTGCGGACTAAGGGGGTTCCGCCGGAGATCAGCAGCATGGAATTTATGAAGGAGCTGCTGAACAGCGTTTCCGTGACAGAGAATGTGCAGCATTACATTCGGATTGTGTCGGAGAAGGCGACCCTGCGCAGGCTGATCCGGTTAAACGAGGAGATTTCCAACGCGTGCTATGAGGGAAAGGAACCTCTGGAGACAGTTTTGGAGCAGGCGGAGAAACGTGTGTTCGAATTGGCGCAGCGCCGGGGCGGCGGGGATTTTGTTCCCATTAAGCAGGTGGTTCTCAATGCCCTGCAGAAAATCGAGGCAGCCTCCCGGACCAAGGGAAATGTCACGGGGCTGGCCACGGGCTTTAAGGATCTGGATTATCAGACAGCCGGCCTGCAGCCCTCGGATCTGATTTTGATTGCAGCCCGCCCCTCCATGGGAAAGACGGCCTTTGCCCTGAATATTGCCCAATATATGGCGTTTCGCAACAATCTCACCGTGGCTATTTTCAGCCTGGAGATGTCCAAGGAGCAGCTGGTAAACCGTCTGCTCTCCATGGAATCCGGTGTGGATGCCCAGAAGCTTCGCAGCGGAAACCTGGCGGACAGCGACTGGGAGCGGCTGGTGGAGGGGGCAGAGGGTGTGGCCCGATCCCATATGATTATTGACGATACGCCGGGCATTACTCTGGCGGAGCTGCGCTCCAAGTGCAGAAAATATAAGCTGGAAAATAACCTGCAGATTGTGATGATTGACTACCTGCAGCTGATGACGGGAAGCGGCCGGGGATCAGAATCCCGGCAGCAGGAGATTTCCGATATCTCCCGGGGCCTAAAGAGCCTGGCCCGTGAGCTGAATGTGCCGGTGGTGGCGCTGTCTCAGCTGAGCCGGGCCGTGGAGCAGCGGCCGGATCACAGGCCCATGCTCTCGGATCTCCGGGAATCCGGGGCCATTGAGCAGGACGCGGACGTGGTCATGTTTATTTACCGGGACGCCTATTACAATCGGGACAGTGAGGATAAGGATCTGGCGGAGATCATTGTGGCCAAGCAGAGAAACGGCCCCATTGGGCCGGTAAATCTCTTGTGGATGCCGGAATTTACCACCTTTAAAAACTTTACCACAGAGCGAGTGCCCCCTATGTAGGGGTGTCATTAGCAGGAGCCTCTCCCACATAGGTCCAGGTTTCTCCCCTGTCCCCTGAACAATAAAGCCCGCTGCACCGGCCATTCTCCCCATAGTAATCTCCCTCCGGCCCCTGTCCGGCCACCAGATAGAGCTGCCCATTTTCTTCGTAGACCTTCTCGGGCATAACAAAGGGATTGTAATAGGAGCCGTTTGACAGGGTGATTTTGGGGGAGGGATATTCGATTTCCGTAAAGGTGCGTCCCCCGTCCTCTGTGCGGTAAAGGCTTCCGTAGGAGCCGCCGCTGTAGGCCAGGCAGGAAAAGCCCAGGCTTTCATCCAGAAAGCTGAGCCATTTGGCTGCGCCTCCGCTGCCGTTGTAGGGATCCGGGTTGAGAAAGGAGCAGGTGCGCCCCTGATCCCAAGTGCCAAGGAGCACATAGTAGGAGCTTCCGGCAGCCCGATCCACGCCCACCATGCGGTATTCCATGCCCTGGGGGCTTTGGAAGGAGCAGTCAGCCTCCAGCTTAAGCCAGGCGGCCAGAACCTCCGGATCTGCGGAGGACGCGGCGTCCCCCGGATCCAGAGCCGGCTCTTTTTCAGAGCCCCGGGTCTTGGCAAGCGCGGTGTAAGCCCGGAGGGTGAAATCATCCATAAAGGCATAGAGAGCATTGTAAAAATCCACCCGTTCATAGGAGTCCATCTGAAAAGCTTCAAAGGAGGCGCGCTCTGTGCCGTATTCTACTTGAATTTTGGATAGCAGCTGGGGATTTCTGGAAAAGTCGTAATTCTGCATGCAATATTCCACAAAATCACACACGTTTCCACAAAAAGCCTCCATCATATAGGCGCTTCTTCCATAGGAAGAGAACACAGGGGTATACTGCCGGGAGACCCCGCTTCCCGTCTCCTCCCACTGAATGGTCAGATTGCCGGAGCTTACAAAGGTATTTCCCAGAAAATAAAAGAGCTCTGCCATATAATTGTCAGCGGGCTCCACCTGCGGATTTGGAGAAAGCTCTGCCTGAAAGAGAAAGGTTCCCTCCGTGGGCCGGGAGATGGTCTTTTGAAAGGTGTACAGGGAGCTTTCTATGGTTTCCAGGGTGACGTCCGGGCCGTAGCGGGCCCGCATCTGGTTGGTGAGCTCCAAAGCCTGAGGGCTGTTGAGAAGGGCCTGGCGGGAGGCGGGATCCTGGGAGATTGGGTGGGGAGATGCGTCCGGGGTTTGAGTGGTCTGAGACAGGGCAGAATCCTCAGAGCCGGAGCATGCAGAGCTTCCCTCTTGGGAAGGAGCCTGAGAGGGATGGGAAAATACCAGCCAAAGGGTTGCCAGGACCGCCAGAGCAGCCAGAGCTATCCAGAGTATCCGTACCCTCCCCTGAGAATATTTTTTAAGCATAGGCGCCTCCTTTTTGCATGACACATGGATTTTCATTCAGACCAGCTCTGTAGTTCAATGATATTTCCCTCGCAGTCTGTGGCATAGACAAACACGGCCTTTCGCCCATCCGCATACACGGTTTGCACCAGCTCCCCAATCTGGCTTCCCCCCTTTTCCAGTAAGAGCCGCAGGGTCTCCTCCACTTGATCCACCTCAAAGGCCAGATGTGCGATTCCGCGCTTATTGATGGCAATATCCGATTCCTTCATGGTGTCGTAGGAAAAGATTTCCAGTGTCGGATGATCCTCCCCATAGCCCGGCAGACAGAGATGCTCTCCCCGGATATGGGCATGGGGCAGGCCGGTAAGCTTATCCAGCCATTCCCCCCGCAAATCCCTTGTCTCCCCAATGCTTTTACACTGAAACACCTCTTTATAAAAATCAACAAGTCTTTGAAAATCCTTTGCAATGATATTGGTATGTACATAGCGAAACATAAAGGGCCTCCTTTTTGAAAAGCTGAATTTTTTCTTTGCTTCATTGTACCATAGCTTTTGTAGATTTGCCCGGCATAGGGGAAACCTTTAAGAAAAATTAAGAAGTGCGTTTGTGCCCCTTTTTCTATCTTTTTTCGAATTTTATAAAAAAGATAGAATTTGTAAAAAATTTCCAATATTTTTCTTGTATACCAGGACAAGCCATGTTATAATCTATTATATGGAAAAATTTTACATATTGGAGGGATGTGCATGAGCGAGATACGTTACATGATTTCCGAGGCGTCTAAGCTGATAGACGTGGAAGCTCATGTTCTTCGTTACTGGGAAGAAGAGCTGGAGCTCCCCATTTCACGGAATGAGATGGGACATCGCTATTATACAGAAGAAAATATACGGTTATTTCAGAATATTAAAGAACTAAAGGAGCAGGGGGTGCAGCTGAAGGCCATTAAGAGCATTCTGCCGGAGCTCGGCCACGGAGATCTCCAGGTGAGCGGTCTGGTGGCCCGGCTGGACAGCACGGCCTTGACCCAGGCCAATGAGCCGGAGGAAAAAATGCTGCAATTTCAGACCATTATGAGCCGCCTTATTTCTGAGGCTCTGGAGGACAACACGGAGCAGCTGGGAAAGGAGATTAGCGTTCAGGTCAGCGATCATGTGATCAAGGAGATGGACTATCTTTTGCGGGTGAAGGAGGAGCGGGAGGACGAGCGTTTCCGGAAGCTGGACGAGACCATCCGCAATTCCCAGAAGGCCAGAAAGCAGCTGGCGTTGTTTCGGAAAAACGGGGAAAAGAAAAGGATGGGGCTTTTTGGCAGGGAGAAAAAGAGACAGACCGTATAGGCCTGTCTCTTTTATAAATCTTGTTTTTCTAAGCTTTCGTGTCTTATTCTGCACTGATTGCTTCGTTGGGACATTCTGCTTCGCAGGTACCGCAGTCTAAGCAAGCGTCTGCATCGATAACGTACTTTCCATCACCTTCGCTGATAGCCTCTGCCGGACATACCTCTGCGCAAGCGCCGCAGCTAACGCAATCATCGCCAATTACATATGCCATTGTTCATATCCTCCTTTTACTTTCTGGTGGTGGTCCTTGTTTGACCTTGGCTCTATTTTAATATAAACAAGCCCATTATACAAGTGAAAAATTTAGAAATTTCTATCTATAATTCCTTGTAAAATAGTCGGAATTCGATTATAATAAACGTTGCATGAAGCAAAGAAGAAAAAACCGTGCAAATGCCGGTAAGACAATAAGGAGGTGCCAAGCTATGGCAAAGATAACCAAGGACATGCTGATGGGTCAGATTCTCCAGATCAATGAGAACATGGCCGGGATTCTTATGCGGGAGGGTATGCACTGCGTGGGGTGTCCGTCTCACCAGTTTGAATCTCTGGAGGAGGCGGCTCTGGTTCATGGAATGGATCCGGAGGTGCTGGTAGCCAGACTCAATAATTTCCTGGAGGCAGCAGAAGCCCAGGCATAATGCTTCAGGAGACAGAACAACGGCCGGCAGTGGAAGCTGCCGGCCGTAGCTGATTTCTGGCATTTGGGAAAGCGTGGATCTCAGGGAGAACATCTCCCTGCTTTATTCGGCTTACAGAAGTGCAAGCCTTTGCAGGGCTTCGTCCCGAATAATCAGGGCTCCCCGCTCCTCCAGGTATGCCTCGCTGGTGGGGATGTACTTCTCCCCGGAGCCATACTCGGACAAAATATTGGTAATCTTGTTAAACTCCTCCGGACTGTGGGAGGACTTTCGGACAATAAGCCGATAGCCGGACTTCGCCTCGTTTTTGTAGAGGGAATTGCTTCCCTGATAAAAATTCTGTAAAATATGGGCGGCCGCAATCAGGGTGTCCATGGAATCAAAGTAATAGGACCTTGCCAGATCCAGCTCCTCTGGGAGAGTCACCGCGTCCTGGGCATCCTCCGGCACATCCTTGGCATTTTTCAGATGATGATCCAGAAGCTTGCGGAACATATCCAGAATATTATCTGCGCCCTCAGGCAGATGACTGTTTTCCTCGGGCAGGCTCTCCGAGGATGCATCCGAGGAGGGGGCAAATTTGGCAAAGCGGGTGTCCAGCTCCTCCGGATCCTCCACCTTGGTGATTATCAGCACAATGCACTCATTGGGAAGAGGAATGGCCTCAATCATGAGAGGAGTATTATCCGCCTCAAAGCCAAAGTCCAGGGAGGCTTGCTCCATCATATCCCGAAAGAGATTTTTGGCCTTCTCGGAACCGTAGGCAAGCTCACTAAGCTGAAGCTGGCGATCCGCCAGATCAGCCTTGGTAAGAGTACAGCGTATTTGGTTGTCGTTTAATTTCTCAATTCTCATATAATCACTTCCTGTATATATTATATACAATTCAGGGAAGATATACAATCTCTAATTATAGGAGTATAACCGCAAATTTGTGGAAAGTCAATATGGCAAAACTGCCAATTTCTCTTAAATAAGGATAAAGAAACTCTGAAATTTTGAGATTGCTTGCAATTTGCCTTTGGTATCCTGTATAATGGAAACTGTCAGAAGAAATAGGAGAGACCAAAGGGGAAGGAGGGTAGGGGAAAGGTTTTTGTGTAAGCCTGTTTTCTTCTAAAATTCAAAGGTTCTACGCCAGTTCGGCGGATCATTCCGATTTTTAGGTGAGAAATTTTCATTGTAAATTGTATGAATACTGTTTTTTTCTGACAAGCTATATCACGGAACTCCTTTTGGTAAGGACCGGTTTTTCCCTATTTCCGTCAGGCTGTGTGAGCAGATGACAAAGGCCCCTCTGCGTCGGCTGCAAGAGAGAGCTGACGGAATAGGGCAAGAACTGGAAAATATTTACAGTTGAAATCATCCAATCCGGAGGGAGTTGGGCCATAAAAGTCGAAAAAAGTCGAAATTGGTGGTGACGGGACCCGCGTTTTCTGTTAGAATGGTAGAGGACAGGAGGTGCAAAGATGGCGCAGAGAGCGAGATCAAGAGCAAGATCGAGAGCGAGAAGAAAAAAAAGACAACGACTGAAAAGGCTGATGCCGTTTTTCGCGGCAGTGGTTTTAATTCTGCTTATTGCAGTGATTATGATTGTCAGCTTTTTTATTGAAAAATATAGTCCGTCCAAGGAAATAGCAGATTACCGGAATTATTATTCTGTGGGCGGAGAGGACCAGGTGGCTATTCTGTTAAATAATGAGCTGCTGGAGACAAAGGGAAAGCTTATTGACGGTGAGGTTTACGTGGATACGGAATTTCTGTACCAGAATCTCAACTCCCGGTTCTACTGGGATTCCCAGGAAAATCTCCTGCTGTATGCCCTGCCCACAGAGCTGGTGACAGCGGCGGCCGGCAGCAATGAGTACACGGTGGGGAAGGAGAAGCGCAGCGAATCCTATGCACCCGTGCGCCTGGACGGGGAGACGGCTTATGTGGCTCTCCAGTATATAAAGAATTATACGGCTATGGACGTTTCCTATTATGAGGAGCCTGTACACCGGGTGTATATTGACACGGTGTACGGCACGGTAAAAACCGTGGAGGTAAAGAAGGACACCCAGGTGCGGGACAGAGCAGATATCAAGCGCCCCATTCTTACCCAGGTGACCAAGGGCTCCAAGCTATATGTTATGGAAGAGATCGAGGAGGTGGAGGGCTGGACCAGAGTCCGCACGGAGGACGGCTTTATCGGCTATGTGCAGAAGAAACGGATCTCGGCGGAGCCCAAGGAGGAGATCCGCACCTCGGACTATGAGGAGCCGGTGTATACCAGTATTTCCAAGACCTATCCCATTAATATGGCATGGCACCAGGTGACAAATGCCACGGCTAACGACAACATTTACCGGGTGCTGGCAGATGCCAAGGGATTGAACA
This sequence comes from uncultured Lachnospiraceae bacterium, assembly GCA_947574135.1. Classification (GTDB taxonomy): domain Bacteria; phylum Bacillota; class Clostridia; order Lachnospirales; family Lachnospiraceae; genus RGIG4284. The sequence continues at coordinate 16,597 of CANPIM010000027.1, forward strand.
CCATTTCCCCCACCTGGTTTTATCTGAAGGACAGCGAGGGCGGCATCGAATCCCTGGCCAGCCAGGAATACGTCAACCATTGCCATCAGAACGGCATTGAGGTGTGGGGGCTGGTGGAGGATATCACCTACAAGGATTCCATCAGTCACGCGGAGATTTTCGCCAAGACCACCAACCGGCAGCGGCTGGTGAGCAACCTGATTGCCCAGGCTATTCAGTATGATTTGGACGGCATTAACCTGGATATGGAGTATATCGGGGTGGATCTGGGACGGGCTTACGTGCAGTTTATCCGGGAGCTGTCCATTATGTGTCGGGTCAACGGTATTGTGCTCTCTGTGGACAACTATGTGCCTGCGGAGTACAACCAGTACTATAACCGGGCAGAGCAGGGCGTGTTTGCAGACTATGTGATTATCATGGGCTATGACGAGACGCCAAAGGGCTCCAATGTGGCCGGTTCCGTGGCTTCCATTGGCTTTGTGCGTCAGGGCATCGAAAACACTTTGAAGGATGTTCCGGCGGAGAAGGTGATCAATGCAGTGCCCTTCTACACCCGGGTCTGGAAGGTTTCCCCCTCTGTGGAGGAAGGCGCGGTGGATGGCTATCTGGCTGTCTGCGAGGCTGAGGTGGGGATGGACGGAGCCGACAAATATGTGAGCACCAACGGCGCGGAGAAAAATTGGTCCGAGGAGCACGGACAGTATTATGCAGAGTACGAGAACGATGTGGACATATACCAGATCTGGCTGGAGGAGGAGCGCTCCATTGAGGAGAAGGCTAAGCTTATCAAGGAGTACAATCTGGCCGGAATCGCTGCCTGGAAGCTGGGATTCGAGCGGTCCAGTATCTGGGATGTAATACTAAAATATGTGAACTAAGGAGAGACATACCTGGAATCGGATGCACCTGTCCCTGGCAGAGGGAATTTTGCCGGGGCGGGTGCATCTTGTTCAAAGGGGCTTTGGGAGGGCTGGGGATGAAAAAGAAGAACAGAAAAAAAGGTCTTTTCAAGGACCTGGAGATGATCGCCTATTTTCGGAGATATTCCATATTTTATCGCTTTTTTGCTCTGATACTAATCATGGTCATCGTACTGATCGTGTCCTTTTCCCTTTATATCTCCAAAGTCATTGAGTCCGGAGCCAGGGAGCAGTATGAGCGGGCCAACGAACAGATGCTAATCCGGGCGGTGAATCAGATGGACAACTCTCTCTTTTTTCTGGAGCAGATTTTATTTGTGGCAGGGAACATTAAATATGTGGTGGATGCTGCCATTCGTCCGGGGCTGGGCTATGCGGAACGGAACCGGAATGTGGTTTCCTTTCTTCGGGAAATTTCCAGGAACAATCAGTTTATCAGCGGAGTATGGCTATATGAGAGGACCAACGAGACGGTGCTCTCTGCGGACGGTACGGTAATGAGCCTTTCGGATTATTCCTATGAGGGGGTTCTGGACGGGATTCTTCGCCAGGCGGAGGATGGGGAAAATGTAATTGTAATACGTAATACAGGAAAGAACCGTTCCATGCTGGTTTCCCGGGAGGGATCCATGTATATGGTTTTTGCCTCACTCCAGGCCAAGGATGGCCCCTATTTGTCTAAGCTTATTGCAAAGCTTAATGTTGAGTATTTGTTTCGGGATGCCATGAAGGAGATTACGGAGGCAAATTACGGGCTGATGTCTCTGGATCGGAGTGAAGAGAGTATTTTTTCCAATGAGAAAGGCCTAAATCTTCCCCACCGGGGCGGAGAGATCAGCCATGTTTCCACCTATACCGGGTGGGAGTATCGGATGTACCCGGAGGCTTATCAGGGGAAGGGGTGGTTTTTTTATCTGGGGCAGATTTTTCCCTTTCTGGTGGTGGCCACCCTGGCTAGTCTGGTCTTTGCCCTGGTGGTGGCGGAAAAAATTTATGCGCCTATTTCCCGGCTGACGAAGCATTTCTCCCAGGGAAATGGAAAATACCTGCCTCTGAGGCAAGGAAGCAAGGACAATGAGATTGGATTTTTGCACCAGGCCTACACGGAGATCCTGCAAGATAAGGAAAAGGCGGATGTTCTCCTCTTGGATATTCGGCCGGATCTGGAGCAAAAGCTGTTTTTGTCCATGATCCATGGAACGGAATACACAGAGGCCCAGCTGGAGCAGAGGCTTCGGGATATCCGCAGTGAGTTTCAGGTGGAAGCCAATTATCGTGTGATGATGATCTGCTTTTTGGACTTGGATGAGATGGAGGATATGGCCTCCTATCTGAGCATTCGGGAGCTGGAGCAGGACATCGGGGAGCTGTTTCCCAGAGAGCATGGGCAGCTCTTGTATATCCAGAGGAATAATACGGGGATTCTGATCACCCAGTATCCCCGGGAGTATTCGGTGGCAAGGATCAATTCCATTCAGCTGTACTTTGAGGAGCAGATGCGGCAGATGCTTTGTAAGCGGAAGGTGGAAGTTGCGGTGGCCAGCGGAAGGGTCTGCAGAAGCTTAAAGGATATGCCCTTGTCCTACGAGGAGGCCAGCGACCGGCTGCGCCGGCAGATTTATTTTCAGAATGACAGTCTTACGGAGCCGGAGGAGCCTGTGTTTGGAGATACGGTCCAGGAATATTTTCTGCAGCAGCTCACCCAGCTTTCGGATCAGCTGAGCAAAAACCGTATGGGAGAGGCGGAGGAGCAGCTGGAAAAGATTCTTCGGGAATTTGGGGAGCGGGAGGTGGATTTCTCCTTCCGCAAGTACTATTATGAACAGCTGTTGGATCACTTGGTGGAGCGATCCATGCAGTTTTACGGAGAGCAGAACTGCTTTTCCACGGAGGAATACCAGGAGATTTATCGCAGACTCCAGAAGCTTACGGACAGAGAGGAGCTGACCGGCTATGGAGAGCAGGTTCTCAGGCAGCAGTTTGGATTTATCCGGAATCAGTCCCTCCGCCGTCAGAATCGGATCGTGGCCAAGGCCAAGGAGTATATTGACGAGAATTATGACAGGGGAGATCTGTCCATTCAGCTTATAGCGGAGAGCATTGGCATCAATGCCTCCTATCTCTCCAACCTGTTTGCCACCTGCACCGGGGAGAATCTGGTTTCTTATATCAATGAGTACCGGATTAACAGGGCCATTCATCTTTTGCTGAACACCACCATCAGCATCAAGGAAATCGGATACAAAACAGGCTTTAACACGGCACAAAATTTTAACCGGGTCTTTAAGCGGATTACCGGCCGGACACCCAGCAAGTATCGGGAACAGCGTCCGGAGTGAGGGAAGATTCCCATAGGGAAAGTAAAGTCCATTATATATCATATATTATACATCATACTTCATACTTCATACAAAATACACAAACAGGACATTGGCAGGATAGAAAGCCAGGGCCCTGTTTTTTATGTTTAGCGGAACAATTTCATAGAAAAAAAGCCGGGAATGAACTGTTTTTTGGATTTTTAAGAAACCGTTCATGGAAGAATGAATTTGACAATTTCCAAAAAATCAAAAATTTGTCATGATAAAAGCACAAAAGGGAATGTGCTCCTGAAATTTTTTCACACCTGTTTGATGTGAGTACATTTAGAAGAAAAGGAGGGAAATGTGTATGGAAGAACGGGTTTCCAGGCTGCGCATGAAAAATCTGAACCAGCAGCCGGAAATTTGCAGCGAACGGGCAGTTCTTGTGACAGAGGCTTATGAGGAGTTTCGGGCCTTGCCGCCGCCTCTTTTGCGGGCCCGGACCTTTGAGAAGCTTATGAAGGAAATGACCATCTGGATCGGGGAGGAGGAGCTGATCGTGGGGAACCAGGCTGAAAAGCCCAAGGGGAGCCCCCTGTATCCGGAGTATTCCGTGGACTGGATTTTGAAAGAGCTCTACACCTTTGACAAGCGGGAGGCAGGCCGGTACTTTATCACAGAGGAGAATCAGGAACTTCTGCAGGAGCTTTTGCCCCAATGGCAGGGGCGTACCACCAAGGATCGGGCGCTGGCCTTGCTGCCCCCGGGAGCCCGGGAAGCCATGGACAGCCAGGCATTTCTTCTCTCTCCCCTCTCCTGCGGACTGGGGCATATCAGCGTGAACTATGAAAGGCTTATAGAATATGGTCTGACAGGAATCCTGGATGAGATCCGGGAGCGCATGGAACAGTGCTCTTATAAACGGCCGGAAGATGTGGAGCGCCATATGTTTTATGAATCCTGTGAGATTGTGTGCAGGGGAATGCTCACCTTTGCGGAGCGGTTTGCGGATCTGGCTCAGGAGCAGAGCAGGCAGTATGCGGGAAAGCGGAGGGCGGAGCTGGAGGAAATTGCCCGGGTTTGCAGGAGAGTGCCCCGATATAGGGCGGAGACCTTTCAGGAGGCGCTCCAGAGCTTTTGGTTTCTCCATTTGTGCCTGCAGATTGATTCCAACGGACACAGCATGTCTCCGGGGCGGTTTGACCAGTATACCTATCGGTGTTACCGGCAGGATTTGGAGGCGGGAAAGAACCCCGCGGAGCTGGAGGAGCTTCTGGGGTGCCTGTGGATCAAATTTGCGGAGATTGGAAAGCTTCGGGATGCTCTTGGGTCTCTGGCCTTTGGGGGATATCCTATGTTTCAGAACCTCATTGTGGGAGGAACGGACAGTCATGGCCGGGATGTGACCAATGAGGTCTCTCTTTTATGTTGCAAGGTGACGGCGGAGCTTAAGCTGTCACAGCCCTCCCTGTCTGTGCGGTGGCATAAGGACTGTGATGAACGGCTGAAAAGGGCGGCAGCCCAGGTGGCCCGCAGCGGTATCGGAATGCCTGCCTACTTTAATGATGAAGCCATTGTTCCCATTCTCAGGAAAATCGGCTGTAGTCAGGAGGAGGCCAGGAATTACTGCGAGGTAGGCTGTGTGGAGCCCCATGTGGCAGGGAAGATGGAGGGCATGTACAGCAGTGGTTTTACCAATCTCTGTAAAATTTTGGAAATTACAATATTTAACGGGACAGATCCAGTAAGAAACCAAAAGATAGGACTGGAAACTGGGGAGAAATTTGAGGATTTTGAGAGCTTTTACCAGGCTTATCTAAAACAGCAGGATTATATCATGGGCATTCACGCGGCATCGGTGAACGCGGTGGAATACGCACACAGCACCATGTGCCCCACCCCCCTGGTGTCCTGCTTTGTGGACGACTGCCTGGAAAAGGGGGTGGATGTGCGCTGCGGGGGAGCCCACTATAACTACACCTCTCCCAATGCCGTGGGACTGGCCAATCTGGGGGACGCCATGCTGGCCGTAAAGCGAAAGGTCTTTGAGGAGAAGAAGTACACCATGGATCAGCTGCGGCAAATGCTCCTGGCGGATTTTCAGGGCTATGAGAGGGAACGGCTGGAGCTGCTGCATAGTGTGCCCAAGTTTGGGAATGATGATCCAAAGGCAGATGCCATGACCCGGCGGGCAGGGGAGGATTACTGTCGGCAGTTCAAGGAATACAGGGGCTATCGGGGAGCAAGCTTCCAGCCCGGGCTTCAAAGCATTTCCGCCCATGCCCTCTTTGTGGGAAGCTTGGGCGCCACCCCAGACGGAAGAACAAGAGCCATGCTGGTGTCGGACGGAGGCGTATCCCCGGCTCAGGGACGGGACAAAAAGGGACCCACAGCAGCCATGCTTTCCGTGGCAGGACTGAACCACCGGGAGGCCACCAACGGCGCTCTGTTAAATGTGAAATTCCATCCCTCTGCAGTAAAGGGAGAGGAGGGGCTTGCAAATCTTTGTGCTCTCACTGACGCCTTTTTCCGTCAGGGAGCCCAGCATGTCCAGTATAACATTGTGGACAGTGAAACTCTGCGGGACGCGCAGAAGCATCCGGAGAATTACCGGGATCTGGTGGTGCGGGTGGCAGGCTTCAGCGTTTTATTCACCACCCTGGACGCGGTGCTTCAAAACGATATTATAGAAAGGACGCAGCACAGCGGTATCTGAGGCTATGAAAGGAATCGTATTTGATATCCAGCGGTTTTGCGTACACGACGGACCGGGGATTCGTACCACCCTGTTTTTAAAGGGCTGTCCCCTTCACTGCGACTGGTGCTGCAATCCGGAATCCCAGCGTCGGTTTCCGCAGCCCTTGTATGACGAAGCAAAATGCATTGGCTGTGGCAGCTGCGCAGAGGTCTGCACCCGGGGGGCCATTTCCCTGAAGCCGGCTTACCACATTGCTGTGAAGATTTGCAGGGACTGTGAAAGCCATGCATGTGTGGAGGAGTGCTATGGAGAGGCCCTAAGCCTGGCAGGAAGGACTTACACTGTGGAGGAGCTCTTGGAAACTGTGGAGAGGGACCAGGGCTTTTACCAGTTCTCTAAGGGGGGACTGACCCTCTCCGGCGGGGAGGCTCTGATGCAGACAGACTTTGCAGTGGAGCTTTTGCGCCAGAGTAAGGAGCGGGGGATTCACACAGCCCTGGAAACCTGCAGCGCTTGTCCCTGGGAAAGCATCCGGCGGACCATTCCCTATGTGGATGTGTATCTGTGTGATGTGAAGCATACGGACCCGGAGAAGCTTAAGGCTGAGACTGGGGGAAATGCAGAAGAAATACTGGGGCATATTCGAAAGCTGCGCAAGAGTGGCGCTTATATCATAGGGAGAATCCCGGTGATTCCTGGCTTTAACGATAAAGCAGAGGAGATCGCAGCCATTGGAAGATTCTTTTTGGAGAGTGACATTGGTGAGGTACAGCTTTTGGCCTTTCACCGTATGGGAGAGCCCAAATACAGGAAAATATTCCGGGAACAAAGACCCAGGAAGCGGCAGGCCTTGACTGGTGAGGAGATGCAGGAGCGGGTAGAGCTTTTGCAGGCCTTGGGGCTTCAGGCGTCCATGGGATAGAAGTTATGCAAGTTTTGGGGCTTTAGGCGTCCATGGGATAGAAATTACTCAATTTTAATCAGGAGGAAAGAAAACATGAAAAAGAAGGTAAAAAAGGCAGTTGCACTGGGAATGAGCTTTGGTCTGCTTTTGGGACTTGCAGGCTGCAGCGCACAGAAAGAGGAGGCTCCGGCGGCGGAAAAGCCTGAGGCTCCGGCACAGACAGAGGGGAGTGGAGGGACTGAGGCCTTGGCGGATGCCATTACCTTAAAGTTTGCCTGCGATGACACCTCTACCTCCTCCTATTATCTGGCGATTTTGGAATTTGAGAAGGAGGTGGAGGAAAAGTCCGGGGGAGCCATCCAGGTGGAGTGCTACGGGGATGCGCAGCTGGGAAGCGCCACGGAGACCATTGAGGGCATGCAGCTGGGAACGGTGGAGTGTGTCTTTGCGTCAACGGCGGCCCTGGCGCCCTTTGTGGAGGAATTTGCCTATGTGGACGCGCCCTTTATCTTCCGGGATGCGGATCACGCCCATGCAGTGGTGGACGGGGAGATTGGCCAGATGATCGGAGACCTGTGTGTGGAAAAGCAGGGAATCCGTCTGATTGGCTGGTATGACACGGCCTTTCGCAACATTTACACCACCAGAGAAATCCGCAGTCTGGAGGATTTAAAGGGGCTGAAAATCCGGACCATGCAGTCAGATCTTCACCTTCAGACCTTTGAGGCTTTGGGCTGCCTGCCCGTATCCATGGCTTCGTCGGAAGTGTATACCTCTCTATCTCAGGGAACCATTGACGCGGCGGAGAATAATTATTCCTATGTGCTGAATCAAAGCCTGTATGAGGTAATTGATTATATTATCAGCACAGGACATTTCTACGGCTTCTGTCCCATTATGATTGCGGAAAACGTGTATCAGTCCCTGACCCCGGAGCAGCAGGAGATCGTTATGACGGCAGCGGCCAACAGTGTGGAATTTCAGCGGGAACTGTGCGCCACCCAGAATGAGGAGGCCCGGGGCAAGCTTGAGGAGCTGGGTGTGGAGTTTATCGAGCTGGACAGAGAGGAGCTGCGACAGGCCGTACAGCCAGTGTATGACAACAATGCCGAGCTTCTGGATGAGGAAATTATTGAAAAGATTAACGCCATGTAAAGGAGAAAAATATTGAAGAGAGCTTTTGCATTTTTAGAAAAAGCAGAGGAAGGGCTTTGCATTTTTATGTTTGTCCTAATGACCGGATGCTGCATTTTTCAGGTGATAAATCGAAATGTTCTGAAAATTCCTATAAGCTGGACGGAGGAGCTGGCGCGCTTTTCCATGATATGGATGGCGCTGCTGGGCTCTGAGATGGGACTGCGGTACGGAAAGCAGATGAGCGTGGAGGCGCTGGTGGAAAGATTTCCCTTACATATCCGGAGAATTGTGGAGGCCCTGGGGGATTTGGCCTGTGCCCTTTTTGCAGGGGTGGCCGGCTGGTATTCCCTGCAGCTGATTATTACTACCTGGCAGTCCCGCCAGGTCTCCACGGCTATGGCCCTTCCCATGTGGGCCGTGTACCTTATCCTGCCCCTTACCTTGTTTCCCATGTGCGGCTTTGAGATTTATCATATGATCTGCGATTTTTGCAGGCAGGAGCCGACCGACGGGGAGATACGGAAGGAGGGAGCGTAACCATGTCCACAGGAAGCTTAGCCTTGCTTTTGTTCGGATTGTTTGCCGTGCTCTTAATTCTCAAGGTACCGGTGTCCTTTTGTCTGGGCATTGCCAGCACGGTCTGTCTCATAATTTTAGGCTATCCGCTAACCGTAATCGGACAGCGGGTATTTGCAGCGCTGAATTCCTTTTCCATTATGGCTATCCCCCTGTTTATTCTGGGAGGAAACCTGATGACAGAGGGAGGGCTTTCCAAGAACCTTATAAGCTTCTGTGAGACCCTCCTTGGAAATGTTAGGGGCGGCTTGGCTCTGGTGGCCATTCTGGCCTGCGGATTTTTTGCAGCCCTAAGCGGATCCGGACCTGCCACGGTAATCGCCATTGGCGGTATGCTTTATCCGGAGATGGTCAGGCGGGGGTATCCGGATTTCCAGGTGGCGGGTCTTGTCACCGTGGCCGGCGGACTGGGGCCCATTATTCCCCCAAGCATTATTATGGTGGTGTACTGTACCATGACCAATACCTCCATTACCAGCCTGTTTTCTGCCGGCTTTTTGGTAGGCGGCCTGCTGATGCTGGCCCTGGTGCTTATGGCATTGATCCAGGGAAGGAAATATGGCTGGCCGGTGACAGGGGAACGGTTTTCTCTTGGCCGGGGGCTGCGGGCCCTGAAAAAATCTCTGCTTGCCATTATTATGCCTGTGATTGTGCTGGGAGGAATTTACAGCGGCTTTTTCACACCCACAGAGGCGGGAGCCGTATCGGTGTTGTATGCGCTGATTGTGTGCATGTTTGTATACAAAACAGTGACAGTGAAGGATTTGTTTCGGATCCTGAAGGATTCCGCAGTTTCCTGCTCCGTCATAATGTTTATTATGGGAACCTCCACCACCTTTTCCTGGCTGTTTACGGTGAGTGGCATTTCCAAGTATGTGACGGACGCGGTTGAGGCCTCAGGCCTTGGGTATTATCCCATTTTGCTGCTTATCACCGTGATCCTGTTGATCTTTGGGTTTTTCCTGGAGGGTATCGCCACTGTGACCCTTTTGATTCCGCTGTTTCTTCCCATCGCCACATCTGTGGGCGTGCATCCTTTGCACCTGGGAATGATTGTATCCATGACCAATGTCATCGGCTGTATGACGCCGCCGGTGGCCAACAATATTTTTGCCTGCAGCACCTTTACAGGTCTGTCTCTGGGCAGAATATCCAAGGGGGAGATTCCCTATCTGCTGAGCTTTTTATCCGTGCTGTTTCTGGTAGTGTTTGTGCCTCAGCTGGTGTTGTTGTTTGCATAAACGGGGTACGATTACTCTGTTTTGGTTAAGTTGGCGAAGAACAAGCCGAAAGCGTCCAGACAGTTTTTCTTTTTTCGGTTCCGGCAGATTGGCCTAAGTCCCTGGCGGTATCAGTAAAAAAAGAAGGCGGGTGGAAAAATGGGAGGAATTGCAGGAAAAGGGAACAGTATCTGGTATTTACTTTCATGCCAGGAATTTTGGGAATGGAATTTTTCGTTACAGAGAAACATCCCTTTCAAAAGGCATGGAAATGTGGTGTATCAGGCGGTGTATCCATGTTAATTTCCTTCTTTGTATTCTAAATTATTTTCCCGGAAGAATGATATCCGGATAAGCCACAGCCAGGGACTGGCAGGAAGTCAGTCTTTGGCTGTGGCAATTTTGTGGCAGATCTATGGCGTTTTCATGTAGGAAGTTTTCCTTTGATTGAAAAAAAGGAGGTTGTGCATCGTGCGTGAATTAAGTCAAATCGCAGAAAAAATCAAAAACGCTGATGTAATTTTGATTGGAGCCAGCAATGGGTTGTCTATTACGGAGAGACTGCATTTTTTTGCAAATAATCAGGCATTGGAGGAGCTGTTTGGGGATTTCAAACGTAAATATGGGCTTCGCAGTATGTTACATGGAATGAGCGTCCGCTGGCCATCGGAAGAAGAAAAGTGGGCGTTCTGGAGCCGCCTGATTCATCATTACTGCGGAGAATACAAATAGAGCCAGGTTATGAAAGATTTGAAGGCCATTGTGGGGGATAAAAACTATTTTGTAATTACCACTAATGGAGAGTGCCATTTTGAGATGGGCGGGTTTGCCCAGGAGAATATTTATGAGTCATTGCCCAAAGTGCGGCAGTTCCATGCAGATTCACTTGGAAGTTGATCGGAATTTCATTCGGGAGCGTACAGGGCAGGAACGTTTTCAGGAATTCCTGAATCAATATCATGGCAAGAAGCTGGTGGTACGGAATTTGGCATAGGCCCCCGTAACCAGTTGATTAAGGCTCCGCTTATGCGTCTTGTGGATATGGAGCCGAACGCAGCCTATATTACGATCAATCTTGGCGAAATCTACATCACAGATAATATCAAAGAAAAGTCATTTGGTCTTGACTAGTGCATTACAACGACACCTCTCCTGTTTTGACTTTTTCCACAAAAAATACCTTTTGTCACTAAGTGTTATGGACAAAAATGACGGAATTATGAAACAGGGGATTCAGTTTGGCGCAGGCAACATTGGGCGTGGATTTATTGGAATGCTTTTGTCCCAGGCAGGATATGGGGTCGTTTTTGCGGATGTAAATGAAGATCTTATCCGGCGTCTGGCCCAGGAGCAGGGATATACGGTCCATGTGATGGACACAGAGGTGGAGGACATTCCTATTACCCATGTTACCGGAGTCATGTCCAATGGGGAGGAGATTCTGGAGGAAATTGTGGGAGCGGATATTTTGACTACGGCTGTGGGGCTTAGAGTGCTGGCTTTTATTGCGCCGGCTATTGCCCAGGGGATCAGGAGGCGCAGGGCCGCTGGGGTGGAAAAGCCGCTGAATATTATTGCCTGTGAAAATGCCATTCGTGCCACCTCCCAGCTTAAGGAGCATGTGTATGGACAGCTTTCCCAGGAAGAAAAAGACTATTGTGAGAAATATGTGGGGTTTGCGGACTGCTCCGTAGATCGGATTGTGCCGCCGGTTCACACGGAAAATCCCATTGATGTGGTGGTGGAGAAATACTGTGAGTGGAATGTGGAGAGAGCCGCGCTCAAAGGAGAGCTTCCCCGGATTCCAGGTATGAATCTGGCGGATAATCTTATGGCCTATATTCAGAGGAAGCTTTTTACCTTGAATACAGGCCATTGTATTACAGCCTATACAGGCATTCTGGCAGGACATCAAACCATTGCAGAGACCATTGCAGAGCCTGAGATCTATGAGCTGGTGAAGGCGGCTATGATACAGTCGGGAGAGGGGCTTATTCGAAAATTTGGATATGACAAGGAAGCTCATTATCAGTACATAGAAAAGATAATCAAACGTTTTCAGAATCCCTATCTGGAGGACGATGTCACCCGGGTGGGCCGGGAGCCTATTCGGAAGCTGTCCGCAGATGACCGCTTAGTGAGCCCCCTGTCCACGGCTCTCTCCTATGGACTTCCGGTAGATAAGCTGCTTTTGGGAATCGGCGCTGCCCTTCATTACAGAAACCCGGAGGATGCCCAGAGTGTGGAGCTGCAGGCAAAAATTGACGAAAAGGGAGTAAAGGCAGCCTTTGCAGAGATTTCCGGGTTGACGGATATGGGACTTTTAAAGCAGGTTGAGGCGGCCTATGAGCAGATGGACACATTTTGGCATTAGGGTATAGCGCCAAATCTCCTTTTCTATTTATTGAAATCATTTGTCCAAAACCCTTATAATAGGCTTATGAAAAGAGAATGATTGGCCAGTCATACCCAAAAACGAGGAAGAGGTGTGAAGAATATGAAAGAAAAAGTTCAGCTTTTCGGAAGATTTCTGAGCGGAATGGTAATGCCGAACATTGGTGCATTTATTGCCTGGGGCCTGATTACGGCATTATTTATGGCAGACGGCTGGCTGCCGAATGCAGCCATTGCCACTCTTATCAGTCCCATGTCCCGCATGCTGCTGCCGCTGCTGATTGCCTATACAGGCGGAAATGTAGTGGCCGGACAGAGAGGAGGCCTCATCGGAGCCATTGCATCCATGGGCGTGATTATGGGTTCGGAGGATCCCATGTTTATTGGAGCCATGGTGGTGGGGCCTGTGTCTGCCTGGATTATTAAAAAGTTTGATCAGTTCATGGAGAACCGAATTCGTGCAGGGTTTGAGATGCTGGTGAATAATTTCTCTGTGGGAATTATCGGCGCCATTCTTGCAGTGGTTGCCATGAAGGGGGTGACTCCCCTGGTAATGGTTCTCAACGGCTGGATGGAAGCCGGTGTGGGATTCTTTGTAGAGCACAATCTTTTGCCCTTAACCAGTCTTTTCGTGGAGCCGGCTAAGGTGCTGTTCTTGAATAATGCCATCAATCGCGGGATTTTGTCTCCCATGGGCATCAAGCAGGTGGAGGAGGTTGGAAAATCTGTGTTCTTCCTGCTGGAGGCAAATCCGGGGCCGGGACTTGGAATTTTGCTGGCTTACTGCATTGCCGGAAAGGGATCGGCAAAAAGCTCTGCTCCCGGAGCGGCCATTATCCATTTCCTGGGCGGAATCCATGAGATTTATTTTCCCTACATATTAATGAATCCCCTTTTAATTCTGGCCGTAGTGGCCGGTGGAGCCGGTGGAACCTTTATTTTCAGCCTGATGGACGTAGGACTTACGGCCCCGGCTTCTCCGGGAAGCTTCCTGGCTGTTATGATGATGGCGGATCGACATAATTATCTGGGCTTGATCCTGGGAATTCTGGTGGCTACGACCTTAAGCTTTGCCATTGCTCTGCCCATTCTGAAATTTATGGGAAAGGATGCAAGCCTGGAGGAGGCACAGAAAAAGAAGGATAGTATGAAGCGCCAGGCCAAGGGTATTCAGGGGGAACCGGCGGCCTCCCAGGGAGTGGATGTCAGAGATATTCATAAGATTGCCTTTGCCTGCGACGCGGGGATGGGTTCCAGTGCCATGGGGGCTACGGTTTTGAAAAAGAAGATTGGTGCTGCGGGAATCACGGGGATTGAGGTAATCCATACGCCTGTATCTTCCATTCCCAAGGATGTGCAGGTGGTGGTTACCCATGAAGAGCTGGGAGAGCGGGCCGCCCGCAGCAACCCCAACGCCAGGCTGATTTTAATTTCCAATTTTCTGGCAGCACCCCAATACGATGAGTTGGTGGAGGATTTGAAGGCTAATCGATCATAACAACAGGAAAAGGTTCAGGGTGATAAAATGGGACTGACACCGAGGGCAAAGCAGATTTTATGCGTCATGCTGCAGGAAGAGCAAATTCTATCTGTACAGGTACTGGCGGATCGGGTGGGAGTCAGCAAGCGCACCGTGCAACGGGAGCTGGAATATTTAAATACGGGTCTGAGAGAATACCAGATTCAATTTATGTCCAAGACCGGCGTAGGCGTATGGCTGGAGGGAAACAGGGAGAATAAGGACAGACTGTACGGAGAGCTTATCCACGAGGATTCCTATGACATGGGAAACCGGGAGGATCGGCGGAAGAGATTGATTCTGGAGATTCTTAAGGATCAGGGCTTGAAAAAGCTTTATTATTACAGCAGCAAGTTTAAGGTCAGCGAGGCCACCATTAGCGGAGATTTGGAGGCTGTGGAAGAATGGCTGAACCGGTATCAGCTCCATGTGGTGAGAAAGCCGGGAAGCGGCGTATCCATAGAGGGAAGCGAGACCGGCTATCGCAGAGCCATCCGGGCCTTTATTGACGAGAATATGGACACCAAGCTTTTGCAGGAGGCATATGAAAGGGAGGAGACCTTTTCCCAGGCTACGGAGAGTATCCGTCGCAGTAATATGGGGCAGCTTCTCAACGACGATATCCTGAAGCGTGTGGTGGGCTGTATCCTGGGCCTTCGGGATGAACGGGTTATGAACCTGACAGAAAATTCCTATATGGGTCTTGTAATACATATTACCATTGCTATCAACCGGATTTCCAAGCATGAGCTTGTAGAGCCGGGAACCGGTTGGGAGCAGCAGCCGGGGCAGGGGCCGGACGAGGACTATGCCCTTGCTCTGCGGATTGTGGATGCCCTGGAACAGGAATTTGAAATTGAGATCCCGTCTGCGGAGGTGGCTTATATCTGTCTGCACATTAAGGGGGCAAAGCATGAAAAGATAGAGTGGGGTACACAGAAAACCGTGGCACTGGAAAACAGGGAGCTGCAACAGCTGGTGAACCAGATGATAGACACCTTTGACCCTCAAAATGCCTTCCTGCTCAAGCAGGACGATGAATTTATTCAGGGACTTTTGGCTCATTTGCAGCCCACCTTTATCCGGCTTCTTCACGATATGCAGATTACCAATCCGGTGCTGGAGACAGTGCGGCAGGATTATCCGGAGATATATGAGAGCTGCGTGGGGGTGGCTAAAATACTGGAGGAATGGATCGGAAAGCCTGTGCCAGAGGCAGAGGTGGGATTTCTCACCGTGCACTTCGGGGCGGCTATGGTGCGCCTGGAGGGTAGACAGGAGGAGCTGCGGCCGGTGCACATGGGGGTGATTTGCTCCAGCGGGATTGGCATTTCCCGGCTTATGTCCACCAAGCTGGAAAAAGCCTTCCGGGAGCGGGTGGTGATTACCACCTATGGAAAGAAGGATATTACGCCCTACCAGGCGGCAAAGCTGGACTTTTTTGTATCCAGTATTCCCATAGAGGAGCCGGAAGCGCCGGTGATTTTTGTAAATCCTCTGCTTAGTGAGACGGATATGGAACAGGTGCGCCAAATGGTATACAAATATGAGCGCATGCCGGTAAAACAGCAGGCAGGAAACAGCTTTTCCCTACAGCTGGAGGAGATTAATCTGGTGGCGGCACAGATCAATCTGGTTATAAAATATATGGAGTTTTTCAAGGTGGATAACGGGATTCGCTTTGACGAGCTGCTTCTTGTAATTGGGGAGAAGCTATCCCCTTACCGGGACAGAGGAACCATGATTCAGGAGGATTTGCGCAGAAGAGAGAAAATAGCTTCCCAGATATTTGCGGAATTTGGGTTTGCCCTTCTCCATACACGCTCCAGGGGAGTGGTTCGGCCCAGCTTTACCGTCTGTATGACCAAGGATCTGAAGCCTTTTACAGACCCTTATTTCAAGGGAATCTGGGCAGTGCTGATTATGCTGGTGCCGGAGGATGGAAATCTGCGGGTGAATACGGAGATCCTGGGACACATTAGCAGTATCCTGGTGGAGGACTACACCTTTCTGGACACCGTGCGGACCGGGAACCGGGAGGCGATTCAGAACGCCTTATCCCGAAATTTAAAAGATTTTTTCACAAAATATTTGAATCGCATACAGAGCAGATAACAGGACAGTAACGTTATGCAGTGAATAGGAAAAGGAGGAGAATGTATGTTTTTTAAATCGAAGAAAAAGGAGGCAGAGGCTTCCGGGAATGGAAAGAAGGAATTGCTCTACAGGGAGAATATTCAGGTGGGCTGCAAGGCCGACAGTCAGGAGAATATAATCCGGGCGGTGGGCCAGATGCTGGTGGATACGGGCTACGTGGATCAGCCCTATGTGGAGGCAATGCTGGAACGGGAGAAATCCTTCTCCACATATATGGGGAATGAGCTGGCGCTTCCCCATGGCGTGGAGGCGGCCAAAAAGGAGATCAAGGCCTCAGGCATTGCAGTCATGGTCTTTCCGGAGGGGACATCCTGGGGAAAGGAAACCGTAAAGATTGTTATCGGCATTGCAGGCGTGGGTGAGGAGCACCTGGAAATTCTGGGCGTTATTGCAGATAAAATGCTGGCTCAGGACGCAGCGGCAGAGCTTGTGGAAGGGGATGTGGATACGGTATACCGGATTCTCTCTGGAAAGGAATAAGGAATGATTGTTACGGTAACGATGAATCCTGCCATTGATAAGACGGTGGAGATTGATACGCTGGCTCGGGGGTGCTTAAACCGCATCAGGCGGGTGGAGTGTGATGCCGGAGGGAAGGGGAACAACGTGTCCAGAACGATCCGGGAGCTGGGAGGCGTGAGCATGGCCACAGGCTTTCTGGGAGGAAGCAGCGGCCGGATCATTGAGAAGGCCCTGCGGGACAGAGATATTGTCAGTGATTTTGTCTGGGTGGAGGGAGAGACCAGAACCAATACCAAGATTTTTGAGGCAAACGGAGAGCTGACAGAGCTAAATGAGCCGGGGCCGGTGATAACAGGAGAAAAGCAGGCAGAGCTTTTGCAAAAGCTTGCCGGCTATGCGGGAAAGGATACGTTATTCATTTTGTCGGGAAGTGTTCCCGGGGGAGTGGATCGGGGCATTTACCGGGAGATTATCCAGCTGGTGCACAGAAAGGGCTCCAGAGTGCTGCTGGACGCAGACGGGGAATTGTTCCGACAGGCATTGGAGGCCGGACCGGATATGATAAAGCCCAACCGGGCGGAGCTGGAGGAATATGCCCAAATGGACTATTGGGCCTCAGAGGAGGAGCTTTTACAGATAGCGGAGGAGCTGGCCGCCCGGGGCGTGGGTTATGCGGCCGTATCTCTGGGAAAGGGAGGCGCTCTGTTTTTACTGGAGGGATTTCGGGCAAAATGTCCCGCCCTGTCCGTTCAGGCGCATTCCACAGTGGGGGCAGGAGATGCCATGGTGGCTGCTCTGGCTTATGCCTGGAGTGAAAGATTGGACAAGAGGGAAACTGTCCGCCTGTGTATGGCGGCCTCGGCCGGTGCCGTTACCACCGTGGGAACCAAGCCGCCCTCCAGAGAATTGGTGGAGGAGCTAAAGGGACAGGTAATCATAGAAGAGCTATGATAAGGGGAACTAAAAAACAACAAAACTATTACTAGGAGGAACCTTATGGTATCGAGAAAAATTACAGTGACAAATGCATCCGGACTTCATGCGAGACCCGCTAGTGTTTTGGCGGCAGCAGCAGGCAAGTGCGACAGTGAGGTTATTATTCAGGTAGGGGAGAGAAAGGTGCAGGCCAAAAGCATTTTAAATATTATGGCAGCGGCCATTAAATGCGGCACGGAGATTGAGGTGTGCTGCGACGGACCAAATGAGGAAGCAGAGCTTAACAGTCTGTGTGATTTGATTGCCGGGGGACTGGGAGAATAAGACCCTTGGAAAAGGGCAAGGTCAGGAGAGAAGCAGGAGAGGGATGGAATGAAACAGCTGCAGGTGGAAAAAACAGCATCAAGAGGGATTGCGGTAGCGCCCGTCTATTATTATCAGGAGCCGGATCTTACGCCGGAGGACAGAGGCATCTCAGAGGAACAGGTGTCCGGGGAGCTGGAGAAATTCGAGAATGCCCGGAAATGTGTGATGGAGGAGCTGGGACAGCTGGCAAAGACCAGTGAAATTTTTGCAGCTCATCAGGAGATTGCGGGAGATTTTATGCTTCAGGACAGTGTATGTACCAGGATTCGGACCCAGGGAAAAAATGCCCAGCTGGCTCTGACGGAGTCCATAGAGGAGATAGCCAATCTTTTTGCAGGTATGGATGACGAGTATATGCGGGAGAGAGCGGCTGACGTAAGAGATGTGGGAAAACGTCTGGCTGCCAGATTAAAGGGGAAAAAATTGCCGGATCTTGGCAGTCTACAGGAGGAATGCATCGTGGTTGCCAGGGATTTATATTCTTCCGACACAGTGAAAATGAATGCCCACTTTGTCCGGGGGATCATAACCCAGGAGGGCGGTGTTACCAGTCATGTGTCCATTCTGGCAAAGATGATGAACATTCCGATTCTGGTGGGTGTACAGGGCATCCTGGAGCAGGTACGGGATGGAAGCCTAGTGTGCATGGACGCAGAAGAGGGAAGCATTGTCATTGACCCGGAGGATGAGGTACAGAAGCAGTATCTGGAGAAAAAAGCGGCTTATGAAAGAGAGAGGGAGCTTTTGCTGGCCTTGCGGGGAAAGCCGGCAGTGACCAAAGCCGGAAAGAGGATTTCCCTGTGCGCCAATGTGGGGAATGTGGAGGATGTGCGCCAGGCCCTGCCGGTGGGGATTGACGGGGTCGGACTGTTCCGAAGTGAATTTCTCTATATGGAGAGGGATCATTTTCCCACAGAGGAAGAACAGTTTCAGGTATACAAGGAAGCAGCCGAATTAATTCCGTCGGAGCTGACCATTCGCACGCTGGATATTGGCGGAGATAAGGAGCTGCCTTATTTTTCCTTTGAGAAGGAGGAAAATCCTTTTCTGGGATGGCGGGCCATCCGGATTTCCCTGGAGCTTCGGGAGCAGTTTAAGGAACAGTTACGGGCCATTCTGCGGGCCAGCGCATTTGGCCATGTGCGTATTATGTTTCCCATGATTATTTCCCTTTGGGAGCTTGGGGAGGGAAGGGCTCTTGTGGAGGAATGCAAGAAGGAATTGAGAGAAGAGGGCATTGCCTTTGATGAGAACATTGAGGTCGGTATGATGATCGAGACGCCGGCCAGTGTACTCCAGGCCCATGCGTTTGCCAGAGAGGCCGATTTCTTTAGCATTGGCACCAATGATTTGACGCAGTATTTACTGGCTGTGGATCGGGGCAATAAAAAGGTGGCAAATCGGTATGACTTTATGCATCCGGCTGTATTACAGGCTATTCGCCAGGTGATTGAGGCGGGCCATACGGCAGGGATCAAGGTGGGAATGTGTGGAGAGATGGCCGGAGACACTGGGGCAGTTCCTACTTTATTAGAGATGGGCTTGGACGAATTTAGCATGTCGGCGGGAGCTGTGGATTATGTGCGCAGCCTGGTATTAAATAATTAGGATATATTTTGGCATAAATAGAGATTACTAAAAGAATAAACCTCTTCATATATTAAAAGGAATATATGTGGGGGTTTTTTCATGAGATTTCTAAGAGGGAAGAGAAAAAGAGTCTGGCTGGAGGCTATGATGGCCGCCCTGGTCCTGGGAAGCGCTTGGTTTCTGTTTTCCGGCAGTACGATTTTAACAAGTGTGGGAACGGCCAAGGATGACAGGCAGGAATACTTTGTAATTCTGGATGCAGGACATGGAGGAAACGACCCGGGGAAGATTGGCGTGGACGGAACCCTGGAGAAGGATCTGAATCTGGTGATTGCCAATAAGGTAAAACGTCTGTTGGAGCAGCAGGGGGTGAAGGTGCTGATGACCCGGGAGAGTGATGCCGGGCTCTACGACGAGGGGGCCGGCAATAAGAAGGTGCAGGACATGAAACGGCGCTGCAGCCTTATCAATGAGGAGAATCCCTCCTGTGTGGTAAGCATACACCAGAACAGCTATCACCAGGAGAGCGTCTGCGGGCCCCAGGTATTTTTCTACAGTACCTCTAAGGAGGGGGAGGAGCTGGCAAAGGTACTGCAGGAAGAGCTGATCCGGGTGGTAAAGCCCAAAAAGGAACGGCAGGTGAAGGCCAATGACAGCTACTATATGCTGAAAAGGACATCGGCGCCTATTTGTATTGTGGAGTATTATGTTTCAAACGGAGCAAAAACATAAGTTCCTACCTTTTGTAACTTGCATTACTTAATCATTTGTGGCAAATCCTTCGTATAAATCTTTCCCTTTCCAAATGATTTCAATAGATTGGGTAGAATTGATAATGACCTTATCTATAAATATGTCTACAGCATGCTGAGTCAGAGTTTCTAATCTGGTTATTTCCAGAAGAAATTTTGACTCTGATTTTTTTTGCAAAGAATCAATCTGTGCCAGTCGATGTTCCAGACTTTCCCGTTCAGAAGCAAGAAGCTGTGCTTTTGCAGCGGCATCTTCTTTTTGAAGTATGAATTGCTGCCGGGTAATTACGCCAGACTTGTATTCTGCATATAAACGAGGTACGATTTCTTTGTTTTGGTCAAGCTGGCGAAGAACAAGCCGTAAATGTCCAGACAGTTTTTCTTTTTCCGGTTCTGGTAGATTTGTCTTCTGGTCCAGTATAAGCTGTGCCTGTGCCTGTAGTGGTTTTAAGACGTACATTTTCAAAACGTCATCCTTGATAGATTTGAGTTCACAGGATTCACCGCCTGCAGGTCTTGCATGAGGACAGTAGTACACAGCATCAATATGACCGTGACGTGTATGTACGTCATGTTTTAGGCGGCATCCGCAATGCCCACAATAAATCTTTTTAAAAAATAAATTTTCGTTCTTTTTCCTCCCTTCTGTTTTAACAACTGTGCGTTCATGGATGATTTTCGCAACTTTCTGGAATGTTTTCATGTCAATAATAGCCTCATGTGTGTTTTTGACAATAATAAGATCTTCCATCTTTTGACGTTTGAACTTCCTACTGCCAATACCTTTTACCTGAACACGATTGTTGACAGTAGCACCAGTCAATGTTTCATTTTTCAGTATCGAGGTAATCTGAAATGGTTTCCAGAATTGCGCTTTCAGCTCGTCCGAAGTCATTCCGCCAAAGCGAAAACCATAGAGCGTATGTAATCGCTGTGCAGGGGTTGGAACCTTTAAATCATTCAACTGTCGGGCAATCTCTGAAGGTTTTTGGTCTGCAAGTGTTAGTTCAAAAATCAGTTTAACAGTTTGAGCAGCATCCGGATCAATTTCCAGTCGGTGACGATCCAATGGAGAAATAATATAACCATAAGGTGGTTTTGCGGCTAAAAAGTCCCCGCGCTGCTGTTGTATTTTTTTAATGCTTTTTACTTTGGTTGACAGATCCTTACTATAATAATCATAAATTACATTTTTAAAAGCCATGTCAATCCCTGGTGTGTTTCCAGAACATTCCATACTGTCATAAGCGTCATTGACAGCAATAAAACGGACCCCCAGCTTTGGGAAAATCTGTTCTATATAGCCACCTGTTTCGATATAATTCCGTCCAAACCGTGACATGTCTTTTACTATAATACATGCAATCCGTCCCTGTGTCATAAGTTCAAATATTTTTTGGATAGAAGGGCGGTCAAAATTTGTACCAGAATATCCATCATCTAAAAATTCATGAATTTCCAATCGACACAAATCGTCATGGGATTGAATATAATCGTGAATTAGCTTGCGTTGGGCGCTGATACTGGAGCTTTCATCTTTTAGAAGATTCTGTTTTAAATCCAGATCTTCATCCGATATCCGCAGATAGCATGCAAGGATGTTTCGACTTGTCATTCAAGCACCCCACTTTCCCGAAACTGAATCACAGGTTTCAATTCGTCTTTATACCTTAGAATTATTTCTATTGTTCTGGAATCGTGAACATAAATTTTTCCCACCAGCTTTTGTATGAGTTCTTTTGTCAGCAACCCAGTTCTGTGAAATTCGAGTATAGACTGCATATACATATTTTTTGATATCTCTAATAGTTCCAATTCATTAAGGGCAGACTGTAATTCATTCAGTTGATGCTCACAGAGTAATTTTTTTTCGTTACACTGGTTTTTAAGAACGATATACTCATTCCGGTTCAATAGTCTTTCAGTGTAATCCTGGTGCAATGACTTTTGGTGGTTGAGTATTTCTGTCTGACATGCAGCCTGCTCCTGTATTTGTATTTTCAGTTCCTCCTTTCGGTTTGAGATTATTTCCCGGCTTTTAATTTCAGCCAGAAATTCTCTTAATTCTAAGATTAGTTCCACCTGCTTTTGCAGGAAACATCTCAAAGATTCTTCGATTTGTTCTTCTTTGATACTGACAATGGAACAGGCAGTATACGCAAAATCCCGTTGTGATATTGTAGTATAGCGGTATTTTACGCCATATTTTTCATAAAGGTTGCGGGTTCTGTACATTTTAAGACCGGTAGCTTTACTATAGATAAGTCCGTCAAAAATATCCTCTGGATTTTCAATTTCCGAATGGCGATATCTGCGGTCTCGGTTTGCTTCCAGCTCTTTTGCACAGATGCGTTGCACTTCAAAAAAGGTTTCCCGACTGATGATTGCTTCATGTGTATTGTCTGTTATCGTCCAGTCTTCATAAGGAATCGGATGAACCTTCGTGATATTCATGGAGAGATTTTTGCGTTTTTTCCCCATCGCCAAATCTCCGGTATATGTGCGGTTCTCTAATATTACTTTGATAGTGACTCTTTGCCAGATACTATGCTCAAAACGCTTCGCTTTCACGGTGCCGGCCAGGAACTGGTAGCGCATAGGGGCCGGAACAGAACTTTCATTCAGGCGTCTGGCAATTTCTGAATGAGATAAGCAGTCCTGCTTCCACTGAAAAATCTGTTGGACGATGGGAGCTGTTTCAGGGTTAATGAGCAGATGATGGGGATCCTTTGGATCTTTTAAGTATCCATAAGGTGGAATATTCCCATAATATTGTCCATTTTTTCTTTGGAGCTCTTTGGTGGTAAATATTTTACGGGAAATGTCTTTAGCATAGGCCTCATTTACAATTCCTTTAATGATTGTACTTAATGCTGGCAAATCATTTGCATCAAAATTATTGGTGTCATAGCGATCTGTAACAGCAATAAAACGAACTCCTAGAGAAGGGAAAACAGTCTCAAGATAATTTCCGGTCTCAATATAATTTCTGCCGAATCTTGAAAGGTCTTTTACAACGATACAAGTGATCCGCTTTTGTCTTACATCTTCCATAAGGCGGTTCCACTCTGGTCGTTCAAAGTTTGTCCCAGTTTCTCCGTTGTCAGAATATGTGTCTACTACTTTTAAATCATTTTGTTCTTCTACAAAGCGCAGCAAGAATTCTTTCTGATTACTTAGTGCCCAGCCATCTTCTGCCTCCTCGTGAGATAGGCGGACATACAGCCCGGTTGGATAAATCAAGGAAGAGGCACTTTGAAAAGCATTTAAGTTATCAGATCGTTTTTTGTGTGGCATTAACCAACTACCTCCTTTCCGACCAGATTTTTAGAATAATCTGCAAGAGGAGAGTTGTTTGGCAATATGCTCAAAAATCTTTCAAATTCATCTGAAAAGCGAAAAACAACATGAATACGGTTTTTGGGATAAATGTAAACTTTTCTCACCATGGATACCAGCATCCGGCGGTCAAGGGAAGGAGACTCCAGATAATCACGAAATTGTTCTACCTGTGTGGAGGCTTCCACAAAAGAGGAAATCAACTCATTTCTCCGTTCTGTTATGGTTTCCATTGCGTTGGTAAGCTCTTCTATTTGTTCTCCGTATGCAGCTTTTAAGTCAAGGTATTCATCTTTGTCTAGTAGCCCATCATGATAATCTTCATAGAGGGAAACTATAAGTCTGCGATACTTTTTCAGTTTCTCTTCCATGTGCATGAGTTCCTGTGACAATTCTTCCGAACCATTTTGTCTGGCAGGAAGATTTTCCAAAAAGTCAAATACCTGTTGGAGATTAGACAGGTCATCTACATACTGATGAAGAACATCCTTTAAAGACTGTATCAATGTAGCTTCGCTGATTGTGTAGCCTTTACAGCAGGCTCTGTGGTTTTTAAGATAGCATCCATAATAATGATAAGTTCCTTTTTTCCCAGAGCTTTGTCTTCTCCTGCAGGTTTGTTGGCAGTTCCCACAATAGATGAGTCCTGATAACGGATAAACAGTATTTCGCCCAGCATGATGATATGTATCTGAATCCAGAATATTCTGAACCAGATTAAAATCATTTCTGCTGACGATTGCTTCATGGGAGTTTTCTGTCCGGAACCATTCATCTTTCGACCTGTCTACAGGAATCCGGATTTTGTAGTTGGGACGATGAGTTTTTCCTTGGAGCAAAGTGCCTGTGTATACCTCGTTTTCGAGGATACGTCTTACAGTGGTGCCATACCATTTAGGATTGCAGTATATCTGAAAAGCATTCTTTGTCCACAGACCTTGCTCTTGTTTGTAAACCAGCGGTGTTGATACGTTCATTTTATTTAAAGATTCTGCGATTTGCTGGTTACTAAATCCATCTAATTTTTTTGAAAAAATCAGTTTAACAATACGGGCAGCCGGATCGTCCACAATAAGCAGATGTTTATCTGTTTCTGCACGTTTGTAGCCATAAGGAACAGCCGGACTTACAAATTCGCCTTTCTTACGCTTTATGTCGAGATGAGAGCGGACTTTTATGGAAATATCACGGCTGTACGCATCATTTATCAGGTTTTTGAAGGGCAGTAAAAGCTGATCTGCTGATGAGTTGTTGTGGAGACTGTCATAACCATCATTGATTGCAATGAATCGAATCCCTAAAGCTGGAAAG
This sequence comes from uncultured Lachnospiraceae bacterium, assembly GCA_947574135.1. Lineage (GTDB taxonomy): Bacteria > Bacillota > Clostridia > Lachnospirales > Lachnospiraceae > RGIG4284. The sequence goes on from CANPIM010000027.1 coordinate 41,184, forward strand.
ATTCTTTCAATATAACGCCCAACCTCAATGTAATTGCGGCCGAAACGCGAAAGGTCTTTCACTATGATGCAGTTAATCCGCCCATTGCTAATGTCTTCCATCATCTTCTTAAAACCAGGTCGATGAAAATTTACCCCAGTATACCCATCATCGGAGTAGTGCTCAAGCAGATACAAATCTGGATGTTCTTTGACGTAATTTTGAATCAGAGCCTTTTGATTGTTGATGCTGTCGCTTTCTTCTTTTTCACCAACCACATTTTAAATGCGGACATAATACACCGCCCTCCATTTTTTAAAATCGTCATTTATATTCACAGTAATTCGTCCTTTCTGAACAGTCGGAATAATCTGAAAATATAAATGCATAGTTGCTTCACAAGTCAATCATATCGGAAAAAGTGCGTAAAATCAAGACTTTCAGGTTATTCACGATTTATTGGGGAACTGAAATATTCCTGAAGGATATTCTGGAATGATTCCCCTTCTTTGCTGAAGGAAACCTTTATAACGGTATTACCACAGCGGAAGCAGTAAGGATTTTTAACTGCCTGGATGAATTCCCGAATCCGCGTGTCCTTGTCTTTCGTAATATCTATTTGGATATCTCTGATATCTGCCAGTTGGTGAATATCAATAGTTTGTAAATCCTCTTGTTGGATGTCCATATTTCCTCCTCTTGTATATTCTCTATAGTCTATGTTGGGATAAAGTTGTCCTATTCTTCATTTACACATACCTTCCATCACCGTTTCCTGCGCCCTCCCCGGCCGCGTTGACTGGCTGCACTGTGTGCGATTTCATCTGGACCGGGCATACCCTGTGCAGGAATCCGGCCATCAGAACCCATATACATGATGGCGTATGCTCTTCAGTTTTCAAGGAGCGGAAAACCTCATCCGGATGCTCGGAGAAGGTTATATACAGAAATATACGTCTGGCAGGAAAATACTTGAAAATATTTTGAAAAAGATAAAAAGTAATAGATATGGTATTATCAAGTTGACATGATACAAGATATTGTGCTAAGATAAATCCGTAATTGATTTTTATACGAGACCTGTTATGGGGAACGGGGAGGGGCAGGACATACCCGATATGTCTGCCGGCTTTTCGTAAACCGCAGGTTCCGGTGCTGCCCTGTAGGGAGGGACCGGGATGCATACGCTGTTTATGATTGTATTTTGTGTCAGGAGCTGTCCGGGCATCAGGAAGAACAGAGGATTTTTCCGATGCGGCATGGCAGTCTTTTGGCACTTTTTTGTTTTCCGACAGAGATGCCGGAGACAGGAAGTTGATTTGTGGGAGAGCCACACGCAGTAAGGAATGGAAGCCTGTATGGAACCATTCCTTTTTTTGTGCCGTAAACATACCAGAAATGCCCGGATGGGCTTTGCCCGCATAAGCGGCTGGATAAAAATCATCCGTGAAACGGAGAGAAAAGAAAGGTGGAAAGAAACATGAGTGGAACAAAGGTCTTTGAAGACAGCTATTGCGGCGTCTTCACAAAGCAGGATGAATTTCTGAAGTGCCTTGAGAGCATCGGAAGGAATTCCTTCTGGGAACGGAAGAAATCCAAAAACCTGCGTCTGGTGCCCATCACTGATGACAGCAGGGTAGCAGAGGAGCTTCGGGAGAAGTATGCCGAGGAAGGACTGGATGAGGGAATCATCACAGACACCATTCTGAATACAGGGCTTCTCCTGAAAGTAAGGAACCAGTATTATCCGGTGAGGTGCTGTGCGATTAAAAGCATCCTTGACCGGGCAGGCATTTCCGGGGCCGGGCTTCGCAGGGTGGAAAAAAACGTCTATGCGCGTATCCTGAACGACTGCCTGAAGGTGGCGAAGGGAGAAGCGCTCCTGCGCATTTCGGAAGGAAAGGTGAGCGCCGTACTGGGCGGAGACTGCCATGACTATGCAGTGCTGAACATGGAGCAGATCTTCATGCATTCCGTGGAATATTTTAACGCGGAATTTAAGGGCTGCACCTGGCTGGGAGGATTTTATGAGCATGATATGGCATCTGCCGTATGGGAGCTGTCCGGGGAGGATAAGCTTCTGGAGGCGTACCAGGAGGAACTGCGCCTGCATGGGAAGGAACCGGAGGAAATGAAGCCCGCAGTGCGGATCACGACCTCGGATACCGGATCAGGCGGGGCGAACATCTATCCCATGCTCATCTCCGGAAACGGGAACACAACCATCAACCTGGGGAGCCCGCTGCGGCTCAGCCACAGGAACGGAACGCGCATTAGCGACTTTGACGAACAGCTGGAGATGCTTTATGGAAAGTACCAGCTGGCGGCCGGGAACCTGGTAAAGCTGCTTTCGACGGAAATCTCCAATCCGGTCAACTGCATGAAAAGCGTCATGGACAGACTGGGAATCGCAAGGAAATACGAGGCGGAGGCCGTAGAGCTGTTCCGGGCCCAGTACGGGGAAGATCCCTGCACGGCCCATGAGATTTATTTCGGCATCTCCGAGGTGCTGTACATGCTGGCCTGTGAAGGAGAGGAAGGAAGCAGGATTGCCAGGATGGAGGAGAACATCGCAAGGGCTTTATCCATTCACTGGACAGAC
>CANPIM010000028.1 GCA_947574135.1 uncultured Lachnospiraceae bacterium
ACCCTGGCCAACATTACCTTCCAGAATTTCTTTAATAAATATGAGAAAAAAGCCGGTATGACCGGTACGGCTCTCACAGAGGAGAAGGAGTTCCGGGATATTTATGGAATGGATGTCATTGAGATTCCCACCAATATGCCGGTGATCCGCAAGGATCTCCAGGATGCGGTTTACAAAACCCGCAAGGAGAAGCTGCGGGCTGTGGTGAATGCCATTGAGGAGGCCCACGCCAAGGGGCAGCCGGTTTTGGTGGGTACCATCACCATTGAGGCCTCCGAGGAGGTCAGCGCTCTGCTGCGCAAGAGAGGCATTCCCCATGAGGTGCTGAACGCCAAGTTCCATGAGCGGGAGGCGGAGATCGTGGCCCAGGCCGGACAGCATGGAGCCGTAACCATTGCCACCAATATGGCCGGCCGTGGTACGGATATCAAGCTGGATGAGGCTGCCCGGGCTGCCGGGGGCTTAAAAATTATCGGCACAGAGCGTCATGAGTCCCGCCGCATTGATAATCAGCTGCGGGGACGTTCCGGACGGCAGGGAGACCCGGGAGAATCCCGCTTCTATATTTCCCTGGAGGACGATCTGATGCGCCTTTTTGGCTCCGAGCGTCTGATGACCATGTTCAATGCCCTGGGAGTGCCGGAGAATGAGGAGATCGAGCACAAGATGCTCACCAGCGCCATTGAAAAGGCCCAGAAGAAGATAGAGAGCAACAACTTTGGCATCCGCAAGAACCTGCTGGAATACGATCAGGTGATGAACGAGCAGCGGGAGATTATCTACAAGGAGCGCCGCCGGGTGCTGGACGGAGAGAGCATGCGGGATTCCATCTACAAAATGCTTACCGACACAGTGGAAAATACAGTGGATTCCCTGATTGGGGATGATCAGGAGAAGGAAGAGTGGGATCTGATGGGACTGAATGAGACATTGCTTCCCGTGATTCCCTTTAAGCCCATTACCCAGGAGCGGATTGCAGGCAGCAGAAAGAATGAGCTGAAGCATCAGCTGAAGGAGGAGGCCGTTAAGCTCTACGAGCTCAAGGAGGCGGAATTCCCCAATACGGAGATGCTTCGGGAGCTGGAGCGGGTGTTCCTCTTAAAGGTGATTGACCGGAAGTGGATGGATCACATTGACGATATGGATCAGCTGCGCCAGGGAATCGGCCTGCAGGCCTTTGCCCAGAGAGACCCCCTGGTGGAATATAAGCTGAGCGGCTATGAAATGTTTGACGCCATGACAGCCAGCATCCAGGAGGACACGGTGCGGATTCTCCTCCATGTGCGGGTGGAGGAAAAGGCAGAGCGGGAGCAGGTGGCCAAGGTCACAGGCACCAACAAGGACACCAGCCTAGCAAAAGCGCCCAAGAAGCGGGATGCCGAGAAGATCTACCCCAACGATCCCTGCCCCTGCGGCAGCGGCAAGAAATATAAGCAGTGCTGCGGACGAAGATAAAAAATCAAAACAGCAGATGCCCGAAGAGAACCAATAAGAATTTATGGACGCGCGTGCGGCCAGACATTCTTATAGACCCCCCGGTGAACGGAGGGCATCTGCGGAACTCAAAAACAGCAGGCACCCGGAGAGAGCCCATAAGAATTTATGGACGCGTTTGCGGCCAGAAATTCTTATACATGCCTCGGTGAACGAAGGGTGCCTGCGGAACTTAAGATCAGAAAGAGGTGATTAACAGTGGTAGAACTGGACCAGTTTAAGTATACCTTAAATGGCTATCAGGGCCCATTGGTTGAATTGAGGGATTCACTTTAACTTAGCGGAAAAGGCAAAGCGTATGGAGGAGCTGGAGCGGGAAATGGAGGAGCCCGGATATTGGGACAATGCGGAGAGCTCCCAGGCCGGCATGAAGGAATTGTCAGCACTCAAGGAGGAGGCTGGGGGGTATGAGACCTTAAAGACCCAGTACGAGGATATTGAGACCCTGTTGGAGATGGGGTATGAGGAGGAGGACGCTTCCCTGATTCCGGAGATTGAGGAGGAGCTTCGGAGCTTCCAGGATTCCTTTGAGGCCATGCGCATTAAAACCCTTTTGTCAGGGGAATACGACAAGAACAATGCCATTTTAAAGCTGAATGCGGGAGCCGGCGGCACGGAGAGCTGTGACTGGGCTGGAATGCTGTACCGAATGTACACCCGCTGGGCGGAGCGCAAGGGCTTTTCCGTGGAGGTGCTGGATTTTCTGGACGGAGATGAGGCGGGAATTAAGTCCGTGACTTTCCAGGTAAATGGGGAGAATGCCTACGGCTACCTGAAATCGGAGAAGGGGGTGCATCGTCTGGTGCGGATCTCTCCCTTTAATGCCCAGGGAAAGCGGCAGACCTCCTTTGTGTCTCTGGATGTAATGCCGGACATTGAAGATGACATTGATATCGAGATTCGGGATGAGGATCTGCGCATTGATACCTATCGCTCCAGCGGCGCCGGAGGCCAGCATATTAATAAGACCTCCTCGGCCATCCGGATCACCCACCTGCCCACCAACACCGTGGTACAGTGTCAGAATGAGCGCTCCCAGTTCCAGAATAAGGATAAGGCCATGCAGATGTTAAAGGCAAAGCTTTTCCTTTTGGAGCAGCAGAAGAATGCGGAGAAGCTCTCCGGCATCCGGGGGGAGGTCAAGGAGATTGGCTGGGGAAATCAGATTCGCTCCTATGTGATGCAGCCCTATACCCTGGTCAAGGACCATCGGACCAATGCGGAGGTCAGCAATGTAAATGGCGTGATGGACGGAAATATCGATCCCTTTATCAATGCCTATCTGAAATGGGTGAATACCAAGGAAGAGCCGGAGGAGTAAAACCCCTGGTAAATAAAGAAGAAAACGAGACGGCAGTTTTCCGGAGAACCGATTGGGGGAGAGCTGTCGTTTTTTCAATACTTTACAAATAGAAGAGACAGTGGTATAATATCCCGGTGGTGATACTTTAATATGTCAAAGAGTTAAAGCGGCAAAGAGATGAAGGGAGTACGAAAGAATGGAAAACGTGTTTGTAGGTGCGTTAGCACTGGTGATTGTCAGCACTCTGGTGGTTATGGCCATTGGAGCGGGCATTTCAATTTATTTTCAAAAGAAAACCGTGACGGCCGATGACTGGGCCATGGGCAGCAGAAAGCTTCCCTCCTATGTAATCGTGTTTACCCAGTTTGCTACCCTGGTGGGCGGCGGCGTGCTGGTGGGGCATGTAAGCATTGGCTATAATTTTGGCCTTGCGCCTCTGGCCTACGGGGTGTGCGGGGCAGCCGGGTGCTTTATCATGGCTATCATTGCCAAGTGGCTGCGGGAAAATGAGTTTACCACCATTCCGGATATTTTGGAAAAGGTGTATGGCAAGAATAACTTTCTGATTTTTGTGGGATCGATTATGGCTATGGTAGTGCCTTTTGGATGGATCGCTTCTCAGATCACCTCCTTTGGAAAGCTGTATGCATCCATTACGGGGATTGATATGAATGTGATTATCGTGGCAGTGGCTATTATCTGTGTGCTGTTTACCATCCCCTCGGGCTTCAATGCAGTAGCCTGGTCGGACTTTGTGTTTGGTGTGATTATGCTGGGGCTGTGCGCAGTGACCGCTGGATTGGCTTTGAATATGGGAGGCGGCTGGTCCAATATTGTGGCAAAGCTTCCGGATCCCTCGGTGGTATCCTTTCCCTCCGGGCTTTTGGCAGCGGGAATTCCCACCACGGTTCTGTGGTTTGTGGCAGCTACTCCGGGTATGATGACAAATCAGATGACCTTCCAGCGGGTTTGTGCTACGGATACGGTGAAAAATGCCAGGAGAACCCTGATCATCGGCGGCATTCTCATTGCAGCCATTGAGTTCTGGGTGGTAATTATCGGAAATACCTGCCATGCGCTGAATCCGGGAATGGCTGGAGAGGATGCCACAGGCTGGTTCCTGACCCAGATTCCGGTGTGGGCGGTAGCCATGTTCAGCGGATTTATTGCCACCACCATTATCACCACCACGGATAGCGCCATCCAGTCTGTGTCTGTCAATGTGACCAGAGATATTTATAAGCGCTTTATCAATGAGGATGCGGATGACAAGAAAATGTTGCGGGTATCCAGAATCAGCACGATTGTGGTAGCGATTCTGGCAGTCCTTATGGCCATTACCTTTCCACAGGTATTGAATCTGATTATTGCATCCTACGCCTACTCGGCGTCCGGACTTCTGGTGCCCATTTACTGCGGCTATATCTTCCGCAACAAAAATATTCTGACCCCCATCAGCGGAATTGTATCCATGATCGGCGGAGTCATCGGATGCGCAGTGGCACAGTTTATAGGAACCAGCTGGCCCTATGCTATTTACGGAATTGCGGTTTCCTTTATCTGTCTGGTAGTGACAGGGCTGGTGACCAAGAAGAAAAACTAGCATGCAGATACAGGAAAAGATAGAAGCATGCCGGCATATAGAAGAGAGGAGAAAAGTCATGAAAACATTGTTGCTAAGCGAGTCAGATATTAAAAAGGTAATCACGATGAAGGATGTGATTGCCATTGTGGACAGGACCTTTCGGGATCTGGGAGAGGGGAATACCTTAAATCCCACCAAGCTGAACCTGAATCTGGGGGACAGCGAGCCCACTAAGCTTCCCTACAAGGCGTCCATGAATGCCATGCCGGCTTATATTGGCTGGCAGGATATGGCCGGACAGAAGTGGGCAGGGGGCTTTGGCGTGGGGAGAAAAGCCATAGGCATGCCCTTTATCAATGCGCTGATTATGCTCTGCGATCCCAACTATGGAAATTTCCTTTCCGTTATGGACGGGGCGTGGATTACCAATATGCGGACCGGTGCCCAGACGGCGGTAATTCTTCGGTACCTTTTGAAGGATAAGAAGAACGTGACCATTGGACTGTATGGCGCCGGTGTGCAGGGCCGGACCCAGACCATGGCTCTGGCAGAGAATTTCCATGTGGACAAGCTGATTGTCTTTGATCCCATCCGGGCTGCGGCGGAAAAATTTAAGGCAGACATGGCAGATGTGGTGCAGGGTGAGATTGTCATTGCCGAGAATGCCAAGGAGCCCTCCCAGACGGATGCCTTTATCTCCGTAACGCCGGCCACGGACGGGTTTATCAAGGGAGAGTGGATACAGAAAGGGAGTATTTATTTTGCCATGGGCTCCTATGTGGAGTGTGATGAGGCGGCGATTCTGGGGGCGGATAAGATCATTGCGGATCATGTGGGACAGTGCCTGCACAGAGGAAACCTAAAGCCCCTGGCAGAGGCGGGAAAGATTACAGAGAAGGATATCTACTGTACCGTGGGAGACTTGGCTGCCGGCCTTCGGGATGCCGGGGATGTGAAGGAGCAGAAGCTGGTGATTGTTCCCATTGGTATGGGCTGCCTGGATGTGGCTGTGGCAGGCATTGCGTACAAGAAGGCGCTTTCCAGAAGCATGGGAAGCGAGTTTTCCTTTGATTTATAGAGCGGAGGAAGGAGCATGAAGCGATTTGCAGTCATAGGCGCCGGAAACGGCGGCCAGTGCATCAGTGCCTATCTGAAGCTTTGCGGCAAGGAGGTACGTCTCTACGAGCGTTTTTCGGAGGTGCTTCGACCCATTCAGGAGCGGGGAGGGATTACCCTTGCAGGGGCTTCCCTCCAGGGCTTTGCCAAGCTTGACGGGATCACGGACGTGATGGCCGAGGCGGTGGAGGGAGCGGAGATTATTTTTGTGGTTCTTCCCGCTTTTGCCCATGCATACATTGCCGGAGAGCTGGCCGGGTGCCTTGTGGATGGACAGACCGTGATTTTGTGTCCCGGCTCCACCGGAGGCGCACTGGAATTTCGTCAGGTGCTAAAGGAGCGGGGGTGTCAGGCAAAAATTCGTCTGGCGGAGACCAACAGCCTGTTTTACGCGGCCAGAAGCGACAAAGAGGTGGCCACCATTATTGCGGTAAAGGATGAGCTGTCTCTGGCGGCCCTTCCAAGCCAGGACACGGAAGGGATCATCGAAGATCTGAAGGATGTGTATCCCCAGCTGATTCCGGAGGTCCATGTGCTGGCCACAGGGCTTAACAATATGAATATCACCGTACATCCTCTTCCGGTGCTGCTGAATACGGGCAGAATCGAGAGTGGACAGCGATACAAGCATTATTTTGAGGGAATGACTCCCAGCATTGGGAAGGCCATGGAAGCTCTGGATGAAGAGCGTATGGCTGTGGGAAGGGCCCTAGGCCTGTCCCTTATCAGTATTCGGGAGGCATATCGCAGGTATTATCACAGCGAGGCTGCAGAGATCTGTGATCTGGTAAGAATGGTGGATGGCCATAAGCCCATTATGGCGCCGGCTTCTCTGGATTCCCGGTTGATTACCGAGGACATTCCCATGGGAATGGTGCCTGTGGCGGAGCTGGGCCGGGCTCTTGGGGTGCCCACGCCTCTCATGGATGCAACCATTGCCCTGGCCTCCGTTATGCTTGGACAAGATTTTCGCAGGGAGGGCAGAAATCTCACACGTCTGGGACTTCACGGCCTTACCGGGGAGGAGCTGTTAAAGCAGCTGTAGGCAAAGAGAGCTTAACCATGCGCGTTTGAAGAAGCCTTCAGGCGCGCTTTTTTCTGTCTGAGTCCAAATAAGAACATATGTTTGCTCATAAAAAAGGATTGCATCTTTCTGCTGAATGTGGTAATATCTAAACTGTTCAAGTCTTTCATAGAAACACAAACGTTCACAAGGTAAAAACACGCAGGAAAGGCAACAGAGAAATGGCGGAGAAAAGTAAGTATTTTGTGGTGAAGCAAAAGGCAGTTCCGGAGGTTCTGCTAAAGGTTGTGGAAGCCAAGCGTCTGCTGGATTCATCAAAGGTTATGACCGTACAGGAGGCCACGGAACAGGTGGGCATCAGCCGCAGTTCCTTCTATAAGTATAAGGATGATATTTTTCCCTTTCACGATAATTCCCGGGGAAAGAGCATTACCTTTGTGCTGCAGATGGACGATGAGCCGGGACTTTTGTCTGATGTGCTGAAAACTGTGGCGGAGTTCAAGGGAAATATTCTGACCATCCATCAGACCATCCCCATCAACGGGGTGGCCTCTCTCACACTGACGGTGGATCTTCTCCCCACCACGGGAGATGTGTCGGCCATGATTGAGCAGATAGAGGGCCAGGCAGGCATTCACTATTTGAAAATATTAGCAAAGGAGTAGGGAAGATGATACAAGTTGCAGTTATGGGATACGGGACCGTTGGATCCGGAGTTGTAGAGGTGTTAAATACCAATCAGGCCAGCATTAATAAGCGGGTGGGAGAGGATGTAAATATTAAATATGTGCTGGATCTGCGGGATTTCCCCGGAGACCCGGTGGAGAGCAAGCTGGTCCATGACTTTGAGACCATTGTCAACGACCCGGAGGTGCGCATTGTGGTGGAGGTTATGGGAGGCGTGGAGCCGGCCTACACCTTTAGCAAGCGGTGTCTGGAGGCAGGCAAAAGCGTATGTACCTCCAACAAGGAGCTGGTGGCTCGGCATGGGGCAGAGCTTATGGAGATTGCCAGAAGCAAAAATCTGAATTATCTGTTTGAGGCATCTGTGGGAGGGGGTATCCCCATTATCCGGCCCTTAAATTCTTCCCTGACCGCCGATGAGATTGAGGAGATCACCGGCATTCTCAATGGTACCACCAATTATATGTTGAGCAAAATGACCCATGAGGGATTGGATTTTGACAGCGTATTGAAGGATGCCCAGCAAAAGGGATATGCAGAGCTACATCCCGAGGCGGATATTGAGGGCTATGATGCCTGCAGAAAGATTGCCATCCTCACCTCCCTGGTCAGCGGCCAGCAGGTGGACTATGAGGATATCTATACAGAGGGAATCACGAAAATCACGGCAGAGGACATACAGTATGCCAAGAAACTGGGGCGGGCTGTGAAGCTTTTGGCCTCCAGCAAAAAGGTGGACGGCCGGTTCTGCGCCATGGTGGCACCCTTCCTCATTGGGGAGCAGCACCCTCTGTACAGTGTGGAGGGAGTTTTTAATGCTATTTTTGTCCGGGGAAATGTGCTGGGCGATGCCATGTTCTACGGAAGCGGCGCAGGGAAGCTGCCTACAGCCAGTGCAGTGGTGGCCGATGTGGTGGATGCAGCCAAACACCTGGAGGAAAGCGTCATGGGCTACTGGACCAGCCAGAAGCTGGAACTCTCTAAAATCAGCAGCGCCAGGAGCCGGTTCTTTGTGCGGGCAAGGGGAGATGCGGGAAAGGATGCCCCGGCCATGTCAGAGCTCTTTGGACCTGTGGAGGTAGTGACGGCGGATGTGGCCGGAGAATTCGGCTTTGTGACGGATGTGCTCACAGAGGAGGAGTTTGCAGCCCGGGCCGCTAAGACCGAGACGATTATCAACCGGATTCGGATGGAAGGATGATACGATGAAATATGTGGTAATATTGGGAGACGGCATGGCGGATGAGCCCCTTTTGGAGCTGGGGGGAAAGACGCCCCTGGAGTATGCCTCCACGCCAGCCCTGGACGCCCTGGCGCCTGTCTCGGAGCTGGGGATGGCTCATACCATCCCTCAGGGCATGGCACCAGGAAGCGACACCGCGAATCTGGCCGTGCTGGGGTATGATCCGAAAAAATATTATACGGGACGTTCGCCCCTGGAGGCCTTAAGCATCGGCGTGGATATGGAGGCAGAGGATGTGGCTCTTCGCACCAACCTGGTCACATTGACAGAGGAGGAGGGAAAGGCCTACCGAGAACAGAAAATGGTGGACCACAGCTCCGGTGAGATCTCCACAGAGGACGCGGCTGTTCTTTTGGAGGCAGTGAAAAAGGAGCTGGAGACAGAGTGCCTTCATTTTTATGTGGGAACCAGCTACCGGCATCTCCTTATCTGGAATCATGGAAAGATAGTGCCGGCCAAAGGGCCCCATGATATTCTGGAGCAGGAGATCGGTGCCTATCTTCCCAAGGAGGAGCTTCTCCTTGCCATGCAGGAAAAGAGCTATGAGATTTTAAAGAACCACCCCCTCAATCTGGAGCGGAAAAAGCAGGGCTTAAATCCGGCTAATTCCCTTTGGTTCTGGGGAGCGGGCACCCGGCCCATACTGACCTCGTTTTTGGAAAAAACTGGAAAGCGGGGAGCCATGATCTCGGCAGTGGATCTGCTTAAGGGCATTGCCGTGGGGGCTGGCATGGAAAATATTCTGGTGGAGGGAGCCAATGGTCAGCTTCACACCAATTATGAGGGGAAGGCAGACGCGGCCTGTGAGGCTCTGCTGAAAAGGGGCTGTGATTTTGTCTATGTTCACGTGGAGGCCCCTGACGAGATGGGACACCAGGGAAGCGTGGAGCGAAAGGTGCAGGCCATTGCGTATCTGGATCAGCGGGTGATCCGGCGGGTGAAGGAAACCATGGATGCCTCCGGGGAGCCCTATCGAATGCTGGTGCTGCCGGATCATCCCACCCCTATTCGGGTGCGGACCCATACGGCGGATCCGGTGCCCTATCTGCTCTATGACAGTAGGATTTCCCGGGAGGGACGGCCCTTTTATAACGAGGCAGAGGCTGAAAAAACCGGGATAGATTTGCCGGAGGGCTTTCGGCTGCTAGAGAGGCTTTTTGCAGAACAGGCCTAGGAGAGAGACCGCATCATTTGCAGGCGGGCCAGAGGGCAGTCAGAGAACAAGGACCTTCGAAGCCGGAAAAGCTTTGGGAGGAAAAGAGGAGAAAACAAGAAAATGTTGATTGTGAAAAAATTTGGTGGCACATCGGTGGGCGACAAGGAGCGGATTTTCAATGTGGCCAGAAGATGTGTGGAGGATTACAAAAAGGGAAACGACGTGATCGTGGTTCTTTCCGCCATGGGAAAAACCACGGATGAGCTGATTGCAAAGGCTGTGGACATCAATCCCAATCCCCCTAAGCGGGAGCTGGATATGCTTTTAACCACCGGCGAGCAGGTTTCGGTGGCTTTGATGGCCATGGCTATAGATTCCATGGGAGTTCCTGTGGTGTCCTTAAATGCCTTTCAGGTGTCCATGCACACCACCCGGGTGTATGGAAATGCCCGTTTAAAGAGAATTGACACGGATCGGATTATGCATGAGCTGGAGATTCGCCGCATTGTGATTGTGACAGGCTTCCAGGGAGTGAATAAATATGACAACTATACCACCCTGGGACGGGGCGGCTCCGATACCACGGCAGTGGCTCTGGCGGCGGCTCTTCATGCGGATGCCTGCGAGATTTACACGGATGTGGACGGGGTGTACACGGCAGATCCCAGGATTGTGCCAAAGGCCCGGAAGCTTAAGGAAATCACCTACGACGAGATGCTGGATCTGGCCACTCTGGGAGCCGGAGTGCTGCACAACCGCTCGGTGGAGATGGCAAAGAAATATGGCGTACAGCTGGTGGTAAGATCAAGCTTAAATGATAATGAAGGGACTGTCTTAAAGGAGGAAACAAGCGTGGAAAGAATGTTAATCAGCGGTGTGGCGCTGGATCGAAATACAGCCAGAATTTCAGTGATCGGATTGAAGGATCAGCCGGGTATGGCCTTTAAGCTCTTCAATCTTTTGGCAAAGGACAATATCAATGTAGATGTGATTTTGCAGTCCATCGGACGGGAGAACAGCAAGGATATTTCCTTTACGGTAGCCAGAGACGAGGCAGACCAGGCAGTGGAGATTCTTACAAGAAATATGAGCCGGGTGGGCGCCTCCAGTATTTCCTGCAATAAGGAAGTGGCCAAGGTATCCATCGTGGGCGCAGGTATGATGTCTAATCCCGGCGTGGCGGCCAAGATGTTTGAGGCTCTTTATAACGAGAATATTAATATCAATATGATTTCCACCTCGGAGATCCGGGTGACCGTGCTGATTCATGAAAAGGATGCGGAGCGGGCCATGAATGCAGTACATGACGCCTTTGGACTGGAGGAATAATTCCGGCCAAGAGTGCGTGTGTGGGAAGGAGCGGGGGCTGGCAGGCTGATTTTACAGACCTGCGGCCCCCGCTTCTTGGATAATGGCCAGGGAATGGTGACAGGATGATAAAGGAGTTTCTGGAAGATTGAAAAAATTTATTAGAAAATGGAGCAGGCAAAACTTTTCCCGGCAGATCACGGTGGTCTATACGGCCATTGTGGTGACCATGGTTCTGTGCATTATGGGATTTACCATGCTGTATCTCACCCGGATCATGGAAAACAAAATTCTGGATCTGTTTGAAAATGCCCTGCATCAGACAGCCCTGAACCTAAGCACTACCCTGGAGGCCTACAACAGCTCTCTGAATCAGGTGATTGTGGAGCAGGAATTTTTGGAAGCAGTGGACGGGTATGAAACGGCATATGGGTATGCAGAGCAGGAGCTGCGGCTGCAGCTGTGGGACAGTCTGCAAACCTATCAATCCTACCAGCCCAAGGTGCGGTGTATGGTGGTCCGGACCGAGGGTGGGAAGGTGTTCAGCGTTGACCGGCTGGATGAGGAATCCTTGTATCAGGCGCCGCCACAGCTATATCAGGAGTATTTTACCAAATCCCAGCCCGGGGAAGAGACGGAACGCAGGCTTCTCTGGATCGGGACAGAGTATCTGGACCGGAAGGGGACCAGCGATTACTATGTTTTTACATTGAAAAGACCTCTGTATAACTGGTATAATAACCGGTATGTGGGAGAGCTTTACATGGGCATTGACGAGGAGGTCTTGGTTGGCATTGAGCAGGAGGCTAAGACTGCCCAGTCCAGGGACCTTTTTTTGATAGATGAGAGTAATCGCATCGTCTCCCATGAGAAAAAGGCCTATATTGGGCAGGATGCTGCGGAGCTTTTTGACTGGAGCTGTGAGGATCATGAGAAGAAGTTGTTTCTGGGCAGCAATTATGAGATTATCCGCACGGATCGGGTGGAGGGCAGCGGCTGGTATCTGGTCAGTGTGCTGGATCGCCAGGATGTATTCCGGCAGATGAGCAGCTTTTACATGCTTCTCATCGTCTTAACCATTGCCCTGGTGATTGTGGCTATGTTTCTCATTACCTATATGTCCCGGCGGCTGTCAGATGCGGCCCGGCAGATTGTAAATGCCATGGAGGACATTGAGGAGGGAGAGATGACGGCCCGGGCGGCCCTGGATGAGGAGGATCAGAATGAGTTTACCCGGATTGCCGCCCAGTTTAACAGTATGATGAACCGGATCAATGAGCAGGTGGAGCTGATACGGGAATCCGGACAAAAGGAGAAGGAGGCGGAGCTGGCAGCCCTGGAGGCCCAGATCAACCCCCATTTTATTTATAATACCCTGGATTCCATCAACTGGATGGCGATTGAGAACCAGGAGTATGAGATCAGCGAAATGCTCAGCGAGTTTGCCCAGATTCTCCGCTATCAGATTCGAAAAAGTACCAAGTTGGTGAGCATAGGGGAGGAGCTTTCCTATCTGGAGAAGTATCTCCATTTGCAGAAAATGCGTTTTTCCGATACCTTTGAATACCAAATTACCTGCGAGGCAGGGGCCGGCGGGGTGCGGATTCACAAGATGCTTTTTCAGCCTCTCATTGAGAATGCGGTGGTCCATGCTTTTGAAAATATTGATTACGGCGGCTATCTCAAGGTGGCCGTTGAGACCAGGGAGCAGGGATGGATTTGCTTTGTTATATCGGATAACGGAGTGGGAATGGAGGAGGAAAAGATAAGGCTGCTTTTCTATGACAGAAGGGGCAGAGAGGGAAGCATCGGAATCCCCAATGTAATGGCCAGGCTGGATGCCTATTATGGAGAGAATTACCGGATTGAGGTTGTCAGCAAAAAAGAGGAGGGGACTACCATCCGGGTGTGGATTCCGGGAGAAGAGACAGGGAATGCAGGGTAAGGGGGAATAAGATTGCGTATCGTGATCGTGGAGGATGAGAAAAAGACGCTGCATGGGATTGTGTCCCTGTGCCGGCAGATGGGGGAGGAGTATGAGGTGGCGGGCTGGGCCAGAAACGGAGAGGAAGGCTGCCGGCTGGTTCATGAGATGTCTCCGGATGTGGTACTGACTGATGTGCGGATGCCCTTAAAGAGTGGCCTGGAGATGATTCAACAGCTGGTGGGGGAGGGCTGCAAATCCAAGTTTATAATATTAAGCGGCTTTGCAGAGTTTGAGTTTGCCCAGGAGGCTATGAAGCTTGGCAGCGTGGATTATCTTTTAAAGCCCATTACCCGGGATGCTCTGCGAAAGTCGCTGGAGCATGTGCGGGAGATGCTTAAGGAGGATACCTCCCGGAATAATCTCACCCGCCTGACGGAGGAGGAGCTGCTGACCCGGCTCATGAATACGGAGGATGCCTTTGGGGAGGAATTTTTAAGGGAGCTACAGCAGAGAAAAGGAAAAGCCTCCTGCCTGGTGGCCGTGCTTCGGAGTGATACCAGAATCCGTTCCTCTGATTTGGAGGAAGTACGACAGCTGATCTCCGGAGACCGGGAGGAGAAAGATTTTAGCTTCGGCTTCTCGGAGACCAGAAGGGAGATTTGCATCCTGCTTTGGGGCAGGGGGAAGGAGGTCCTTTTTCGTCTTGCCATGCTTATGGAGGAAATCCGCAAAAGGACTCGGACCCGGTTTGTCTGTGCCTGTTCTTCCATGGAGGAGCTGGAGAGACTTCCGGAGGCCATCCGGAGGACCAGTGAGCTGTGCAACTGGAATTTGTCTCTGGAATGCCCGGACATTGTCCAGGAGAGCACCGTCAAAGCTCTCTCCTGTGAGAAGCTGATTTATCCCACCTATATTGAGCGGCGGCTTGCGGAAAAAATTTACAGCGGAAAGACCGAGGATATCTCGACGGAAATCCAGGAGTTTACCCGGTATCTGCGGGAAAAAACCTATGACTACCGGGATATTCGGGAGGCAATTCTCTGTCTCATGGTATCTGTGCTGTACGCTATCCGACAGGCAAATTATGGGGTGTATGATGAGATCAATCATCTGAATGTATTGGACTGGATCAAAGACAAGGTATTCCTGTCCTCCATTACCCAAATGCTGTTAAATATGGTGGGCGAGCTGGAGCGGTATCAGAAAAATCTGCAGCAGGGCAGCCATCCCCTGGTAAAAAAGGCCCTGAAGCTTATTGAGAATGATTATAAGCGGGATATAACGGTGGATGAGGTGGCCGGAATGCTAAAGATTACGCCGGAGTATCTGAGCACACTGTTTACCAAGGAGTTGGGGGTGAAATTTACAGTTTACTGCACCCAGAAGCGGGTGAATTATGCCAAAGAGCTGTTTCATACCCGGCAAAATATCAAGGCCTATGAGGTTGCAAAGGAATGTGGCTATGCGGATGTGAAATATTTTTGCAAGGTGTTTAAAAAATATACGGGGAAAAGCCCCAGTGAATACCAGCATTCCTTTCATGTATAAAGAGAGGAGACAGGAGAAAGACTTTCCATTGTGTGGAAGGTCTTTTTTGCTTTTGTAAAAAAGTAAGTTTAGTTTTTGACCCCCTTTTTAGATTTGTCAAATTTACAGGGAAAAGGGGCCAATGGTATGCTATTACTGTGCAAAGGCAGTGGTGGAGGAATTTTATGAGATGGAAAAGGGTGTTTTGTTGTGCTGCGGCTGCTGTGGTAGGGATTGTTTTTTGGATAAGTTTTTATGGACAGGAAAGGGAGTGGACAGAAGAGGCAGACCTGGAAGAGCAGGAAAAGGAAAAGATTTCCTTGCTCTTAACATATCCGCGTGACAGAGGGATGATTTATCAGTGTATTGAGGATTTTACGGCCGAAACCGGGATTGGGGTAGAAATCCAGTATATACCTCTCATGGATTCCAGAAAACAGATTAACATGATGATAATCAGCGATGAGCTGCCAGATGTAATGGATGTGGATAACACGGATACTGCCACTTATGCACAGATAGGAATCTTGGCAGATTTAACTGACAGGGTAGAGAATGAGATAGAGGTGGAGCAATATTATGCGGGAAGCTTAGGACAAAATATTTATGAGGGGAGATATTACGGCCTTCCCTTTACCACCAACACTCTGGGGATGTATTACAATAAGGATTTGCTGAGACAGGCCGGCGTGGAAAGCGTGCCTCAAACCTGGGAAGAGCTTTTGAGCGCCGGGGAGAAGCTAAAGGATATCGGCGTATATTGTTTTGGGGTTTCCGGAAGCGTTATGAAAGCTTCAGACACCACCTTTCAAATGTGGCCTATTATCTGGAGCGCAGGGTCAGACTGGGATCGGCTGGATTCCCCAGGGACGGTAGAAGCTTTGGAGTTTTATAAAACATTGGTGGATAACGGGTACATGAGCGCTGAGGTGGTCAATTATAGTGCAAATGACAATACCAATCAGTTTATTGCAGGAAAGACGGCCATGGTGATTGAGGGTTCCTGGAAATTGGGACAGGTTCAGGAACAGGCAGATTTTGAATTTGGGATTGCCAGGATTCCCAAAGGTCCCAAGGGGTTTCAAAATGTGCTGGGCGGACATAATTTTGCCATCGTAGATAATGAAAAGGTGGATTTAAGCTGGGAGTTTGTTAAGTATATGAACCGACCGGATGTAATGCAGAAATATAGCGAAGCAGATAATTATATCCCAGCCAGAAAAGATGTAACACAGGCCTCTGAATATTTTCAGACAGAGCCTATCTGCTATTTTGCAAAGATGATAGAGCAGACGCAACCCATGCCAAAAGAGAAATACTTACAGATCAGCGATATTATGGTCCGTATGTGGCAGTCTGTGGTACGGGATGGAGAAAAGCCTGCGATTGCAGCCGCAGAAGCGGGAAAAGAAGTAAGAGAACTACAGTAGAAAAAGCAAAGAAGGGGTGAAAACAGGGATGAAAGATGTAGCAGAGAAAAGGGCGGAACTTGTTTGTTGGAAAAATTTTAAAATTTCGGGAGGATTTTGGGAGGAAAGACAAAGACAGAACCGGGAGGTAACACTGCCAACAATCTATGAGTTTTTTAAGGATACAGGCCGGATGGACTGTATGAAGGGACTTTACACGCCGGATCCCACGGGGAAAGATGTGCTTTTGGATCGGGCGAACGGAAAAGAAGAGGGAATCTTTCTACCTGGCGGAGAGATTATTTCTTTCCAGCTGTCGCAGCTAAATGGAGAAGAGCTGGAGATTACCCCTGGTTTGGTTCCACGTCCGCACCCCTATTGGGACTCGGATGTGGCGAAATGGATTGAAGGGGCTTCCTACGGGCTGTTTCATGAGGCAAACCCGGAGGTGGAGGCGGTGATTGACCGGATTATCGAGGATTATGAAAAGCTTCAGCAGGAGGACGGCTATGTAAACACTTATTTTACCTTTGTGGAGCCGGGCAAACGATTTACCAATATTCATGAAAAGCATGAGCTATACTGTGCGGGACATATGACAGAGGCCGCGGTGGCATACTATGAGGCTACGGGAAAGGACCGGTATCTGAAGCTGATGTGCCGTTATATTGATTACATAGATCGTGTCATAGGACCGGAGGAGGGAAAGCTTCACGCCTATCCGGGGCATCAGGAGCTGGAGCTTGCACTGATAAAGCTGTATAAGGTTACGGGGGAAAAACGATATTTGAGGCTAGCGGAATATTTTATCAATGAGAGAGGAAAACAGCCTTATTATTTTGATATAGAATGTGCCAGAGAGGGGCGCAATCCAAACCGTCCGTCAGGAAAAGGGTTTGGGCGCCGGGATGAAATACCCAAGTGGCCCTACGCACATTTTCAGGCACATTTGCCGGTGCGGCAGCAGAAGGAAGCGGTGGGGCATGCAGTACGTCTTATGTATCAGTGCTGTGGCATGGCAGATGTGGCAGCATACACAGAGGATGAGAGCTTAAAGAAAGCCTGCGATGATTTATGGAATAACATTACGCTGGAAAAAATGTACGTGACCGGGGGAATAGGAGCAGAATCCTATGGAGAGCGTTTTTCCTTTTCCTATCAGCTGCCCAATGAGCAGGCCTATAATGAGACCTGCGCGGCCATTGGACTGGCCATGTGGGCTGCACGTATGCTGCAGCTTGAAAACCACAGAAAATATGCGGATATACTGGAACGGGCTTTATACAACGGAGTTATCAGTGGAGTATCACGGGATGGAAAGAAATTTTTCTACGCAAATCATCTGGAATGCATGCCAGCTGTGTATGAGGATCGGGTAGAACGTCAGACCAGAATGTTTCCTGTGCGGCAGGGGGATTTCCCGGTTAGCTGCTGCCCGCCGAACCTGGCCCGCTTTACGGAATCCATTACCGGATATGCTATGACGCAAAAGGGGACGACCTTATACCTTCACCTTTATATGGATATGGAAGGGACCATCCAGGTGGCCGGACAGGAGGTAGGGGTTGTGCTACATACGGCATATCCCTATGACGGAAAAATTTTATTGCAAATAACACCACAGGAGGAAGAGGTAAGCCTAACCCTTGCACTGCGGATTCCGCAGTGGAGCCACGGGTACGAAGTGAAATGTAACGGACAGATTCTGTCCTGTCAGATGGAGCAGGATGGGTATGTCTATCTGGACAGAAGCTGGACCTCTGGAGATCAGATAGAGCTGGAGCTGGATATGCGGCCTCTTTTGCTGGAGGCCAATCCCAAGGTACGTATGGACTGCGGAAAGGTGGCGGTTCAGTGTGGTCCCTTTATCTACTGCCTGGAAGAGGAGGACAACGGGACAGAGCTATTTGATATTTGTCTGGATGCGGACAGCAAAATGGAAATGAGCTTTGATCCGCAGCTATTGGGAGGAATTCCTTGCATTTTGATTCAGGCAAAGCGCAGGGCAAAGGAAAAATGGCAGGGAGCCTTATATCGGGAGGCGGGAAGCTCTTATGAGAGTTGCACGGTTAAGGCTATCCCTTATTACCTTTGGAGTAATCGCAGGATTGGCGAAATGGCAGTGTGGCTTTGCTGTAGATAGGAGGGAACAATGAGAACAAAAGGAAAAAAATACTGGAGCGATTTGCGGTGGTTTCTGTTGTTTTCCATGCCTGGAGTCATTTACATCGTCTTTTTTGTGGCTTATCCCATATTTTATAACGTTGTGATGAGCTTCCAGAATGTAACGGCAGCCAATTTGCTGAAAACAGACAAGGAATTTATGGGACTGCTGAACTATGCCACCATATTTTCAAACCCTAAGATTGTGGGATCCATTACCAACACCTTGATCTTTACAGTGGCCAGCATTGGATTTCAATTTGTAATTGGGTTTCTCCTGGCGTTGTTATTTTCCAATAAATTTCCGTTGAATAAAATGTATCGGGCGCTGGTTATGATTGGCTGGATGGTTCCCATGCTAGTGGTATCCAGTATCGGAAAGTGGTTTTTTACAGGAGACGGTTCCAGTCTGGTTAATTTCTTTCTGATGAAGCTGGGATTGATTGATGAGCCAGTTAAGTGGCTGGTGAATACCAATACGGCAATGATTGCAATGATATGTGTAAATATCTGGAAGGGAATTCCCTTTAACATGCTTCTCATGACGACGGCCCTTACCACAATGCCGGAGGATATCTATGAGGCGGCAGCCATTGATGGGGCCAGCAGGGTACAGAGATTTTTTCGGATCACGGTTCCTTTGTTGAAGCCCACCATTCTGGCTGTGATTACACAGGGATTTATCTTAACCTTCAAAGCCTTTGAATTGATTTATGTAATGACAAAGGGCGGACCGGCAGATACAACCCATATTATGGCTACATATTCCTATTCTCTGACCTTTGATCAGTTTCAGTTTAGCCAGGGGGCAGCCATTGCAAATGTTATGTTTGTGATTTTGCTGGTATTTTCCCTGTTTTATGTAAAGCTGATTTCGAAAGATGAGGTGATTAGCTGATGAAGAGTATGCATAGAAAAAAAAGACGGCAACAGATCATTTATTTTGTTGTGGCTACCCTTTGTGTAATATTTTTAATATTTCCCATTTATTGGATGGTGATTTCATCCTTTAAAACAGAGGGAGAGCTGTTTGCGGTGGTTCCCACCTTTTTTCCCCGGGAATTGACGGTGCAGGGATATGTGAAAATGTTTGGAACTAAGTTTTCAGGACAGAGCATTGTAAAATCCTTTTTCAACAGCTTTTATATTTCTATCATTACCACGGTAATCACCACTGTTTTGGCTACATTATCTGCCTATGGATTAGCCAGATTTGATTTCAAAATCAATAAGACGCTTCTCCTGATCTTTCTGATTGCGCAGATGATGCCTACAGTCCTGTTTCTTGCTCCGCTGTATTTGACCTTTAAAAAGGTGGGGCTGATGGGTACATATTTTCCGCCGGCTATATTTGTTACCTTGCACTCCGTACCTTTTTCGGTAATGATGCTAAGACCCTATTTTTTGGGGGTTCCGAAAGAGTTGGAGGACAGTGCGGTTATTGATGGCTGCAATAAGTTTACCAGTTTTATTCGAATCATGCTGCCTATGATTTATCCCGGCGTGGTGGTGGTAGCTGTGTTGTCCTTCCTGTGGGGCTGGGGGGATATGGTTGGCGCTATGACTTTTTGCAGTACGGGAAACATGCAGCCCCTGTCCCTGAATATGTATCGGGCCATGGCAAATGATTCCACGGACTGGGCGATGCTCATGGCCTTTGCAACCATTATTGTGATACCGGCTGTTGTGCTGTTTTTATCCTTGCAAAAATTTATCATTTCCGGTTTGACTGCGGGGGCAGTAAAGGGCTAGGAAGCAGATAGAGATCGTACAAGGAACAGCAAAAAAGATATATTACTATTACTTATAAGGAGGAAGCAATATGAAAAAACGGTTATTGGCGGTGCTTTTATGCCTGACCATGGCGGTGTCTCTGGCGGGCTGCGGCAAGAGTGAGGAGCCGGCACAGACACCAGCGGAACCCTCTACAGAAGGGACCTCTGAAGCAGAAGGCGAGGAGGAGCCGAAAGAGGAGGGGAATGATTTATCTGGTCAGACGGTTAAGCTGCTTTGCGTGTATGATGAGAGTAAGGCAGAGCTTTATGAGATGTTTGACAAATTTGAACAGGATACGGGAATTAACCTGGAGATCACAGCTATTACCAGCGCGGCTGACCTGCAAAAGCAGCTGACGACTCTGGCCGTATCAGGGGATCTTCCTGATGTAGTAACACTGGATCGATACGTGATTCCCAGCTTTGCGGAAATGGGTATTTTGCGGGAGATTTCTGATTTGGCATCGGAGCTGGATTTGAGTCTCTATTATGAAGGGCCCCTGGAGGGCTGCAAAAACGGGGATAAGCTGTATGCTATGCCCTTTACGGCCAACTGTCTGGCTGTTTATTACAACAAAAATTTAATTGAGGCGGCAAATCAGAGCATTCCGGAGGCTGGCTGGACCTGGAGCGATTATAAGGAGCTGGCCAAGGCCGTTTCTGATCCCGGTGCAGGACACTATGGTGTGGTAATGTCCGGAAGCGGAGATAATGACGGAGGCTTCCAGTTCTATCCCTGGCTGTGGTCTGCAGGCGGAAGCGCTTTTGAAGCAGATTCGGATGCAGCCAGAGAGGCGTTGACCTTCCTGCGGAGCTTGATTGATGATGGAGCCATGTCACCGGAGATTGCCAACTGGACACAGACGGATGCCTCTAACCAGTTTGCAGGCGGAAAGGCAGCACTGTTTACGGGTGGATGCTGGCATATGAGCTCCTTTGATGCAAATATTTCTGATTTTGAGTGGGGAATCGTACCCTATCCGGTGAATGATACTACTGGTGAGTTTGTTTCCTGCCTGGGTGGCTTTGGGCTTTGCATTACAGAAGGCAGTGAAAATGTAGATGCAGCCTGGGAGCTGATTAAATTTATAGAATCTGATGAGGTTATGGGATACTGGAATGCACCCAATAATTATATTCCTGTTCGCAAAGATATTGCAGAAGCCAGCGAGTATTTCTCTTCTGCAGATAATCTGATCAGCGTATACACCTCCAGTATGGATACTGCACAGTCCAGAGGACCCCATCCCAAGTTTGTGGATATTGATGCCTGCTGGCAGGGAATTTTCCAGGAGGTATATACAGGAGTAGCCAGTCCGGACGAGGCTATCGCGGAGTTTGCTCCACAGATTGAGGCTTTGCAGCAGTAGATTAAATGTGTGCACAACAGCAAATGTAAAAAGTAATTAGAAGAAAAGGGAGCTGCAGGAGACAGAGTTACGACTAAAGTTTGGTAAACCGTTTTTCTGCAGCTCCTTTTAAACCCAAGGGGAAGGAGATGGATAGGACAAGATGGAAAACAATGTAATGCGTTACGGCGAGACGGAGGTAGGGCTGGAATATTATTACCGAAATGAGATTGATTTTCCGATTCTGGGGGAGATGGAGCAGGCCTCTCTACTGATGGTAACCCGGGTACTTTCCTGGGAACAACAGGGAAATGCGATTATTTTTCAGACCGAGGGAAGCTTTTATGAAAAGACGCTCTTTTACCGCTTCCTGGACTATCGGGCCAAGTATGATGCCACAGGACGCAGCAGAAATATCTGTGTAAGGCTGACCTTGTATTCCGACGAGATCCTGCGCATCCAGGCGGAGCAGGGCTTTCAGGTGAGTGAGCGCAAGTCTGCCATGCTCATAGGGGAGGCCATGGATCCCGAGAGGCAGCAGGTAGAGGACACGGGGGACGAAGTTCGCATCCATACGGCAAAGCTCACCATTGTGGTCACCAAGGAGCCCTGGAATGTGACCATTTACGATAAAAAGGGAAAGCGGATTTTCCGGCAATACACCAGCCGCCGGACGGAGGCCCACGCTGTAATGCGGTATGAGCACTGTCCCTTTGGGTTTCTGTATGATCAGAAGGAAGATAAGATGTACGCGTCGGAGCAGATTGAGTATGGAGACAGCGAGCATTTTTACGGCTTTGGAGAAAAATTTACGGATCTGGACAAGCGGGGGCAATCCGTGGATCTGTGGAATACCAACTGCCTGAGTTGTAATACAACTCGTACCTACAAAAATATTCCCTTTTTCATGAGCACTGCTGGCTATGGGATTTTTATGCACACCTCACATGCCATAAACTGTAATATGGGACAGCATTACAATAAGGCCTACTGTATGCTTACGGATGATCCGGCCATTGATTATTTCTTTCTCTATGGTCCCTCCATGAAGGAGATTCTGCCCCGTTATTGGAACCTCACCGGATCCGCGCCCTTGCCGCCCAAGTGGTCTTATGGCTTCTGGATCAGCAAAATCAGCTATCGGACCCAGCAGGAGGCGGAGGCGCTGATGGAGAAATTCCGGGAACGGGATATTCCCTGTGATGTGGTGCATCTGGATACAGACTGGTATGAATACCCCTGGATTTGTGATTATCAGTTCTCCACCAGCCGCTTTGAGGATCCCAAGGCCATGCTTAATAAGGCTCGGGAAAAGGGCTTTCATATCACCCTGTGGCAGATGCCTTACATTGAGAACAGCAAGGAGCATCCCAATCCGGTTTTTGAAGAGGGCTTTCAGAAGGGATATTTTGCATATCGGAAGGATGGAAGTGTGGATTTCGCCCATGGATTGATTGATTTTTCCAATCCAGAGGCTGTGAAATGGTATCAGGAAAAGCTTTTGGGGCCTCTTCTGGAAATGGGAGTGGCGGGAATCAAGGCAGATTTCGGAGAATCCATTCCGTCTTATTATCACTATGCAGGCGTACCGGGAGAGGCCATGCACAATCTCTATCCTCTTCTTTACAATCAGGCAGTTTTTGAGATCACAGAGAAGATTCGGGGAGAGGGAGAAGGCATTATCTGGGCCCGGAGCGCCTGGGCCGGCTCCCAGCGCTATCCCGTTCACTGGGGCGGAGACTGCGATGTGGATTTCCATGCATTGGTGACTACCGTAAAGGCCGGGCTTAGCTTTGGACTGTCCGGGTTCCCCTTCTGGAGCCATGATGTGGGAGGCTTTAATCTTCCCACCACCCCGGAGGTTTATGCCCGCTGGATGCAGGTGGGATGCTTTACCTCCCACATTCGGGCCCATGGCTTTGAAACCCGGGAGCCCTGGGATTTTGGCCAGGAGACGGAGAACATTGCCAGGGATTATCTGAAGCTTCGGTATCGGCTGCTGCCCTATATTTATTCTCAGTCCTACAAATGTACCCAGACGGCCCTGCCTATGATGCGGGCATTGATTCTGGAATACCAGACAGACCGGAACGTGTTTGGGATTGACGATGAATATCTCTTTGGAGACAGCATTTTGGTGGCCCCTGTGATGGACGAGGGCTATGAACGGGATGTGTATCTGCCAGAGGGAACCTGGACGGATTTCTGGAGCAAGGAGCAGGTGAGCGGAGGACGCTGGATCCATGTGGAGGCGCCACTTGATATTCTGCCCTTGTATCTCCGGGAAAATGCCCTGATTCCCATAGGGCCGGAGCAGAATTATGTGGGAGAGAAGGAAACGGAAAAGCTTCACTGGGATGCTTTTCCCGCTTTGGGGAGTGGCCATTTTGTCGTGACAGACGGAAGGGCGACGGATGCCGTGCTTTCCATGGAGGCGAAAGCAGATGGCGTGAGGCTGGAGTTTACTAAGAGCAGGGTGGAGCAGGAAGTGATGCTGTGGAATGTTCGCGCCAAGTCTGTGCGGCTCAATGGGGAGGAGATTCCCTTTGTGCAGGAGGAGAAAGGCGTGTTGGTGGATGTTGGAAACCTGGAAGAGGGAGAGGTTTGGATAGAAAACCTTAGCTGATTCGGACAGATAGGATGGAACAGAGCCGGAAATCTAAAAAATAGGTTCCCGGCTCTATTTTTGCTGCCTAAAGGATGCTGGATAGTGTGGACAGATGTTTTTATTGAAGAATAAAAAGACTTATGGTAAAATATATCCGTTGATGGGCATTTTTACATATTTGAGGAGATTGAAGGAATGAAAAAGGTTACAAATGTAATGATAGTTCTCATATCTGTGATAGCTACAGGGTGTTCCAATATAGATGGTGAACAGCAGGAAAATAATGATCTTGTAATAGAACAGCAAGCAGAGAAAGAAAACCAAAATACACAGAGTACAGATACAGTCCAAGAAAGTGAGACACCTGCTGTGGCAGATAGTGGAGGTATTGAAACACCAAGTGCTGATACATCAAGTCAGGAGGATGACAAAATTGAAATTTCTATGGAAGAGGTAATTCTTATAGGAAAAGACGAGGCTGCTAAATATTACGAGAATCTTCAGCTGACAAGTGTATACAGTTATGATAATGATTATGATAGAAGCATGATGTCTGGGGATGACGGAAAGAGAGAATGGTGGTATGTCAATTTTGCCAATGAAAAAAATAATTATGTTAGCATTATGATAGTTGATGGAGAAGTGGGACATGTGGAGCACTTTGATCAAAATGGCAATAATAAGCTAATTGACATGGATGATGTAAATATGACAGCAGATGAAGCCGTACAAAAGGCGAAAGATTATGGTTTAGTGGGAGGCGACCCTGACAATGAATCTCACTGGGTATCTGGCTACAATTTCAAAATGTCGTATGCTTCCTTAGCATCTTCGCCAAATGACTACAGAATATTTCTTGAAGTGATTGGAATTTCGCCAAAGGGAAATTTTGCACATATTTATTTTGACGCTGCCACAGGCGAATTGTTGTTGGCAGAGGAAGAGATTGCGTATAGTGACGGAGATGTAGAGTGGAAAAGCTTTCTTTGATGAATTAAGCATCACTGTTAAGGCTGGGAATCTGGCACAGGTCCCCAGCCTTATTTTTGTATTCATTATGAGCATTTTGTAAACAGGATAAAAAAAGTCCTTGATAACAAGCACTTGGGATGTTTTTTGGATTTTAGTGGGAGCTGCGGTTGTGCTCATATTTCATAAAGGAGTCCATATCCACAGAGGAGGCTAATATAGCCAACAGCTGCGCGTTTTTAGGTTTTTGGACCAGAGGTCTGCGAGCCAGATACTCCAAGAGAGGACCGTTTTCCTGCCAAATGATATTGCCTGCTGTCCGAATATTGCGTTCAACTGCCCGCCAGCTGGTGTTGTATTGCTTTGCCACCTCCGGGTATAACCATTTGGTTACGGACAGTAACCACTCCGGATTTTCCACACTCAAATAAACGGCATAGGCTGTGTGAAAAAATCCCGTGTAATTTGCCGTTAATCCAAGCTGGTTTAGAAGATCATATGTTTTCGCAAGCGTCTTTTTCATCTGTTCTCCATGATTCCGGCCACTGATCTGGCCTTGTGTACAAGCTCTAGAAGTCTGGCATCATCCATGGCTAATGTGTTCAATTCTGCCAGCGAAATTCCAAAGGTTTGAGTAATGGAGCTCAACTTATTCAGAGTTACGTTTGCACAGCCATGCTCAATATCCCGTAGGCGGGCAACGCTCACGTTTGATATGTGGGCTAATTGCTTCTGGGTCAGTCCCTCCATGTTTCTTAGCAAAACAATATTTCTACAAATTTGTAAAGGCTCTTCCGGCAATATAGGCAGCCGAGGTACTCGATGGAGCTGGGAGAGTATCTCTTCATCTGACTTTAAAAAGATCCCCAGGCTCTGGGAATCTACATGAAGCGCTTTTGCTACATAAAACACGGTGTCTATGGTTACATTGATACATCCGCGCTCCATATCCTGCAGGCGGCTGACACTTATATGAGACTGAAATGCAACCTGCTCCTAGGTCAATCCCTGCGCAATCCGCAGCGATGTGATATTCTTCCCGATTTCATCTGTATCTCACATGAAAATCCTCCCTTTATACTTTTAGCATAGGAAAGATTTTCCAGGGCGTCCATCTAATATATTAGCGCTTCAAAATTAAATAGTGATTATCATGTTGCTAAGGAAATTTATTGCTTCACATCCAAATAAAACTGGATCAAAATTGTCTCCACATAAGGCCGTATCCAAAGCTTGCCCACGCCCATGGTCCCCAGTTCCAAAAGCCCATACCCAAGAAAGCTTATATACAGAGAAAACAACCGCCCCTTTTGTCCAACCATGAGCTGACGGCTCACCCGCATAGACTCCAAAGGAGAACAATCTGGCTGCTCCAGAAGGATATAAAAGGACAGTCCATAAAAGAGCAGCACCGGAAGATTCAAAAGCACGGCAAGGAGGATTAGAACCAGCAGCAAAAGCACCTGCATGGCCGTAGCCTCTAAAAGAACAGGCATACGAAAATACCAGATACCCGCCGGCACCCAGCCCAGAGCCAGCAGCCCATAGCGAAGGGCGGCAGCAATAATAAACCGGTCCGCATTATTGGTAAAACCATAGAACAGATCCCGGAAAACAAAGGGCTGCCCCAGGGTCATCTGAAAAAAATAACGGGTCAGACCAATGGAGAGAACCGCGTCCAGAAGAAGAATCACTGCGGACATGAGCCAGAAGCTAAGCTGCCGCATGGGATCTCCCAGGGGAGAAAAGCCGCTGATATCCAGAAGATAGGTCAGAATCAGGGAGATAAGGGATGCTGCAAACACCACACAGACACTGGGAAAATACTTGCCCAGCAGGGTCATACGGGCCCGTTGCTTTAAAAATTTGGATGGCTGTTTCATTGCATGGCACCTCCCAGAGAATACAGATAATCCCGATATTTTTCCAAAAGCTCCTCCGGATTCATCACGGTTTCCAGGCCAAAGAGATAAATGAGATAGGCAAAGGAAATAGCCGTAAGAATGGCGCTAAGGCTCATGGCCACCGAGGACAGGACGCAGCCGGCCTGGGAAGAGCCGGGCATTTTCAGGGATTCCTGCCGGGAAAGAAGTGCAAACAGAATGCTCAAGGATCCGAAAAACACGGTGATATATATGATCAGGCAGGAAAGCAGAGAAATCACGCCAAAAATAACGGAGGCAGCGGCAAAGGCATTCGGCCGGTTTTGATAGGGCGGGATAGAATAGGGTTGTGGCTCCATAAAGCTCCTCTTTTCTGTCAGCAAGGGGAAGCTGACCTTTTGATATTTCATAAAAGTATAACATAAAAATCGGAAAAAAACAATTTTTTGCAATTTCGGCAGATTTCCTATATAATGATACCAGCGTTAGAGGACAGGTGGATGGATGTATGAGAAAATCTGTCCCAAGGAGCCAAAAAACGACGGTAAATAAGACAGCAGGAAGGTTTTTAAGCATGGATATTATGAAAAAATTGAGCCAGGAGCTGGGAATTCAGCTGTGGCAGACAGAGGCAGCGGTCAAATTAATTGATGAGGGAAATACCATTCCCTTTATTTCCAGGTACCGGAAGGAGGTCACAGGCTCCCTGAATGATGAGGTGTTGCGAAATCTTCATGAGCGACTGAATTATCTGCGGAACCTGGAGGATAAAAAAGAGCAGGTGCTTTCCAGCATCCAGGAGCAGGGAAAGCTGACAGAGGAGTTAAAAAGCCAGATTTTGGCGGCAGAGACACTGGTAGTGGTGGATGACCTGTACCGGCCATACCGGCCTAAGCGCCGGACCCGTGCCACCATTGCAAAAGAAAAGGGCCTGGAAGGTCTGGCGAATTTTATTTTGCTGCAGATGACCCGGGAACCTCTGGAAAAGGAGGCGGCCAAATACATATCGGAAGAAAAGGGTGTGGCAAATGAGGAGGAGGCGTTAGCCGGAGCCAAGGATATTCTGGCAGAAATGGTTTCCGACGAGGCGGATTACCGCAGCTATATTCGCAAGCTCACCTTTCAGGAGGGAAGCATTGTCTCCTCGGCCAAGGACGAGAAGGTTCAGTCTGTGTACGAAATGTATTATCAGTTTGAAGAGCCGTTGAAAAAGCTGGCAGGACACCGGATTCTGGCTCTGAATCGGGGAGAGGCGGAAAAGGTGCTCACCGTAAAGCTTGAGGCGCCTAAGGAGCGGATTCTCCGTTATCTGGAGAAGCAGCTGATCACCCGGGAAAACCCATATACCTCCCCGGCTTTGGCAGAGGTGGCCCTGGACAGCTACGACCGGCTGATTGCTCCGGCTATTGAGCGGGAGATTCGCAATGAGCTGACCGAAAAGGCGGAGGACGGGGCTATCCGGGTATTTGGAAAGAATCTGGAGCAGCTTCTTATGCAGCCGCCCATTGTGGGACGGGTAGTGCTGGGCTGGGATCCGGCATTTCGAACGGGCTGCAAGCTGGCGGTGGTGGATGCCACGGGAAAGGTGCTGGATACGGTAGTCATCTACCCTACAGCGCCCCAGAATAAGGTGGCAGAGGCCAAGGCGGTGCTGAAAAAGCTTATTGCAAAATATGGGATCTCTTTGATTTCTGTGGGAAATGGCACGGCTTCCCGGGAATCGGAGATGGTAATTGTGGAGCTTCTAAAGGAGCTGAAGGAAAAGGTTCAGTATGTGATTGTCAACGAAGCCGGAGCCTCTGTGTATTCTGCCAGCAAGCTGGCCACAGAGGAATTCCCCAACTTTGATGTGGGGCAGCGCAGTGCGGCTTCCATTGCCCGTCGGCTGCAGGATCCTCTGGCCGAGCTGGTAAAAATTGATCCTAAGTCCATTGGAGTGGGGCAGTACCAGCATGACATGAACCAGAAAAAGCTTAGCGAGGCCCTGGGGGGCGTGGTGGAGGACTGTGTAAACCGGGTAGGCGTGGACTTAAATACGGCCTCCGCTTCCCTGCTGGAATATATTTCCGGCATCAGCAAAACCCTGGCAAAAAATATTGTGGCATTTCGGGAGGAAAACGGACGCTTTCAGGATCGGCGAGCCCTTCTAAAGGTGCCCAAGCTTGGGCCAAAGGCCTATGAGCAGTGCGCAGGCTTCCTGCGCATAACCGGCGGGAAAAATCCTCTGGATACTACCAGTGTGCATCCGGAATCCTATGAGGCGGCGGAAAAGCTTTTGACCTCCCTAGGCTATACCCGGGAGGAGCTGTTAAAGGGTGGCTTGGCCGGAATCTCCAGAAAGGTGCCGGATGTGAAAAAGCTGGCCCAAAATCTGGGGGTGGGAGAAATTACCCTCCAGGATATTATCAAGGAGCTGGAAAAACCGGCCCGGGACCCCAGAGAGGAGATGCCTCGTCCCATTCTGCGCACGGATGTGCTGGAGATGAAGGACCTCACACCGGGAATGGTGCTAAAGGGAACGGTGCGCAATGTCATAGATTTTGGAGCCTTTGTGGACATCGGCGTTCACCAGGATGGTCTGGTGCATATTTCCCAGATGACAGACCGGTTTATCAAGCATCCCTTAGAGGCTGTGAGCGTGGGAGATGTGGTGGAGGTAAAGGTTTTAAGCGTGGATCTGCAAAAAAAGCGGATTGCGCTGACCATGAAGCTGTAGAAACGGCAGAAGCCTGGTTAAACAGAGCCTGGAGAGGAAACAGGTAGGAATACAGAATCTTTACAGAAAAGCCTTGCATATATTCCATCAGGTGGTATAATGTTCGAAAAGGGAAAAGCCGCAGTGTTCTGTGTTTTTCTTGAAAGAATAATATGCAAAATAGGTTTTCATGCGTCAAGTGTTCGGTGGATGGGGAGTTGCCACGGAAACGAAAAGGCCGCTAAAGGATACAGGCCTTACGATATGATTACCGCACCCGTTGCAGCAATATAAGAGATTACGGAAAGTAAGCGAACCAGAGAGCATCTCATATTGTGAAGGGATATTTCGTCATATGTTCTGTCACAGTATGGAGATGCTTTTTTGTTTTCAGGGAAACAAAAGGGAAGCGGAAGCATAGAGGGGAAAGGGGTTTGTCTTATGATGGATTACGAGAAGATAAAAGCCGGTGTCAAGCTGCTGTTGGAGGGAATCGGGGAGGATGTTAGCCGGGAGGGGCTCCTGGAAACCCCGGATCGGATTGCCCGTATGTGCGGGGAAATCTACGGGGGGCTGTACGAGGATCCGGCGGAGCATCTTCGGAAGCAATTTACTGTGGAGCGCAATGATATGGTGGTGGAGAAGGATATTACCTTCTATTCCACCTGTGAGCATCATCTGCTGCCCTTCTACGGCAAGGCACATATTGGCTATCTGCCCAACGGTAAGGTGGTGGGCCTGAGTAAGCTGGCCCGTACCGTGGACATTTATGCAAGGCGTCCCCAGATTCAGGAGAAAATGACGGCGGACATTGCCAACGCCCTGATGAGGCATCTGGAGCCCAGGGGCGTGATTGTGGTGCTGGAGGCAGAGCATACCTGCATGACCATGCGGGGCATTAAAAAGCCGGGCAGCAAAACCGTAACCATTGTAACCACCGGGGTATTTGAGCAGGATGAGAAGCTTCAGGATCGCTTTCTGCGCATGATTCGAAACGGATGACGGGGCAGATGGAGCGGGTAAATAGCATCTGGAGGCATCCGGAATATCAGAGATGTCTCTGCAGAATCCAGGAGCTGGAGGCAGACCGGAGGTTTTGCCGCCATACCCCGGAGCATTTTCTGACCGTGGCCAGACTTACCTGGATACTGGCCCTGGAGGCCGGGGTTTCCCTGGAAAAGGAGCTGGTCTACGGGGCGGCCCTTTTGCATGATATTGGCCGGCATCTCCAGTATGAGCAGGGGATGCCCCATGAGGAGGCCAGCGCCAGGATAGCGGAGGGCATTTTGGCGGACTGCGGATTTCATGGAGAGGAAATAGAGGCGATCCTTGGGGCTATTCGAATGCATCGGAGCAAGCAAGAGGCATGGGATTTCCCCGGGCTCTTATATCGGGCAGATAAACTTTCCCGCAGCTGCTTTTGCTGCCCGGCAGAGGCGGAGTGCAACTGGGGGGAGGAGAAAAAGAATCTGGAAATCCGTTCCTGATAAAGGAGGAAATGTAGGCAGCAAAGAGAGGATATGGAAAATATTTCCAACCATCAGAGGAGAGAGGCAGAAAGGTGACGGCAAATGCGGATTGGAAACAGAGAATTTGATGTAAAAAACAATACCTATATTATGGGAATTCTGAATGTGACTCCGGATTCCTTTTCGGACGGAGGAAAATGGAACCGTCTGGATGCGGCTCTTGGGCATGCGCAGGACATGGTTCGGGAGGGCGCGGATATTGTGGATGTGGGTGGGGAGTCCACCCGGCCGGGACATATCCAGATCAGCGAGCAGGAAGAGATAGAGCGGGTGGCGCCTATGATCGAGGCCATAAAGGCCCGCTTGGACGTGCCTGTTTCCATTGACACCTATAAGGCTTCCGTAGCCCAGGCAGCTCTTGCGGCCGGGGCGGATCTGGTAAATGATATCTGGGGGCTGAAATACGATCCAAAGATGGCCCAGGTCATTGCAAAGAGCCAGGCAGCCTGTTGCCTGATGCACAATAAGGACAAGGCCGAATACGGAAACTTCTATGAGGAAATGCTGGAGGAGACGGCCCAATGCGTGGAGCTGGCCCTTGCGGCCGGCATTGCCAGAGACAGAATTATCCTGGACCCGGGAGTGGGCTTTGGAAAAACCTATGAGATGAATCTGGAGACCATCTGCCATATGGAACGGTTTCATAAGCTTGGCTATCCCCTGCTGCTGGGAACCTCCCGGAAATCGGTGATAGGATTGACGCTGGATTTGCCTGCAGACCAGCGGGAGGAGGGAACCCTGGTGACTACAGTTATGGCTGTTGAGAAGGGCTATGCCTTTGTCCGGGTGCATGATGTCCGGGCCAATCTGCGGGCCATTCGCATGACCAGGACGATTCTGGGAGCAGGAGTATAAAAATAAGATTCTGGCCATGGATGGAAGGAAAACAGGAGAAAAATGGATAAGATACAGATAAAAAACCTGGAAATTTATGCAAAGCACGGGGTATTTCCGGAGGAAAATGTGCTGGGACAGAAATTTGTCATCTCCGCCGTGCTCTATACAAACACCCGGGAGGCAGGAAAGTCTGACGATCTGACAAAGTCTATTCACTATGGGGAGGTCAGCCATTTTATCCGGCGCTTTGTGGAGGAGCACACCTGGAAGCTTCTGGAGACTGTGGCGGAACGCTTGGCGGAGGCCCTGCTATGGGAGACCCCGTGGCTTTGGAAGATTTGCCTGGAGATAAAAAAACCCTGGGCTCCCATTGGACTGCCTTTGGAAACCGTATCCGTGGAGATTGAGCGCCAGTGGCACACGGCCTATGTGGCTCTGGGCTCCAATATGGGAGATAAACAGGCCTATCTCCAGCTGGGAGTGGACAGGCTAAAGGAGACCAGGGGGTGTCGGCTTCTGGCTGTGTCAGACTTTATCACCACGGAGCCCTACGGAGTGACGGATCAGCCGGAGTTTTTAAACGGAGTTCTAAAGCTTCACACCTTGTTGACGCCCCACGAGCTTTTGGAGCGCCTTCATGAGATCGAACAGGAGGCCAAGCGGGAGCGGATTGTCCGCTGGGGGCCCCGGACGCTGGATTTGGATATCCTATTGTATGATGATCTGATCTTAGATGAGGAGGAGCTGCATATTCCCCATATAGAAATGCACAAGCGGGACTTTGTGCTGAAGCCGCTCTGTATGATTGCGCCTTATGTACGCCATCCTGTGTATCGAAGGACGGCGCAGGAGCTTCTGGAGGAGCTTTGCCTGCATTAGGGGGAGGCAAACAGCAGAATTTCGAACAGCAGAATTTCGGAATAAAGGGCTTGCACTGGAAAAGAGAACGTGCTATTATGGAATACGGAAAACAGAAAAAAGATAATTCTTCGGGGCAGGGTGACTGTTCTGCAAAGGCCTTTGGGCGGCAGAGACGGAATTCCCTACCGGCGGTGACAGTCCGCGACCCGCTTTGGCGGTTGAATTGGTGAAATTCCAATACCGACAGTATAGTCTGGATGAGAGAAGATACATAGTGAGATCCTGCGTGGATTTTTATGCCCCGAGCGTATTTTTATGTTCGGGGTTTTTTATGCATATGGACGTCCAGAGAAGGATGTGAGACAGAGAAAAGAAGAATTATCCTTTAAGGTGTGCTCTGTGTGACGATTTGCCCATGAAAATAAAAGGGGCTCACAAAGAGCAAAAGAAAGGAGAGATCATTCATGTCAAAACTATTGGAAACCGCAAAAGAAAATCTGCAATTTTTAGGGGTGTGCCTGCTGATTGTAATCGCTATTTTTTTGGTGGCGGCCTTTACGGAGCGCTGGATACGCAAAAAGAATCACATGGCGGCTGACGTGTCCCCGGCTCGTCGGGTGGCGATTGTGGGGGTGTTTTCTGCCATATCCGCCGTGCTCATGCTTTTTGAGCTGCCCCTGTGGTTTGCCCCGGGCTTTTATGAGCTGGATTTCAGCGAGATCCCTGTCATGATCTGCGCCTTTTCCATGGGCCCTGTAGCCGGGGTGACGGCGGAGCTGTGCAAGGTGCTGCTGAAGCTTGTGATAAAGGGAACCAGCACGGCCTTTGTGGGTGATTTTGCCAACTTCGTGGTGGGCTGTACCCTGGTTCTTCCGGCATCTGTGGTATATTATAGCAAAAAGAGCAAAAAAATGGCCATGATTGGCCTGGGAATAGGAA
Organism: uncultured Lachnospiraceae bacterium; assembly: GCA_947574135.1. Taxonomy (GTDB): domain Bacteria; phylum Bacillota; class Clostridia; order Lachnospirales; family Lachnospiraceae; genus RGIG4284. Next base: position 33,385 of record CANPIM010000028.1, read on the forward strand.
CCCTTATTATGACTGTGTTTGGCAGCTCCTTCAATGCCCTCTATCTGCTTCCCAAGTTTTCGCAGCTTTTCGGCATGCCCATGGAAGCCATTATCGGTATGGGAACGGCGGTAAACAGCCATATTCACAGTGTGTGGACCCTGGTGCTCTTTGCGGTGGTGCCGTTTAATATTCTCAAGGGAGCGGCAGTCTCCGTGATCACCGTGCTTTTGTATAAGCATATCAGTCCGATTCTAAAACGAAATGCATAGAACTGATGTTCGTGTGCGGGCATTCAAAGAGTATGCTCACGGCGAAATCCGGTTTTGGGAGCGATACTCTCTGGGAGACATATGAAACCGTTCCTTGAAAACCCGATTAAAGGTGCGCTGGCTCTCAAAGCCGGCGTTTAGACAGATCTCCGTAATGGCCTGGTCTGTGTGGACGAGCCGGATACAGGCCTGGTTCAGGCGCAGATCATTGAGATACTGGTTGAAATTCATATGGAAGGTACCAGAGAAAACCCGGGATAACAGATAGGGGCTGACTCCCAGTGCCTTGGCCATGGAGGAAAGAGATACCTGCTCTGTAAAATTTCGGGCCAGATAGGAAACCACCTGATAAACCAGGTCATCATTGTCCAGCATTCCCTTTTCCATTAGTCTGTAATAGGGGAGACATCTGGCCAGTATAATCTGAATAAAGGAGAGATGGAGCGCGGAGTCAAAGGGTCCGGGCTCCTTCTTTTTCCCATCAGACAACAGCCGATTCAGAAGGTAGAGCACATCGGGATGTAAATCCTGACAGGAAATGACAGGATTTTCCGGGCAGGATTTCTGCAGGGTTTCTGTGAAATCACCGCCAAGGGCCGGGGAAGCCAGCAGGTAGGTGCTGGTACACCCCCTGGGATCAAAAATCTGGTAATGATGAATGATATCAGGGAAAACAATGGCAAAATCCCCCTTTTCCATATGGTAGAATTCCCGGCCAATACCCAGCTCCAGGGCTCCCTGGGTGACGTGAATGCACTCCAGAAAGCTATGGATATGGGGAGGAAAATGGCTGGATTTTCTATGGGATATTTCCAGATCCTTCTCATAATAATTAAAAATCGGACGCATAGATGAGATCTCCTGCAAGATTTGGCTACTTTTAAATGGGATTTGACATGTATTATAATAGAGAGTGCGCTATAATGCAAGAGCTTTCAGAAAAGAGAGCATGAGCAGGAGGTGAAAGAAATGTTTAAGAGTATTAAGGCATATCTGGAGCGTGTAGCAGAGTTTGATGACAGATGCTATATCTATTGCTATATCAATTACTAAGCAGCAAAAAAGAGTTTTTGGAAAATGCTGCATTTGTCGGTAAGAAATAAGATAGACGAGTGGAAGGAAAATAAGTTTCAGTCGAAAAAGGCAGCGGGTAAGTGGATTTGTCCAAATACCTGCTGTTTTTTGCTGTGCATGGAAGCTACGGTGAAGCTACTCTTAGAGACTTCTCATTTGCGGTTGTTTTCAAAAAAAAGCTGTGTTATACTAAGAAACACAGCTTGTCTGCACAGGCGGATAGCCAGGAACGCGAGGAAACCGGCAGAAATCCGGGGAGTAGCAGGCAAAGCAGACAGGAAAGAGAAGGCGGAAATCCGAAATGAAAATAGATTCATACAGTGCTCAGGAGACACTGGAGATTGGAAAAAAGATGGGAGCAGAGGCAAAGCCAGGTGCTGTCTATACCTTGATGGGAGATCTGGGCGTGGGAAAGACAGTGTTCAGCCAGGGATTTGCACAGGGACTGGGCATAACGGAGCCGGTCAATAGCCCCACCTTTACCGTGATTCAGGAGTATGACGGGGGCCGGCTCCCCTTTTATCATTTTGATGTATACCGGATCGGTCATGTGGAGGAGATGGAAGAAATCGGGTATGAGGACTACTTTTATGGCAGGGGAGTCTGCCTGATTGAGTGGGCGGACCTGATTGAGGAGATTTTACCGGAGCATTCTATATGTATTCGCATGGAAAAGGAGCTGGAAAAAGGCTTTGATTACCGTAGGATAACCGTGGAGGAGAACATATGAAGGTATTAGCGCTGGACAGCTCCGGACTGGTGGCCTCCGTGGCCGTGGTGGAGGATGGGAATCTGCTGGCAGAATACACGGTGAATTATAAGAAAACCCATTCTCAGACTTTGCTTCCCATGCTGGACGAGATTGGAAAAATGATAGAGCTTGAGTTGGAGACAGTAGATGCCATTGCCGTGGCAGGCGGGCCCGGATCCTTCACCGGCCTGCGGATTGGATCAGCCACGGCCAAGGGACTGGGATTGGCTTTGCAAAAGCCCCTGGTGCATGTTCCCACGGTAGAGGGGCTGGCCTATAATCTGTGGGGAGCAAAGGGAGTGGTGTGTCCTCTGATGGATGCCCGGAGAAATCAGGTCTACACAGGCTTGTATGCCTTTGAGGAAGGAAAGCTTGTGGTGTTGGAGGATCAGATGGCCGTGGATGTGGCCGTGGTGGCGGAAAAGCTTAATGCTCTGGGACGAGAGGTCATTTTTCTGGGAGACGGAGTTCCCGTGTATGGGGAACAGCTGAAAGCCCTTCTAAAGGTGCCTTATGAATTTGCACCGGCTCATTTAAACAAGCAGCGGGCAGGGGCCATCGGCGCCTTGGCTCTGGAATATGTCCGCCAGGGACGGACAGAAACGGCAGCAGAACACAGGCCGGAGTATTTGCGCATGGCTCAGGCAGAAAGGGAGCGTATGGCCCGGGAGTCAGCGGCAGGACAGGAGCGTATGGCTCGGGAGTCAGTGGCAGGACAGGAGCGTATGGCTCAACAGGCGGAAGCAGAGGAGACCCATGGATAAGGAGCTTTCAGATTTAAGGATCCGCCCAATGGAAGAGGGGGATCTCTCTCAGGTGGCAGAGATTGAGCGCAGTATTTTCACCATGCCCTGGAGCAGACAGGCATTTTTGGGCAGCCTTCGGCTGGCCCATACCTTATATATGGTAGCAGAGTTAAAGGGCCGGGTAGTGGGCTACTGCGGGTGCTACCAGCTTCTGGAGGAGGCGGAGATCACCAATGTGGCGGTGGAAGAAGCTTTCCGGGGCAAGGGAATCGCTTTTCGCATGCTAAAAGTCCTTATGGAGGCCGGGGAGAGGCAGGGGGCCTTTGCCTACACCCTGGAGGTGCGGGCCAGCAATCAGGGAGCCATTCACCTGTACGAGAAGCTGGGATTTCAAAGCTTTGGGATCCGGAAAAACTTTTATGAGAAGCCTGTGGAGGATGCCGTGATCATGTGGCGGCACTGGCAGGCGGTTTGGGAAACCCCTTGATGACTGTCAGCAATTCCCACTATCAGAATTCGATATTTTCCGCTAAAATAATATCGAAACTGACAGGAAGGTGACGGACAAAAATCCGGAGCTCTCAAAGAGTAGCCGCCGGAGCTGTAAGTTCGTTTGCTGGCAACAGACAGGGAGGATGGCAAGCTATGCGTAAATATAAGAATACGGAAGCAAGAGTGTTGGAGAAAATCATCTGCAATGGCTGTGGAAAGGAAATTCTTCTGCACCAGGGATTTCCCCGGGAGGGCGTACTGGAGGTACGGCAGATCTGGGGCTATATGTCGGAAAAGGACGGGACGCAGGACAGCTTTGATCTGTGCGAGAGCTGCTATGATAAGCTAGTCGCCGGATTTCAGATTCCGCCGGCCCGGGAGGAGATAAGGGAATTGTTGTAAAAGGCAGGGTCTTAGGGGCTCTGCCGGAAATGGAGTAAAAAATGCTGGATGTATGTTTGCTGGGAAGCGGAGGAATGATGCCGCTGCCCTATCGCTGGCTCACGGCCCTTATGGCCCGGTATAATGGCAGCAGTATTCTCATTGACTGCGGAGAGGGAACCCAGATTGCCATTAAGGAAAAGGGATGGAGCTTTAAGCCCATTGATGTGATCTGCTTTACCCATTTTCATGGAGATCATATCAGCGGTCTGCCGGGGCTTCTCTTGACCATGGGAAACGCAGAGCGCACGGAGCCTCTGACCCTTATCGGTCCCAGGGGACTGGAGCGGGTGGTAAATTCTCTGCGGGTCATTGCGCCGGAGCTGCCCTTTCCCATACAGTTTCGGGAGCTTGCAGGGCCGGAGGAGACCATCCAGCAGAATGGCTATCGGATCCGGGCCTTCCGGGTGAATCACAATGTGGTTTGCTATGGATATACCCTGGAGATTGACAGGGCAGGAAAATTTCAGCTGGAAAGGGCTTTGGAGCAGCAGATTCCCAAGCAATACTGGAGCAGGCTGCAAAAGGGAGAGAGCATTGAGGCGGAGGGAAAAATCTATACGCCGGAAATGGTGCTGGGTGCTCCAAGGAAGGGCATTAAGCTTACCTATTGTACGGATACCCGCCCCACTCCGGCCATTGTGGAGCATGCAAAGGACTCGGATCTCTTTATCTGTGAGGGTATGTACGGGGAGAAGGAAAAGGAGGCCAAGGCCCGGGAAAATAAGCATATGACCTTCTACGAGGCGGCCAGGCTGGCCAAGGAGGCCCAGGTAAAGGAGCTGTGGCTGACCCATTACAGTCCCTCCCTGAATCATCCGGAAGAGTTTATGGAGGAGGTGCGGAGCATTTTCCCCCGGGCTGTGGCCGGCAAGGACAGGAAATCCGTGGAGCTGGTCTTTGAGGAAGATTGACCTTTGAGGAGGATTGGACCTTTGAAAAGGATTGACCTGGAAGGACAGGGACCTTGAAGGAGGAGAGATCCCTGAAGAGAATGGAAAGGAAGAGAAGAGACCGTGGAAAAGGATATCCATATATTGGCCATTGAGAGTTCCTGTGACGAGACGGCGGCAGCGGTGGTAAAAAACGGCCGGGAGGTGCTCTCCAATGTGATTTCCTCTCAGATAGAGCTTCACAAGCTGTATGGAGGCGTGGTACCGGAAATCGCGTCCCGGAAGCATATAGAAAAAATCAATCAGGTCATTGAGGAGGCGCTGGACACGGCCCATATGACCTTGGAGGATCTGGATGCCATCGGGGTTACCTATGGCCCGGGCCTGGTGGGAGCCTTGCTGGTAGGTGTGGCAGAGGCCAAGGCCATCAGCTATGCCAAGGGGCTGCCCCTGGTGGGAGTGCACCATATTGAGGGGCATATTTCCGCCAATTATATAGAAAATAAGGATTTGGAACCGCCCTTTCTCTGCCTGGTGGTGTCCGGGGGCCATACCCATCTGGTGATTGTCCGGGATTATGGGGAATACCAGATTGTAGGCCGGACCCATGACGACGCGGCAGGAGAGGCCTTTGATAAGGTGGCTCGGGCCATAGGTCTGGGATATCCCGGCGGGCCCAAGATTGACAAGCTGTCCCGGGAGGGGAATCCGGAGGCCATCGCGTTTCCCAGAGCCCGCATTGAGGATTCTCCTTACGATTTCAGCTTTAGCGGGGTGAAATCCGCAGTGCTCAATTATCTCAATGCCTGCCAGATGAAGGGGGAGGAGATAAACCGGGCGGATGTGGCGGCTTCCTTTCAGAAGGCGGTGTGCGACGTTCTGGTGGAGCACAGCATGCAGGCGGCAAAGGATTTTGGCATGAAAAAGCTGGCCCTGGCCGGGGGCGTGGCCTCCAACTCTACCCTGCGGGCTGCCATGGAGCAGGCCTGCGCCCGGCGAAAAATCGCATGCTATCATCCCTCGCCCCTGCTGTGTACGGACAACGCAGCCATGATCGGAGCGGCGGCTTACTATGAATATCAAAAGGGTGTCCGCCATGGGCTGGATTTGAATGCGGTGCCTAATCTGCAGCTGGGGTGAAGCATGCGATTTTTCATCTGCAGCTGGCCAGTAAGAAAGGATTTTATATGGAAAGAAAGCGATACACGGCCATAGTGCTGGCAGCCGGCCAGGGGAAACGAATGGGAACTGATGTTCGAAAACAGTTTCTGGACCTTGCAGGAAAGCCGGTGCTGTATTATTCTCTGGCTGTATTTCAGAAATCCTCCCATATTGATGAGATTGTTCTGGTTACAGAGCAGGATCAGATAGACTATTGTCGGGAGGAGATCGTAAAAAAATACGGATTTACCAAGGTACATACCATCACGGCCGGGGGAGAGGAGCGCTATCTTTCTGTTTGGAATGGGCTGAAGGCCATGGAGGGGAAGGAGATGGACATCCCCAATAGAGACGGCTATGTCTGTATCCACGATGGAGCCAGGCCCTTTGTCAATGAGGAGATACTGGAGCGAGCCTGTGAAGCTGTGGAGCAGTACCAGGCCTGTGTGGTGGGAATGCCCGTAAAGGATACCATAAAAATCGCGGACCAGGAGGGCTTTGCCGCCACAACCCCGGAGCGCAGACTGGTCTGGATGATTCAGACTCCCCAGGTGTTTTCGGTTTCTTTAATAAAAGAAGCTTATGCCAGGCTTTTGGCCTCCGGGCGAAGGGACGTGACAGACGATGCCATGGTGGTGGAAGCCATGACCAGTCACCGGGTCAAGCTGGTGGAGGGATCCTATGCAAATATGAAGCTGACCACTCCGGAGGATTTGCAGCTGGCGCTGGCGCTGTTTCCGGCGGGCAGCTGATGCGTGTGTCTTTGACAGGCTATCCCTCCTTTTCCTTTCTTCTGTGGGCTGGATGATACAAAACGCGCAGCTCACCCCCGGAGGTTTCCATAACATCAGCGTCAATTTCATAAACCTCCCGGATAAATGCAGGGGTGAGCAGCTCTTTGGGTGAGCCCTCCCCCACAAGCTGTCCCTTTTTTACTACATACAATTTATCGCAGTACATGGCAGCGATATTCAGGTCATGAAGAGCCATAAAAACGGTTTGATCAAGGGTGCGGATGAGATCCATGAGCTGCAGCTGGTATTTGATGTCCAGGTGGTTCGTAGGCTCATCCAGGATCAGGCAAGGGGTCTGCTGGGCCAGTGCACGGGCCAGAATAACCCGCTGTTGCTCTCCGCCTGAAAGGGTCAGAAAATTTCTTTTGGAAAAATTTTCCATCCCCACTTTCTCCAGAGATTCCCGCACGATTGCAGAATCTCTCTCCGTATCTTTCTCCAGTGCTTTTTTATAAGGAGAACGGCCCATAAGCACCACCTCCTCCACAGTAAAATCAAAATTGGAAAAATGATGTTGGGCGACTACGGCCAGCTTTTGGGCAGATTCCCTGGGAGGGATCTGGGACAATTCCCTCCCTTCCAGGAAAACGGCTCCGCCGGAGGGCTTAAGAACCCGGTAAATACACTTTAAAAGCGTGCTTTTGCCACTGCCGTTAGGGCCCAAAATTCCCACCAGCTCTCCCTTAGGGATATGAAGAGAGATTCCGCTCAGGATCTCTGTGTTGTCAATGGAATAAACAATCTTGTTTGTTTGAATCATGGCATTTTCACTTTCCAAAGGAATATTTGCGGGCATGTATCATCCAGAGAAACAAAGGACCTCCCATTAGTGCGGTGAGGATTCCTACAGGCAGCTCTGCCGGCTCACATATCAGCCGGGCCGCCACGTCAGCCCACAGGAGAAACAGGCTGCCGAAAATACCGGCCAGAGGGATAAGCTTCCGGTGATCCGAACCTGCCATGGAGCGGACAATATGGGGCACAATCAGACCGATAAAGCCAATGCAGCCGCTTACCATCACAGAGCAGGAGGTCAGAAGCGCTGTGAGAAAGATCAGGATCTTGCGGACGAGCGCAATGTTCACGCCCAGAGTGACAGCCGTGTCGTCTCCCATCATCATGGCATTTAAAGACCTGGCCAAAAAAAGCATGACTATGACAGAGGGAACCAGCACAAGAGAGGGAAGGGGAAGCTCCTCCCAGGAGGCATTGCCAAGTCCTCCCAGCATCCAGAAGGTGGCCTCCCGGACCTGGGCATCCTGGGGAGCTGTGTAGACAATAAAATCTGTCATAGCTCCACAGATGGCAGACACAGCTACCCCCACGAGAATCAGTCGCATGGGAGTGATCTCACCGCTTGTGCGGGAGAGGGTATAAACCACAAAAATAGCGGCCATTGCCCCGCAAAAGGAGCCAACCGGAATGGTAAGCCTGGCGCCCCATGGCAGGATGAGCCCGGATACAATAGAAAGCACGGCCCCCACAGAGGCTCCGCTGGAGACGCCAAGCACATAGGGCTCAGACAGGGGATTCTTGGTGAAGGCCTGCATGGCAATCCCGGAGATCGCCAGGGAAGCCCCCACCACCATTCCCAGCAGAGCTCTGGGAATACGCAGGTAGATCACAATATTTTGCACACCAGGCCTTATGTCGTCAATGGCAAACCGGCTGTTTAGCTGATGAAAAATAATTCTCCATACATCCACAAAGGAAATATCGGCGCTTCCGATGCTGACACACAGGATCAGGGAGACGAGAAGCAAAAGGGTGAGTATGACGCAGGAGACACCGGTATGTTCCTGTACAAATTTACAAATTCTTTGTATCATCATTCGAAGCATTCCGGGTGAAAAGCCTGGGCAAATTTTACAATGGTATCTGCGGTCATAGAGCTTGCGAATACTTCGCAAAGGTGTACGGAGATAATCCGATCGTTTTTAATGGCGCTCACATCGGACAGAGCCGGATTTTCCTTTAGCTGGGCGATTTTTTCTTCCAGAGAGGTTGCACCATAATCATTGATAATAATCACCTCCGGATCCCGCTCCACCACCGTTTCCCAGCTTACGGTTGACCAGGTGGTATCCAGATCCTCAAAAATGTTTTTCCCTCCCGCATGTCGGATAAGCTGTGCCGTAAAATTGTTGCCGCAGGTGTAGGGGCCATCCTCCATCAGGGCGTCAAACACAAAGACGCGGACAGCTTCTTGGCCATTCGTTTTGGCGTCAACCTCCGCAACCTTTGCCTTCATCTCCTCCACAATCTCATGGGCCTTGTCCTCAAGATGGAAGATTCTCCCCAGGTTATAGAAATCCTCATAGACATCCTCCACATCAGCTCCAAGCTTATAGCCCTCAATAGAAGAGAGGGAAGCAATGCCATAGCCAGAGAGAATGTCGTGGGTGGTGCCATTCTTTTCGCTGAAGGCGCTGCTTCTTCCATATATAAAGTCGGGGGAAACCTCCAGCAGCTGTTCCAGTGTGGCGGCTTGCTCGTTTAGAACCTCCTTGGAATCATATTCTGCCTGAAACCGCGGATTGATTTCCGAATTCTTATAGCAGACATAGGTGATTTTATCTCCTACCCCCAGGGCAAACAGCTGATCTGCAGTGTTGGAGTTTGCTGCGATAACCGTTTCCGGAACCTTCGTGAAGGTAACCACCATGTCATTGTAGGTGGTTAATTCAAAAGGAAAGCCTTCTTCCCCATCCGTATCCTCTAAAGAGGGAACTTCGTTTTCCTCTGTCTGGTTTTCCTCCAGGGGTGCATCCGGCGTTGCATCCTCATTCCTTGCCTGTGCTGTGGTTTCCTTGGTGTTTTCACTGCTGCAGGCAGTCATGGAAAATACCATGACAGAGACCAGCAGAAGGGCAAATAGTTTCTTTGACATATGAGTCTCCTTTCGTTGTATAAAGAGTTGGGATTTTGCAATAGAGGAAGAAAGTCTGCGATAATGGGCAGAAGATGCCGAAAATAGACACAAAAAAACATGCACTTTCCTCACCGAATTGCATTCTTATTTTATGAAAAGAGTCGGTCTCCTGGCTTAAGCTTATGGCCTTTGCCGCCTTCCCGATTTCTCAGTGGCATTGTGACATTGGCAAGCCTATTACAGTAGAGTGAGCTGCTGCAGATTTTCACTGCATTCCCTGTTGACAATTTCTGTTTGGAAGTGGAATCGCCAACACTCTTCTCATATTTTTATGAACCAATGATAGCATATCTATTTGAAAAATGTCAAGTATATAGGGAGAAGGTTTTATACCCGCGAAAAATATGGGCGAAAAACAGGAAAAAAGAAATAAAAAAATTAGAAAAAACAGTTGACAGAGAATGGTAATTATGCTAATATATCAGTTGTCGCCACGCGAGTGATTAGGCAGCGAGCGTGCGCGGGACTCGAACAGTCTATGACTATTACATGGAGAGGTATCGAAGTGGTCATAACGAGGCGGTCTTGAAAACCGTTTGTCCGAAAGGGCGCATGGGTTCGAATCCCATCCTCTCCGTTTATCTGGAGAAATACCCAAGCTGGCCGAAGGGGCTCCCCTGGAAAGGGAGTAGGTCGTTAATAGCGGCGCGAGGGTTCAAATCCCTCTTTCTCCGTTGAATCGCTTGAAAAATAATAAAAAAGCTATTGACAAATATTGAGAGCTATGCTATTATATTCAAGCTGATTTAAAAAAGACATGCACACGTCCTTAAAAAACATAGCGAACCTTGATAACTAAACAGTGTAAAACCTTGAAAATTCAAAAGAATTTTAT
>CANPIM010000029.1 GCA_947574135.1 uncultured Lachnospiraceae bacterium
AAATATCCCCGGGGAGCAGGGTGGAAAGCTCCAGATACGCATCACAGTCATAAAAGCTCTCCTCCAGGGAAAAATAAATTTCCTGCTCCTCGTATATCCCTATCTCCTTTTTGGAAAAAACACAGATCCCGGCAAGCAATGCGCCAAGCAATATTCCATTTCGCCACTTCCGTCCTCTTTTGTGCATTTGGATCCCTTCCTCTTTCTTCCAGACTAAATCTTAAAAAAATTTCAGGGCAGATGCAATAGACAAAAGAGGGGATTTGTCTATTGCATCTGCCCTGAAAATCCTTATACTAAATAAAAATACCAAGGAAAAGACAGGGGTTATGACTTATCAAAGTGAAATATCGGACCATGCAAAAACTTATCCTGGGAGGCGTTCTCCTTCTCTCCGGCTGTGTATACAAGGGCCTCTATGAAAAGGAAAAAACAGAGGGAATCTTTCTGGACAAAAATTCCGCTGCCTGCGAAGCGCCTATAAAGGTGCAAACAACGCATATCTCATCCAAGGACATTTCCAGCTGTACCTGGTGTGTGGGAGAGCGGGAGGTTCTGAAAAGCGACACACTTGTCTCTTATACACCCTCCCAGGAAGATATGGAGCATTTTATCCGCCTGTCAGTGACTTTAAAGGACGGAACCTGCTATGAAGATTCCCTCTATCTCAGCTGTCTGCCCGTTCTGTATCTGGAAAGTGAAACAGCCTACGAGGATGTGACACGAGAGGATTCCACCTCTGTCCGCCTAACGCTTACGGATTCCACGGAAAGAGACCCGGAGGAGCTTTACCAGGGAGCTGCCCAAATCCATGTGCGGGGCAATTCCACCAGCACCCTGCCCAAGCTTCCCTTTAAGCTTAAGCTGGAGGAAAAAGCCAACCTCTTAGGCCTTGGAGAAACGAAACACTGGGTCCTCCTGGCTAACGCCTTTGACTCCACCCTGCTGCGAAACAAGCTTGTCTATGAATTTTCCGGGGACCTGGGAGCCGTCTGTTACATGCACTCCCAGAATATCACCCTGATCTACAACGGAGAATATGAGGGGGTCTATCAGCTCTGTGAGCAGGTCCGCATTGACAAAAACAGCGTGGATATCTATAACTGGGAGTCTGTGGCCGGGGAAGCCGCAAAAAACATTGCCCTTGAACTGGAGCAGAAAAGACAGATCACCCCGGAGGAGCGCCCCGTGCTTCAGGTGCTTTTGGAGACCGAGCTTCTCTCCAACCTTTCCTGGATAGGCACCCACTCCTTTGACTTTTCCTCCCTCCAGGCCATAAATGACAGCCAGGGGCGGGAAATTCCAAGCCTCTGGAACCTGGAGGCCTATGTAGACTTCCACAGCCTTCCCCCAGCCACAGGCGGCGTGCTGCTGGAAATGGATTTCTTCCACACAGAGGCAAATTTAAGGACCAACTATGCCCTTCCCCTCTATTTCAACAAGCCTTTGGCCGGAAACACCTATCCGGAGCTTAATGCCTACGTCCGCACCTACATCCAGGCCCTGGAATATGCCTTTCACGAGACGGATTTCACTTATCACAATGCCTCCCCCCATTATAGAATGACGGAGGAGGGCTGGTTTGACTGGCAGGGAGAATTCCAATGGGTGGATGCCCAATATGAGCCTGTCCCCTTTTCCGGGGAGGCCTTTGACGGATCTCACTACTCGCAGCTCATAGATCTGGACTCTCTGGTGGTGAATTTTTTAGTCTGTGAATTCACCGTGAACTGGGACAGCATGAAAAACAGCGTGTACCTGTACAAGGACATTGAGGGACCCTTTTACCTGGCGCCGGCCTGGGATTATGACTGGGCCTGGGGCAACAGCGCCTTCACCATCGACACCTGGGCGCCCACCTCCTGGCAGACCACCAACGAATACTTTGCCAGCGAAAATTATTACCAGTCTGTCCAGTGGAACCGGTATCTTATCCGGGATCCCTATTTTCTTGTGTGTGTCTATGAAAAATATGGAGAAATTCGAGAAACAGAGATTGAAGAGCTGATTCGGGAGGGCGGACGCATCGACACCTATGCCGCACAGCTTGCCCCTGCCGCCAAAGCCAATGACGCCCGGTGGGGAGGCAGCATGGGCACCTTTGAGGGGCAAAAATTTGAGGAAGGCATTGCTTCCATGAAAGCATTTATCCGCCAGCGCACAGCATGGCTGGACGCCCAGTTTTCCTCCGTGGAAGCCCTTAACGCCTCCCTGGGCTATTATATTCCCTCCCACGCCCTTGTGCCGGAGCCGGCAGACACCAGCTCCTATAAGGACATGACAAAGATAACCGTCCACAGCACCTTCCCGGACTGCACAGACATATCCTTCCAGGTCAACGGCACCCAATTTTTCACAGCGCCCCTCAAAGAGGGAAAGGCCACCCTTCTCCTCCCCAACCAGATGCTTCGCCCGGAGGAAGGGGCCCTAAATACGGTCCAGCTGCGGGCGCTCAATGCCCAGGGGCAATACCTTATCAACCCGGAGGGAACCACTGCCGGGGAGTATACCAACACAATTTCCAATTATGTGTATTTTTATACCCCCCAGAACCGCTGAATTCCCCTTCGGTAATCCACAAAATACCACACAAGAACAGCTAAAACCAAAACCAAAAGCCCGGAATAGATCATTCCCAGCTCCATCACATAGGCATTCACCATGCCTGCCGCCCCAAAGAGCACCGTGACCACTCCCATAACCAGGGCCCGGGGAAAAAGATAGCGCTTATAGCCCTCCAGATCCTTACATTTTTTCACATCCAGATTTTTGCTCATAAGTACAGACTGAATCTCCCCGCCGGCCCGCATGGTAATGGCCGCGTAAAGAATATACAGACCGCAGATGATAATAATTCCATCCATTGCCGATGAAAAATCTCCCATGGCTTCCTCCTCAGATTCCTAAAAAGCTTCTCACGGCATCCTCCATCCCGGACACCTCCACCACCTTGTCATGAAGCACCGGGGCACTTCGGATCTCCTCAATGGCCCGGGGCACCTCCACACCGGAAAGCTGGCTTAAGGCATCCACCAGAGCAAAGTCCGACATTGCGTCATACTTTTCATCAATGGCCCTCATCACATTCCGGGTAAACTTAAAGGGGCTGGCCGTGGAGGCAATCACCGTCTTGGTATTATCCCCGGTTTCCTTTACATACTTCTCATACACAGCCGCCGCCACCGCAGTATGGGTATCTATCACATACCCCGTGGAGGTATATAGCTGGTGAATGGCCCTGGCAGCCTCCGACTCTGTGGCATAATTTCCGTAGAAATCTCCCAGACGCTCTTCCATCTCCGGGGTAATCTCGTACACGCCCTTCTCCGCCAGCTCCTTCATAAGCCTGGCATTGACGGCCCCGTCCTCCCCGGCGATACGATAGATGAGCCGTTCCAGATTGCTGGAAATCAAAATATCCATGGAGGGGGAGCTGGTAAGAACAAACTCCCGGTTTCTGTCATAGCGGCCGCTCTGGAAAAAATCATAGAGCACCTTATTATCATTGGAGGCACAGATCAGACGTCCTATGGGTAATCCCATCTGCTTGGCATAATAGGCTGCCAGAATATTTCCGAAATTTCCCGTGGGGACCACCACGTTTATGGTCTCCCCCTCTTTCAGCTCCTCATTGCAAAGAAGCTTTCCATAGGCGTACACATAATACACAATCTGGGGGACCAGCCGCCCGATATTGATGGAATTGGCTGAGGAGAACTGGAAGCCCTTTTCCCCCAGATCCCGGGCAAGCTTCCCGTCCCCAAACATCCTTTTCACCCCGCTCTGGGCATCGTCAAAGTTTCCGTGAATGCCCACCACAAGGGTATTGGCCCCCTTCTGGGTTACCATCTGCTTCTCCTGAATGGGACTTACCCCATTCTTGGGATAAAACACAATAATCCGGGTGCCGGGCACATCCGCAAAGCCGGAAAGCGCCGCCTTCCCCGTGTCCCCGGAGGTAGCTGTCAGGATCACAATCTCATTCTCCACCTGATTTTTCCTGGCCGCCGTGGTCATAAGATGAGGCAAAATGGACAGGGCCATATCCTTAAAGGCAATGGTGGCCCCGTGAAAGAGCTCCAGATAATAGGCCTCGTCCGCCTTTACCAGGGGCGCGATCTCCTCTGTGTCAAATTTGCTGTCATAGGCCTTTGCAATACAGCTTTTCAGCTCCTCATCCGTAAAATCCGTGAGAAAGCTTCTCATTACCACAAAGGCGGTTTCCCTGTAATCCATCCGGGAAAGCTCCCCAAGGCTCACGGAAAGCCTGGGGATCTCCACGGGTACAAACAATCCTCCGTCCCCGGACAATCCCTTCAGAATGGCCTGGGAGGCTGTTACGGTTTCCTCACTTCTCGTACTCTTATATAAGAGATTCATGGTTTCTCATTCCTTTTCCTGATTTTGTAGGAAGGGTTCCCCCTCTTTTTGGATAATACCACAGAAAAGCGGCCCCGTCTATCCCTTTGTGGAATTGTTAATGGCTGTCAGCAGAGCGTCGATGGAGGCGCGGATAATATCCGGGTCCACGGCGGCTCCCCAGTGAAGCTTTTTGTCTGGGGTCTGAATTCCCACATAGGCAATGGCCTTGGAGCTGGAGCTCTGCTCCAGGGCGTGCTCCTGATAGGTTACCAGGTTGTAGGTCAGGCCAAAGCATTTCTTCAGGGCATTGCTCACCGCGTTGAGACGGCCGTTCCCCACGGCATAGGTCACCTCCGCCTTGCCCTGGTAGGTGGTGTGCACCTCGGCGGTAATTCCGTCCACCTGCTTAAAATGCACCTCCGTAATATTGTAAGGGCTTACAATGCTCTCAAAACGCTCTTTGAAGAGATCAAAGATCTCCTCCGGCAGAAGCTCCTTATTCTTGTGATCCGAAACCTCCTTGCAGGCGTAACCCATGGCCTCCCGCATTTTAGCAGGCAGGTTGAGACCAAAATTCTGCTCCAGAATATAGCCCACGCCGCCCTTGCCGGACTGGCTGTTGATGCGGATCACGTCCGCGTCGTAGCTGCGGCCCACATCCTTGGGATCAATGGGCAGATAGGGCACGGTCCAATATTTCCGTTCCGCCTCCTCCCGGTAATGCATGCCCTTGGCAATGGCATCCTGGTGGGAGCCGGAGAAGGCGGCAAATACCAGGGCGCCGCTGTAGGGATTTCGCTCATCCACCTTCATTCCCGTATATTTCTCATAGCCCTCGCAGACCTCATTCATATTGGAGAAATCAAGCTTGGGGTCCACACCCTGGGAGTACATATTCATGGCCAGAGTCACAATGTCCACATTGCCCGTGCGCTCTCCGTTTCCAAACAGGGTGCCCTCCACCCGATCCGCGCCGGCCAGAAGTCCCATCTCCGTGTCCGCCACGCCGCAGCCCCGGTCATTGTGGGGATGAAGGGAAACCACCACGCTTTCCCGGTACTTGAGATTCTCGCACATATACTCGATCTGCTGGGCATACACGTGGGGCATGGAGTGCTGCACCGTCACCGGCAGGTTGATAATGGCCTTTTTCTCAGGCGTGGGCTTCCACACCTCCAGCACGGCATTGCACACCTCCAGGGCATACTCCGGCTCTGTGCCTGTAAAGCTCTCCGGGCTGTACTCAAAAAGGAAATTCCCCTCCGTCTCGTCAGCCAGCTGCTTTAACAGGGCGGCACCGTCCACGGCAATCTTCAAAATTTCCTCCTTGGATTTCCGGAACACCTGTTCTCTCTGAGACAGAGAGGTGGAATTATACACATGCACCACAGCCTTTTTTGCCCCCTTTAAGGCCTCAAAGGTCTTGCGGATAATGTGCTCCCGGGCCTGGGTCAGCACCTGAATCGTCACATCCTGGGGAATCAGATCCTTCTCAATGAGGGTCCGCAAAAATACATACTCTGTCTCGGAGGCAGCGGGAAAGCCCACCTCGATCTCCTTAAAGCCCACCTTGCAGAGAAGCTTAAAAAATTCCACCTTCTGATCCAGGGTCATGGGCACCACCAGCGCCTGGTTACCGTCCCGCAAATCCACGCTGCACCAGACAGGCGCGTGATCCACATAATCCTTCTTGGCCCACTTCATGCACTCGTAAGGGGGCAGAAAATACTGCCTGGTGTACTTCTCATAATTTCTCATACTCATTCTCTCCTTTTTCCGTTTGATCCTGCTTCCTGCCCCTTCTAATAAGTAGAGGCGATGTTTGATCCTGCTTCCTGCTCCTTCTAAAAAGCAGGGGCGATAATTGATAAATCGGTCTTGGGGTGATTGGTCTCCCGGACCTTTTTAGGAGACCAAAAAAGTCTTTCGCTCCACAGCATTGTCCTATACTGTAAGAGACGAAAGACTTATCCTCTGTCTTACGCGGTACCACTCTTATTTTGCAAGCATATATCCTTTTGGCCGTCCTCCTGCCATCTTTCCCATTTCTCACAGCCTTTTTTCATGGATTTTGCTCACACACTCTTCCGGATACGGGTTATCCACCTTATATCCTCCCCTGAATAACGGTCGGGCTCCGTCTGCGTCTACTCTTTCCAACTGTTCTGCCAGAAATTTGGGGCAGCCGCTCAAAGGTCAGTTCCACCAATCCCCGCTGCCTCTTCACACCACCCAGAGGCTCTCTGAAATTGGACAATCGGTGTACTAGTCCTCTTCATCGCATTTATCATATTATCTGAGTAACAGGATAACAAAAAGGCCCCGGATTGTCAAGCAGTATTTTTCTGCCGATCTTCTCCGGAATTCCCCCAGGCCTTCGTCTCCCCGGTCACCAGCAAAAGCCGATCCCCCAGGCGGCAGAGAAGCTCGTTGGTAATGGTGCCGGCCCAGGCCGCCATCTCCTCTGCCCGGATCTCCTCCGCCCCGTCTCTTCCCACCAGCACTGCCGTGTCCCCGGGTCGAACCCCCGGGATTTTACTCACATCCACCACCATCTGATCCATACAGATCCGCCCCGCTATGGGCGCCCGCCGGCCGTGAAGCAGACAACAGCCTCCGGAGAGGCTTCGGGGAATTCCGTCCCCATAGCCGATGGTCAGCACCGCAAGCTTCATGGCCCGGTCCGCGTGAAAGCCGTTTCCGTAGCTTACCGGCTCCCCGGGTTCCACCTGGCGCACCATAGCCACCTTGGCCTTTATGGACAGGGCCGGGGTCCCGGTAAAGCCTCCCCTTCCCCCGAGAGAGCTGCGCACCCCGTAGAGAAAGATTCCCGGCCGTACCATATTGCAGCCGGAAACGGGTCCCTGTAAAATCCCGTAGCTGCTCTGGAGATGCCGATCCCCGGGACAGCATCCCAGCCTGGAAAGCCAGACCAAAAGATCCGAAAACCGCTCTGTCTGCTCCCTGGTAAAGGCCTGCTCCGCAGGCGTCTCCCCGTCTGCCATACTGAGATGAGAAAAAATCCCCTGTATTTTTAGGCGGGGCTCCAGCAAAATCTCCAGAATACTTTCCCGCTCCCCAACGTTTACCCCCAGCCGATTCATACCCGTATTGATTTTCAGATGCGCCCCAAGCCCCGGAGCCTTTACGGCCGCCTCCCTGGCATATTCCTTATCCGCCAAGGTTTGAATAAGCTCATAGTGGACAGCCTCTCCCAGCGCCTCCGGAGGCGTATAGCCCAGAATGAGAATCCTGCCGGCAATTCCCCGCTCCCGAAGGCGGATTCCCTCCTCCAGGGAGGCCACGGCAAAGTCCCGGATGCCAAACTGTTCCTGGAGAACAGAGGCCGTCATCACATCCCCGTGCCCGTAGGCGTTGGCCTTTACCACCGCCATAATCCTTACCTCCGGCCCCAGAAACCGCCCAAGCTCCCGAATATTAGCCCCAAAGGCCTCCGGGTGAAGCTCCCGCCAGGCCCGAAGCCTTCCTACCCCCGTTTCCTGTCCCAATCTCATGGTTCTCTACGCCCTTTCCTTCTTCCTGCCGCCTGTGCTCCTCTTTCTCTCTTATAGGAAGAAAAGAGAGAGACCACGGCTGCCAGCCCGGCACTTACAAGGACCACTGTAAGAAAATGCAGCAGGCTATTCTCTATAAAAATGGGAAGCTTCACCGCCTTGGCCGCTCCCCGCACCAGAAGAATCCCCAGAGGGTGAAGCACATACATCCAGGTGGTCCACTGGGCTGTGGAAAGGATTCCTCCCTTCCCGGCTCCCTTTCCCTCACCGGTGAGCAAAAGCCCAAAGAGGCATACCATCACCGGCAATAAAAACACATACATGCTGTCATGGCGCTGCCATTCACAGGCATGAAGCCACAGTCCCTCGGCCAAAAGCAGCACTCCAAAAACCAGAAGCCCCATGCTGCAGCGCCACTGCTCCTCAGCCAGAAGCTGCTCCCATCTCCTTCCCCGGCGCTCCCCTTGGGAAGCCCCTCTTTGCCTCCGACGAATCAGCGCCAGCCCATAGCCCAGGCAGAGGAAAACAGGCACGAAAAACACCCCGTTTCTGGTATAAGGGCTCACCGTAAAAATCCACTCATAAAAGATCCTCGCCGGCTCCCACTGACTGACCCAGCCATAATAGCTGTCCCCTCCAAGGCCCACGAGATATAGGAGCAGGCTCACCGAAACCATACCCCCATAGGGTATTATCTTCCCCATCTCATAGACCAGAAGAAGGCCCAAAAGAAGCCCCGGCAGATACCACAGGTGGTAAAAGGTTCCCTGAAAAAACAACTCCTGAAGCGCCTTCCCCAAGGTCCAGGCCTCCCTGAAATTACCGGCATACCAGTTTACCGGCAGATACAAAAGCACAGCCAGAAGATACAGGGTCAGATTCTTTTTCTCATAGCGCCAGAAGGCTCTCGTCCGCTGCCTCTGCCTTCGGCTGTCCCGCACAGTCCCCAGGCAGCCGGGAAGCACGTAATACCCCGTTACCATGAGAAAAAAGGGCACTGCCACCCGGGCCACAATCCGGGTGAGGATAAAATCCGCCAGCTCCGAGTAGCTCTCTAAGGGGGAGGTGTGAATGGCCACAATAAGAATGGCAGCCCCTATGCGAAAGCCGTCCACATAGGGGTTTCTCTCCCTCATACGCGCCTCCAGACGGTTTTAATAAAGCCTCCCTGATTGTCCCCGGAAATCCGGTACAGCTGGCCCTTGGGCACCTCCAGGGGCGTATCCCCCTCACAGGCTTTTTGGTAGCTAATCTGAAACTGCCAGCCCTCCTCCCGCCACACAAAGGCGCAGGTTCCGTCGGGGAAGCTTTGCAAAAATTCCAGGTATTCTTCCAGGCAAAGCCTTCGGGCCCCCATAATATTGGCGTGAGGAATTCCCACATACCGGAAATGCCAGGGCTCTGCCGAAATCCGGGTAATCTTCTTCTTTTCCTTCTCATAGCGCTCCACAAAGCCGCAGGCATAGGCTTTTTTCCGAAACTGCTGACAGATCCCAGAGTAGGGAAAGGAGGGCCGGATATAATCCATCGGCTCCCGAAGTTCTCCCAGATCCACCGCCAGCCCGGTCTCATGCTCGCTGCAGCCGGGAAAGGCCACATAAGATCTGGTGAATACCTCCCCGTGCTCTGCCAGAGATTTCTCGTAGAGCATCCGCTGCTCCTGCCTTTTCCGGTAGCCGCTGACCACCTGGATCTTTCCGGAGAGGGTGAGCGTTCCCAGCACAAACCGAAGCATTCGGGCCGTCTCCTGCTCCAGCAAAAGGGGACGGCTTCCCCCCTCAGGCAAAGGCTCCCGGGCGTCCTCCAGAGAGACCAGCTGCTCCTTGGGCAGGCCATGGCACAGAGGCTGCCTTCGGTTTACCAGGATCAGAGGCCCCTGGCCCACCCGTTCTCTGGGGAGCCACAGCGTTTCCATCTCCACACGGGGATTAAGGTCCAAAGCCTTCGCAAGAATTCCCGATCCCCGGCTTCCTCCTGTTCTTCTTCCCTTCATAAGCCTTCCTCCAGCAAAAGATCCACCACCTCCTCAAAGGAATAGCCCACGCCCTTCATCATATTGGGAAAGCGGCTGTGAGAGGTAAACCCGGGTATGGTATTCACCTCGTTGAATACCAAGGTCCCGTCCGGTCGCAAAAACAGATCCACCCGGGCAAAGCCTGTACATCCAAGAGCCCGATATATCTGCTTGGCCGTCTCCTGAATCCGGGACTCCGTGGCTACACAGACCCGGGCCGGCATATGAATTTTGGAGGTTTTCAGGGTGTATTTCTCCGTGAAATCAAAAAATCCCCGGGACAGCTCGATCTCGTCGGCCCGCCCGGTAATAAGCTCCCCGGCTCCAATGACCGCGCAGCCCACCTCAAAGCCCTCCACCAGCTCCTCCAGCAGGATGACGCTGTCATGGGCAAAGGCCTGCTCCACCGCCGCCCCCAGCCTTTCCTTAGCGTCCACCCTGGTGATCCCAAAGGAGGATCCGGCCCGCAGGGGCTTTACAAACAGGGGATATCCCAGGGCCTCCCCTTCCTTCTCCATGACCTCCAGAGGGGTCCCCGCCTCATAGCAGACGCCCCGGGGGATCTCCACTCCGGCCTGTCGGGCCAGAAGATGGGCCCGATGCTTATCCATACAGAGAGCCGAAGCCAGAGAGCCGCAGCCGATGACCGGAATGCCCGCCAGCTCACAGATGCCCTGGACCGTGCCGTCCTCCCCGTTTTTCCCGTGGAGAATGGGCAGCACCCCATCCAGAGGAATGCATTCCTGCCCTGCCGGTCGAAAGACGAGAAGCCCGTGATCCCGGCGGTTCAGAGAAATCTGAGCCGGAACGCAGGGGCCCTTGGCCTGCCAGGTGTCCTTGGGGATCCGATCCGGATCTCCTTCATAGAGGTACCAGTCTCCCTCTCTGGTAATGCCTACCAGAATGGGATTATATTTTTCCTTGGAAATCGCTTTGCTTACAGAATAAGCCGATTGCAGGGACACGCCATATTCGCTGGAGCATCCCCCAAAAAGAACTGCTATGGTAGGTTTCATATAAACTCTCCTCTCTTCCGGCAACCGTCCCTTGGGCTGCCACGGAAATGTAGTATGCTTGTTTACTATAAACTACCATAGCAGAAATATTTTCTTTTTTCCTTTACAAGAACAGTAGAAAACCTTAGGAAATTCTTAGGAAATCCTTGAAATTTTATGTCTCCCGCAAGCCCTTTGCGCCACCTTTACGTGCCTTTGCCACCTCCCTGAGTGGCAGACGCACCGTGAACACCGTGTGCTCCCTGTCACTGGATACCTGAATGCTCCCCTCATGAGCCTGAACAATCTCCCGGGCAATGGCCAACCCCAGGCCAGACCCTCCGGTCTTTGTAGAGCGAGCCGTATCCAGCCGGTAAAACTTCTCAAAAATCGTCTGAAGCTTCTGCTCCGGAATGGGATCCCCCTGATTGGTGCAGGAAACTACCAGGTGCTCTCCCTCTATACCCGCCTTCAGGCAAATTTCCGTGTGGGAATCGCTGTAGGCCACCGCGTTTTTTAGAATATTGTTAAACACCCGGGCCAGCTTATCCCCGTCTCCCCAATAGGTAAGCTCCTCCGGAGCCTCCACCAAAATTCGTTTTCCGTCCGGCTCCACCATGGGATAAAATTCCTCTTTGAGCTGCTCCAGCAAAAGCCGGATATGGACATTTCCCCTGTTGAGCACGATTTGCTGCAGATTAAATCGGGTAATGTCAAAAAACTCATAGATAAGCTGCTCCAGACGAAAGGCCTTGTCAAGGGCCACCCGGGTGTATTTTTCCCTCTGCTCCCGGGGAATGTCCGGCGTCTCGTCCAGCAGGCTCAAATATCCGATGACCGAGGCCAGAGGCGTCTTTAAATCGTGGGCCAGATAGGTGATCAGATCGTTCTTCTGCTGGGCCTCTGCCTGCAAAAGCAGCTCATGATGCTGATTTTCCGCCTTGATCCGCTCCAGCTCCCGTCCAAGCTTGCGCTTCTGGATGTTTCCCGCAATGGCCGCCACCAGCCAGCCCCCAAAGACCAAAAGAAACATGAGCAGAAAAAATGCAATGCTGATAAAAAGCTTGAGACTGCCCCAGTCCGGCTCATAGGAGACAATCTCTCTTCCATTCTCATAGATGGTATTTGAGCTCATAAACAGCCAGAAAATCACGTCGCAGACCACATGGTTTAAATAGATATCAAAAAAATCCACCACGGCAAAGCAAAAGCCCAGAGTGGAAAAGAGCACCACCAGAAAAATCCCCACCCGCTTGCAAATCTTCCAAAGCTTAGCCATTGATCTTATACCCCACTCCCCAGACAGTCCGGATATACCGGGGATGCTCGGTAGAATCCTTCATCTTCTCCCGAAGGTGACGGATGTGCACCATAATGGTGTTGTTGTTGCTGACAAAATATTTTTCTCCCCACACCCGGCGAAACAGCTCGTCCGAGGACACCACCTGCCCCCGGCTCTCACAGAGCACCCACAGGATCTCAAACTCTGTGGGTGTCAGAGCCAGCTGCCGCTCATTGAGCCAGCACTCGTGGGTGCTTCGGTTCATGCGGATGCCCGAAACCACCAGGCAGTCCTGGTTTGTCTCCTCCTCCGCCATATTGGTGTTATATTTTGTTGCCCGCCGCAGCTGAGCCTTGACCCGGGCCACCAGCTCCAGGGGGCGGAAGGGCTTGGTAATATAATCGTCCGCTCCCAGAGTCAGCCCTGTGATCTTATCAATCTCCTCCTCCTTGGCCGTGAGCATCAGAATGGGAAAATGATGGTTTTCCCGAATCTTCCGGCAGATGACAAAGCCATCCACATCCGGCAGCATTACGTCTAACACCGCCAGATCCAGATGCTCCCGCTCCACACACCCTAGCGCCTCGGTTCCGGTGTAATACTTAAACACCTGAAAGCCCTCATTGCTCAGATAAACCTCCACCAGATCCGCGATTTCCCTTTCGTCATCCACCACTAAAATTGCAGCCATGACTGTCCTCCTTCCTTATCGGATGGCCTCCATGACATTCTCATAATACTGTCCCAGGAAGTCCTCCCCAATATGGAGGTTGTCCTCCGTATTGGTCAGATACCCGTTTTCATCCAAAAATCCCTCCTGAGGGTCAAAAAAGATGACCCCGTCTGTCTCCCTGCAATATTCCTCCAACAGGCGGTTGTATTCCGCCACATTCTTCACGCTGAGCACAGGCTTGTGCTGCAAAAGGGGCTCTCCCACGGGAAATACCTTCTGTACATAGAGGGGCGCATCGTAGAGTCTTTTCAAAGCCTCAATGAGAAGCCTTTCGTCCTCCATTTGAATCTTCCCCTCCTCCATCTCCGCCAGGCTGTTAATGCCCACCATAAGGACCACCTTGTCCGGCTCCATGTCCGGAAATTCCCACTGATTCTCCAAAAGCCCGGCAGCCGTAATCCCCGGCACCGCGTAAATCAGCACATTTCCCGTGCTGTAGCCCGCTGATTCAAGCTTTGCCGCATAGGAATCCCCGATAAAGAGAAGCTTCTCCCTGTGAGAAGCCCCCACTCCCCAGCGGATTCCCAGGATCACTGCCACCAGAATGATGGGAGGCAGCAACAGCCGCAATCGATCCAATCTCTTCTCCCGATAGCTTTTTTTCATACTACATCATCACCCGGATAAGCTTAGGCCGGTATCCCTGCTCGTTCAGGGCGTCCACGATTTTCTTTTTGTGCTCCGTGCCAAAGGCCTCTATGGTAATCTTAAGCTCCACTGCCGTATTCCGGTTTGTGCTCACAAACTGGTTGTGATCAAGCTTGATTACATTTCCCTGGAGATCGGCGATGAGCTCCGCCACCCGGGCCAGCTCTCCGGGCTTATCTGGCAGCAGCACGGAAACGGTGAAGATCCGGTCTCTCTGAATCAGGCCGAACTGCACCACCGAGGACATGGTGATAATATCCATGTTTCCTCCGCTTAATATGGCCACAATCTTCTTCCCCTTCATGTCCAGGTGCTTTAGGGCGGCCACGGTGAGAAGGCCGGAGTTCTCCACGATCATCTTGTGGTTCTCCACCATATCCAGGAAGGCCACAATGAGCTCGTCGTCCGGCACAGTGATTACATCGTCCAGGTACTTCTGGAGATAGGGGAAAATCTTCTCCCCCGGAGTTTTCACCGCCGTGCCGTCCGCAATGGTGCTGGCCGAAGGCAGTGTGGTCACCTTGCCGTTCTTTAGGGACTCCTGGAGACAGTTGGCTCCTGCCGGCTCCACCCCAATGACCCTGATGTTGGGATTCAGCATCTTGGCCAGGGCAGACACCCCCGTGGACAGACCGCCGCCTCCCACAGGCACCAGAATATAATCCACCAACGGCAGCTCCTTTACAATCTCCATGGCAATGGTTCCCTGTCCCGTGGCCACAGCGTAGTCGTCAAAGGGGTGGATAAAGGTGTAGCCCTTTTCCTCCGCCAGCTCATAGGCATGGGCGCAGGCCTCGTCGTACACATCTCCATAGAGCACCACCTCTGCCCCATAGCTCTTGGTCCGGTTTACCTTAATAAGAGGGGTGGTGGTGGGCATAACGATAACCGCCTTGCAGCCGTAGGCCTTGGCCGCATAGGCCACCCCCTGGGCATGATTTCCCGCGGAGGCAGTGATAAGGCCTCTGTCCCGCTCCTCCTGGCTTAAGGTGCTGATCTTATAATAGGCTCCCCGGATCTTGTAGGCTCCTGTCACCTGCATGTTTTCCGGCTTTAAATACACCTTGTTTCCCGTCTGCTCGCTAAAATAGTCGCTGTAAACCAGCTTGGTCTGTGTGGCAACCTTTGTCACAATCTCCGACGCTTCCTCAAACTTCTCCAATGTCAACATACGCTTCGTCTCGCTTTCTCTGTGTAATGGCCCCTATCCGGGGAGCCTATTTATCCTGATGAAACAGTGCATTTACAAACTCATCTGCCTGAAACTTCTGCAGGTCGTCAATGCTCTCCCCCACTCCAATATATTTTACGGGAATTCCCAGCTCTGCCTGGATGGCCACGGCAATGCCTCCCTTGGCCGTCCCGTCAAGCTTAGTCAGAATAATGCCGGTAATATCCGCCACCTCCCGAAACTGCCGGGCCTGCTCCAGGGCATTCTGTCCCGTGGTGCCGTCCAGCACCACCAGAGTCTCCCGAAAGGCCTCCGGGTATTCCTTATCAATAATCCGGTTCATCTTTCGCAGCTCTTCCATTAAATTCTTCTTGTTGTGGAGACGGCCTGCCGTATCGCACAGAAGCACGTCTGCCTTTCTGGCCTTGGCCGCGCACACTGCATCGTACACCACAGAGGCCGGGTCTGCCCCTTCGGCGCCTCCGATAATATCCACCTGCGCCCGGTGCGCCCACTCTGTCAGCTGCTCTCCCGCCGCGGCCCGGAAGGTATCCGCTGCGGCCAGTATTACCTTTTTCCCCTGATCCTTTAGCTTCCCGGCAAGCTTGCCTACAGATGTAGTCTTTCCCACCCCGTTTACGCCGATGACCAGCACCACAGAGGTCTCCTGCTCAAAGCGGTAGGCCACATCCTCCACTCGCATCTGCTCCTTGATGCTGGAGATGAGAAGCTCCTTACAGGCCTTGGGGTCCTTAATATGCTGCTCCTTTACCTTCTTTTTTAAATCATCGATAATGGCCGTGGTGGCATTGATGCCAATGTCCCCCATAACCAGTATTTCCTCGATCTCATCGTAAAAGTCGCTGTCAATGTCCGAGTAACCGCTGAAAATGCTGTCGATCCCGGCCACAATATTGTCCCGGGTCTTGGCAAGTCCGGAAACCAGTCTGCCAAAAAAGCCTTTTTTCTCCTCTGCCATGTCTCTCCTCCTCAAGCCTCCAACTCTTCTTCGATCAGGTTTACGGAAACCAGGGCCGAGACCCCCTTCTCCTGCATGGTAATGCCGTACAGGCGATCTGCCGCCTCCATGGTTCCCTTCCTATGTGTTATAATAATAAATTGTGTATTTCTTGTCAACTTATGTAAATATTTGGAGAAACGTCCTACATTGGAGTCATCCAGAGCCGCCTCAATCTCATCCAGGAGGCAAAAGGGCGAGGGCTTGAGATTCTGAATGGCAAACAACAGGGCAATAGCGGTCAGCGCCTTCTCCCCACCGGAGAGCTGCATCATATTCTGCAGCTTCTTTCCCGGGGGCTGGGCAATGATGCGAATGCCTGCCTCCAGAAGATCCTCCTGGGGATTAATTTCCAGGCTGGCCTTTCCGCCCCCAAAGAGCTCCTTGAAGGCCTTGTCAAACTCCACCCGGATATTGGCAAACTGCTCCTGAAATTGCCGGCGCATTCCTGCATCCAGCTCCCCGATAATATCCCGCAGGGTTTCCTCCGCTTTTACCAGATCATTTCTCTGGGCATCCATAAAGGCAAAACGCTCCGACACCTGCTTAAAATCCTCGATGGCATTTACGTTTACATCCCCAAGCTTCCGAATCTCTTCCTTCAAGGCCTGAATCTGCTTTTTTAGAGCAGGCAGCTCCCCAGGCTCCTTAGGTCCAAGCTCCAATGCCTTGTGATAGGTGAGCTCGTACTCCTCCCACATATAATCCGTCTGCTTCTCCAAAAGCTCCTCCAGCTTTTCCTTCTGGCTTCCCAGCCGGAAGAGCTCCTTATCCAGGGTATTTTTTCGCTCGGAAAGCTCCTCCCGGCGGGTAAAAAAGGACTTCTGGCTCTCCAGATACTTTTCCTTCTGGGCCGTTATAGTCTTTACATACTCCTCCAGGTCCCGGGCCTCTTTCTGATTCTTTTCCAGCTCCTCCCGAAGGGCCTCAATGCCCTGCTCCCTGGCCGTAATATCTGCCTGTCCCTGTGTGACGCTCTCATGAAGGCTCTTTTCCTCCTCCCCAAGCCGTAAAAGCTCTCCGGAAAGACGCGAAAGATTCTCCTCCACAAAGGTAAGCTTCTGCCGAAGCCCCGAAACCTCCAGGTGCACGGCCTCGGCCTCTCCGGTAAATGCGGCCTCCCGGTCCTTAAGCTCCTCTAAAAGGCTCTGGTTTTTGGTCACCGCCTCCTCCTGCCGCACCTCCTGCTCCTGGGATGCCTGAAGCTCCCTTTCGATCTCCGTCTGGCTTCCCTTGATCTCCCGCACCTGCTGCTCCATCTCCCCAAGCTCCCTGGTCAGGGCAGAAAAGTCTCCCTGGAGACTTTTCATTCGCTCCTTTGCCTTGTCCCGGTTCATCTGGGCAGTATTCTGCAAGAGATACTGCTCCTGCAGCTCCTGAGAAAGCCTTTTCAGCTCCTCCCGCACACGCCCCCGCTCCTCTTTTGCCTGGGCATCTTTCTTTTCCATATCCTTAAGGTCCTCCTGGAGAAGTCCAATGCTATCCTGAAGCTCCTGCAGCTCCCGGCGCCTTCCCAGAAGATTGCTGGCATTTTTAAAGCTTCCTCCTGTCATAGAGCCCCCAGGACTTAAATACTCTCCCTCCAGGGTTACGATAGAAAGGGTGTGCTTATATTTTCGGGCAATGCGGATGGCTCCGTCAATGGTCTCTGCCACCCAGACCCGGCCCAAAAGGGACTGGACCACTCCTGCGTATTTTTCCTCCGCATAGACCAGGGCGCTGGCCAGGCCGATAATCCCCGGCTCCTCCTGCACATCCCTTCGGGGCGCCTCCCTCCGGGGATTCATGCCGGTCAGGGGAAGAAAGGTAGCCCGGCCAAACCGATGCTCCTTGAGATAACCGATCATGGCCTTAGCCGTTTCCTCTGTGTCCGTCACAATATTTTGGATGCTTCCCCGCAGGGCCGTCTCGATGGCTGTCTCGTATTTTTTGTCCGTCCCAATGAGATCCGCCACCACTCCCAGGATTCCCGGCACCCGATCCTTACACTCCATCACCCGGCGGATGCTGTTCCCGTAGCCCTCGTAGCGCTCGGTCATATTTTTTAAGGCCTCCAGCCGGGATACCTCCCGGTGGTATGCTGCCTGTCCGGCGTTTATCTGCTGCACATATCCGGCGAGAAGCTTCTGAAGCTCTCCCTCCCGGCCTTCCTTCTCCTCCTTTTCCCGGCTCTGCTCCTGGATTCTGGCACAGATCTGGTTTAGCTCCTCCTGATACCGGTCAAACTGCTCTCCCGCCTCTGCCTCCTGGCTTTTGGCCTGGAGCATCCGCTGGCTCACCTGGGCCTTTCGAATCTGGAGCTGCTCCTGCATGGTGTCATAGCGCTGAAGCTTTCCCTTGGTGGAGGCCCGTTCATTTAGGAT
This sequence comes from uncultured Lachnospiraceae bacterium, assembly GCA_947574135.1. Taxonomy (GTDB): domain Bacteria; phylum Bacillota; class Clostridia; order Lachnospirales; family Lachnospiraceae; genus RGIG4284. The sequence goes on from CANPIM010000029.1 coordinate 18,102, forward strand.
CCCGATAATCTCATTCTTCCCGCTTTCGATCTCCCTATTCAGGGACGCAATGCTTCCCCGGACCTCCTTTAAGCCAGCCTCCGCCTCCAGAGCCCGCTGGGCCACCAAAAGTCCCTGCTCCTCCAGGGTCTCCTTTTCCTTTTCCCGCTGTTCCTTGTCCCGGCTCTTTTCCTCCTGATCCCGGATAATGGCCTTAAGGCGCTCCTGCAAATGGGTGTCATTGGCCCGGACCGAATGGATCTGCTCCTTTAAAAGCTCCACCTGGCTCTCCATCTGCTGCCTGTGAAGTCCCGCCTGGGTGTGCTCTCCCCGGGCTGTCTCCAGCTCCCCGTCAAGCTTTCCAATCTGCTCCTCCACCTGCTCATACTCCAGCCTGGTGTTCTCGTACTGCCTGACCGCCTCCTCATAGTCCTCCCGGACTATGTGCTCCTTCTCCTCCAGCTCCTTCTGCTGCCGGCCCATGCGATCCACCTCTAAAATAAATACATGCACATCGCAGGCCTTTAATTCCTCTTTTTTCTGCAGATATTTCCGTGCCACCTGGGACTGCTTTTCCAAAGGCCCCAGCTGCTTTTCCAGCTCAGAGAGAATGTCGTTGATACGGACAATGTTTTGCTGCTCGTCCTCCAGCTTTTTCTGTGCCGTCTTTTTCCGCCGCTTAAATTTCACGATTCCCGTGGCCTCGTCAAAGAGCTCCCGGGATTCCTCTGGCCTGGAGCTTAGGATTTTATCGATCTGCCCCTGGCCGATAATGGAATAGCCTTCCTTTCCAATACCTGTGTCATAAAAAAGCTCATTCACATCCTTCAGGCGGCAGACCGTCCCGTTGATCAGGTATTCGCTCTCTCCGGAACGATAAATCCGCCTGGCCACCGTTACCTCCTGATAATCCACCGCCAGCTGACCATCGGAATTGTCCAGAGTAATCGCCACATAGGCATAGCTTAAGGGCTTGCGGTTTTCCGTCCCTGCAAAGATCACGTCCTGCATGGTGCCGCCCCGCAGCTGCTTCACCCTCTGCTCTCCCAGCACCCACCGCACCGCGTCAGCCACATTGCTCTTACCGCTGCCATTAGGGCCTACGATTCCCGTGATGCCATTGTGGAATTCAAACAATATCTTATTGGCAAAGGATTTAAACCCCTGCACCTCTATGCTTTTTAAATACATGCATTACGTCCTCATTTTCGTATCATTCAGCTGGAGAATGGCCCGGTAGGCCGCCTCCTGCTCCGCCGCCTTCTTGGTACGGCCCTGACCGGTCCCCAGCACCTGCTCCTCCATGCAGACACAGACCGTAAAGCACTTGTCGTGATCTGGCCCCTCCTCCTTCAAGAGCTGGTAATGGACCTCCTTCCCAAAATCTCCCTGTATTTTTTCCTGCAGGATAGTCTTGCTATCATAAAAGAGCTTTTTGTGCTCCACGTCATTTAACACAAACCGATGGATAAACTCTTTTGCACTAGTAAAACCACCATCCAGATAAATGGCGCCAATGAGGGCCTCCATGGCATCCGAGGTAATAGAAGGCCGCTTTCGTCCTCCTGTGCGCTCCTCTCCCCGCCCCAGGCGCAGATATTCTCCCAGGCCCAAATCTCTGGCGCACAGAGCCAGGGTCTGCTCACACACAATGCTGGCCCTGGTTCGGGTAGCCTCCCCCTCGGGCATCTTTGGATACATGCGGTACAGATATTCGCTGGTCACCAGCTCCAGCACTGCATCCCCCAGAAATTCCATCCGCTCATTATTCTCCAACCGGTCCATATGGCGCTCGTTGGCATAGGAGCTGTGCCGCAGGGCCTGCTCCAGATACTCCCGGCGCTGAAAGGTATAACCGATTTTCTTTTCCAGATCCTTCTTTTCCATAATCCTTCCTCTTGTCCCCCTGACGGAAAGAAAAGCCCCACAACGGGGCTTTTCCACATACAGGCTGTTAGCCGATTGCATTTTTAATCAATTCCACCGCATCGCCCACAGACACGATTTTCTCTGTCTCCTCCTGGGCGACCTCAATATCAAATTCGTCCTCAATCCCCGTGATAATCTGGAATACGTCCAGAGAATCGGCTCCCAAATCGTCCACGAAGGTTGTGTTCATGGTAATCTCATCCTCATCTACATTGAGTACCTCCACAATAATACTCCGAAGTTTTTCAAATTCCATTGTTTATCCATCCTCTCTTAGAATATTCTCTTTTATTTTATCATTAATATGCTGCTCCTGGAATGTGACACACTGGATAATGGAGTTTTTCACTTCCTTTGCCTTGGAACTGCCATGTGTCTTAACCACGAGACCTTTTAAGCCCAGAAGGGGTGCTCCGCCATATTCGGAGGCATCAAAGGATTTCAGGGTTTGCTTCAGGGCCGGCTTTACCAGAAGGGCCCCTATCTTACTGCGCAGGCTGCTCATCATCCCGGCCTTGATTTTGCTAACCAGCACGGCTCCCACGCCCTCGTAAAGCTTGAGAATCACATTTCCCACAAAGGCCTCACAGACAATCACGTCCGCCCCTCCGTGGGGAATCTCCCGGGCCTCAATGCTTCCAATAAAATGAATGTCCTCACAGGCCTTTAACAGAGGAAATGTCTCTTTTACCAACGCATTTCCCTTTTCCTCCTCTGCACCGATATTTACAATGGCCACCCGGGGCCTGGCAATGCCCATCACATGCTCCATGTAAATCGATCCCATCTTGGCAAACTGCACCAGATGAGACGGCCTGGCATCCACATTGGCTCCACAGTCAATGAGAAGGGATACGCCTTTTTCCGTGGGAATCAAAGGAGCCAGAGGAGGTCTCTCCACACCCTTGATCCTTCCCACCAGAACCTGTCCTCCCACCAGCACGGCTCCAGAGCTTCCGGCCGAGACAAAGGCATCTGCCTGGCCTTCCTTCACCAGCTTCATGCCCACCACAATGGATGAATCCTTCTTGGTACGGATGGCAGCCACGGGAGGCTCTGCCGTCTCAATAACCTGGGAAGCATGTACCACCTGAAGCTGCTCCTCTGGATAAGAATAGGCCTTAAGCTTTTCACCCAGAAGCTCCTGCTGCCCAATCAACAGCACCCGAATATCCTTCCGGGTCCTTATGGCTTCCACAGCCCCCTTGATAATCTCGTCGGGTGCATGGTCTCCGCCCATTGCATCCACTGCAACCTTAATAAATTCCTCCATGGGTTTTCCCTCCCTATTTCTATATCATCATACTAAATATCAATTCAGAAATCAACTATATATTTGTGAAATTTTCAGAGCTTCCCTGGGAGCGCCTTCTTAGCCGTATTCCGGCCTCTTCCCTCCTGCAGGAAGCTCACGGCTGCCTGTTCCACATTTGCAAAAAAATCAGGGCCTGACGATATTCGTCAGGCCCTGGTCATTTTCCCTTGAAACCGGCTGCCTTAGCCTTAATCTACAGAGATAATCTCTTTTTTGTTGTAGCTTCCGCAGGACTTGCAAACTCTGTGGGGCATCATCAAGGCTCCGCACTTGCTGCACTTCACCAGATTCATAGCGCTCATTTTCCAGTTTGCTCTTCTCTTATCCCGTCTTCCCTTGGAAGATTTATTTTTTGGACAAATAGACATCGGTCACACCTCCTCATTTACAGTATGAAAAATTTCGCGAATTGCGGCCATTCTTGGGTCCAACTCAACCGTATCACAGCCACAGGGACCATGATTGAGATTTGCCCCACACCTTTTGCAGATTCCCTTGCAGGCTTCACTGCACAAGGTCTTCATAGGCCAATTCAGCAAAATCTCACTGTAGACCAGCTCGTCTACATCCAGGTTGCATCCAAAGATGAATTCCGTTTCCTCCGCCGGGAGCTCTTGGTTCTCCCCTGCATCTGCCTGATAATCCCAAAGCTTTGCCCCCTTTTCCTCGGCCGGACACACCTGAAACTCCCTCTCAAAGGAAAGGACAAGCCTGGTCACCACGTCCGTCAGACAGCGATCACAGGGACTCTTCACGGACAACTCCGCCTCTCCCGTAAGCCTCAGTCTGTTGTCTCCCAGGTTGACAGCGGTCAGCCTGCAGGGGCTCTTTTCCACAATGGGAAAGGTGCCTAAGGGGGAGACAAAGGCCTCCATCTCCACAGGAACTGTCCACTCCATGCTCTTATCTTTGTAGGACAAAACTTCGGTTATGTTTATTTGCATTGTATTCTCCTAATGCACACTTGCATATTATACATAGAGAAACCGGGTTTGTCAACTGATTTTTCTGTGCTGCGGCAGACAAAGCTTTTCCTGTCCCTTGCCGTGCCGTTCCATGCTACTGCGCCAGACGCAGGGTCTCTCTTGCAATGGCCAGCTCCTCGTTGGTGGGCAGAATCATCACCTTCACCTTAGAGTTGGGAGTGGAAATCATCTGTCTCTTTCCCCGGCAGTTGTTGGCCTCGTCGTCAATCTCCACACCCAGGTATCCCAGGTATGCGCAGATATCCTTCCGGGTTTTCATATCATTCTCCCCCACACCGGCGGTAAATGCAACGGCGTCCACACCGTTCATGGCGGCCACATAGGCGCCGATGTATTTGGCTACCCGGTACACGAACACCTCCAGAGCAACCTTTGCTCTCTCGTTGCCCTCCTGGGCCGCTGCTCCCAGATCCCGGAAATCGCTGGATACGCCGCTGATTCCCAGCACGCCGGACTTCTTGTTCAGGATATTCAGAAGCTCATTTACATCCTTGCCCTCCTTGTTGCAGATAAACTGCACCACTGCCGGATCCACATCTCCGCTTCTGGTACCCATAACCAGGCCCTCCAGTGGAGTAAGTCCCATGGAAGTGTCCACGCACTTGCCGCCGATGGAAGCGGAAATGCTGGAGCCGTTGCCCAGATGGCAAACAATCACCTTGCCCTTTTCCGGATCAAGATTGGCAAACTTCAACACCTCCCCGGACACAAAGAGATGGCTGGTTCCGTGGAAGCCATAGCGGCGCAGGCCGTATTTCTCCTCGTACTCGTGGGGAATGGCGTAGGTGTAGGCTTTCTTGGGCATCTTCATACCAAAGCCTGTATCCCATACAGCCACATTGGGGGTGCCGGGCATGGCCTTCTCGCAGGCCTCGATTCCCATCAGATTGGCCGGATTGTGCAGGGGGCCCAGATCAAAGCATTCCCGAATGACCCGCTTTACATCCTCATTCACCAGGATGGAATCGCTGTATACCGTACCTCCGTGAAGTACCCGGTGTCCCACGGCTGCAATCTCGCTGGTATCCTTGATCACACCGTACTTGGCATCCTGCAGCGCCTCCATCACCATCTCAATGGCTGTCACATGGGTGGGCATCTCCTTCTCCACCACATAGTCCTCCTTGCCCTCCGCCTTGTGGGTCAGCTTGGAGCCCTCGATTCCGATTCTCTCGCAAAGGCCCTTGGCCACCACGGACTCATTGTCCATGTCGATAAGCTGATATTTTAATGAGGAACTTCCGCAGTTGATAACTAAAATTTTCATACTATGTATTCTCCCTTACTCTGTTATGCTGTTTTCTTACTTTACGATCTCGCCGTATACCTCCCGGCCACAGCCGGCAGCGTTGGACTCATCCGTATCAATGTGCATAGCCAGAGCAAACTTCGGGCTTACACGTACCACCACATCCCCGAACACCAGGCTTCTCTCCGGGGTGGAAACCTTCACGGAAACAATCTCCTTGTCCGCCACGCCCAGCTTCTCGGCATCCTCCGGGGTTGCATGAATGTGACGCTTAGCTGCAATCACGCCTTCCTTTAACTCCACCTCGCCGCAGGGTCCCACCAGCTTGCAGGCGCCGCTGCCGGCAATATCACCGGATTCCCGAATGGGAGCGGCAATCCCGATGGAACGGGCGTCTGTCAAAGAAATTTCCACCTGGCTGGCCGGACGAACCGGTCCCAAAATGGACACGCCGGGCATCTCCTTCTTCGGCCCCACTACAGTCACTCTCTCCTCGCAGGCATACTGTCCGGGCTGGGACAGATCCTTCTTCTTGGTGAGCTCATAGCCCTTGCCAAACAGAGTCTCCAGATCCTCCTGGGTCAGATGTACGTGACGTGCAGATGTCTCAACAACAAAATTCATGGTGCATATCTCCTTTTCTTTATTGTATTTTTTATAATCGTAATGCCGCGCACACGGCTTTACCTCGGTAGTTAGGGCAGCTCCGATACCAGAATGCAGTTGGGCGTCTCGATGGGAATGGGAGCTCCCCACATGCTGAAATACCCCTTCTCGTAGTTCACCCGGAAAATGGTGATGGTATTGGACTCGTGATTCAAGGACATAATATGCCGGTTGTCCGGGAAAAAGTCAATGGCCTTGGGATAATCTCCGCTCACAGGCAGAATACAGATCTTGGTCAAAAGCCCTGTATCCTTGTCTACCCGGAAAATTCCCGCGCTGTTGTCCCCTGCATTGGTACACAGCACTAAGCTATCGTCCCGGGAAAACCGGAGGGCGCTGGCTGCGCTCACCGCCGAGTGGTAGGAGCTCCGGGTGGGGACCTTCTGAATCAGATTAAACTCCGGCGTCTTACCGCTGCCGTCGTATTCATACACCGTAATATAGTTTTTCAGCTCGCTGATCACATAGGCAAATTTTCCGCTACGGCTAAATTTTATAATCCGCGGGGCACTCTCCAGCTCGCAGTGAAGCATATCCACCAGCTGAATCTTGCCAAAATCCGGGTTAAACTTATAGATCTTGATCTGGTCTACTCCCAAATCCACTGCGCACAGGAACCGGCCGTCAGGCGTCAGATTTACACAGTTTACATGGGGACGGAAATTTCGCTCCGCCACACTGCCCAGACCCTTATGAAAAATCCCGTCGGTGATCTCTCCCACCGTGCCGTCCGGATGCAGCCGCAAAACCGTTACCCGGCCGTCATGCCAGCCTCCCACAAAGAGATATTTATCATCCTTGTCCGTAGACAGATAGCAGCCCCGCATGCCGTCAATGGGAGCCGAATTCATGGAGCGCAGATCGCCGTCCGGCAGAATCTCAAAGGAACGCACACCCTCGTCGGCAATGGAATACAAATACTTTCCGTTGTGTGATTTTTTAATGTAAGAGGGGTTGTTGATGGGAATCACCTTCCGCTCCTCCATCTGTCCGTTTTCCACGTCCAGATCATAAATATGGATTCCCTTACTGCTTCCGTGGGTATAGGTTCCCACATATGCCACAAACTTTTTGTTGTCCATTTGCTCATCCTCCAGATCATCCCAAAGTCACCCATGCCCTTGGGACAGCCTTTTCTTGCATATAAGGCAATTATATCACAAATTCCCCCATTTGTAACCAGCTTTTTTCCGAAAAATATCCCAAGCTTTATCCTGCCAGGAAATAGGTTTCCATGGCCGAAAGGGTTCTCTCCAAATCCTCCTCTGTCATGGCCGCGGACACAAACATGGCCTCGAACTGAGAGGGCGCCAGATAAATCCCCTCCCTGAGCATATGTTTAAAATATCCGGCATAGGCCTTAGTATCTGAGGTCTTGGCGGAGGCATAGTCTCTCACCGGCTCCTGGGTAAAAAACAGGCAGCCCAGAGAGCCCACGTGGTTTAGCTGACAGGGTATTTTGCTCTCTCTTCCAAGCTTCTGTACCTGCTCAAAAAAGCGCTCACTCTTTTGGCCAAGCTTCTGATAGAAATCCGGGGTTTCCTTTAAAAGCCTTAGCTGGGCGATTCCCGCCGCCATGGCCACCGGATTGCCACTCAGCGTTCCTGCCTGGTATACCGGCCCTAAGGGAGCAATCATCTCCATAATCTCCCGCCGGCCGCCATAGGCTCCCACAGGCATGCCGCCCCCGATAATCTTCCCAAAGGTAGTCAAATCCGGGGTGATTCCAAAGTACCCCTGGGCGCCGGAAAGCCCCAGACGAAAGCCTGTGATCACCTCGTCAAAAATAAGCAGGGCTCCATGCCGGGTACAGAGTCCCCGAAGGCCCTCCAAAAATCCTTCTGCCGGAGGCACCACCCCCATATTGGCTCCCACAGGCTCCACTATCACAGCCCCAATCTCCTGCCCGCAGGCCCCAAACAGCTCCTCCACGCTTGAGAGATCGTTGTACACAGCCGTCAGGGTGTCCTGACTGCAGCCGGCAGGAACCCCGGCGCTGTCGGGAACCCCGGCCGTCATGACCCCGGAGCCCGCCTTTACCAGCATGGCATCGCTGTGACCGTGATAGCAGCCTGCAAATTTGACAATTTTATTTCGCCCCGTAAAGCCCCGGGCCGCACGCACGGCGCTCATCACCGCCTCTGTGCCGGAATTCACCATGCGCACCATCTCTATAGAGGGCACCAGCTCACAGATCAGCCGGGCCATGGTCACCTCCGCCTCCGTGGCCGCCCCAAAGCTTAAACCCTTTTCGCAGGCCTTAAGCACAGCCTCCTTTACCTGTGGATGGTTGTGTCCCAGGATCATAGGCCCCCAGGAGCCCACAAAATCCAGGTAGGTCCGGCCGTCCGCATCCGTAATATAGGCGCCCTCCCCTTTCTCTATAAACCGGGGCTTTTCTCCCACGGAGCCAAAAGCCCGCACCGGGGAATTCACCCCGCCTGGCATATACCGAACCGCCTCTTCGAACAAACGTTCTGATTTCGTCATTATCCTATTCTCCCCTCATCCATAAATCCTGCAATCTTCTCCGCAAAATAAGTCAGGAAAATATCTGCCCCCGCCCGATACACGGAAGTTGCCATCTCACACACAATGGCGTCCTCATCAATGTAGCCCAAGGCCGCTCCCGCCTTTACCATGGCATACTCTCCGCTGACCCCGTAGGCCGCCACCGGCACATTCGTGGCCTCCTTTACCTGGGAAATCACATCCAGATAGGAAAGCGCCGGCTTTACCATTAAAATATCCGCGCCCTCCTCCACATCCAGAAGTGCCTCCTTTAAGGCCTCTCTTCGGTTGTGGTAATCCATCTGATAGGATTTCCGATCCCCAAAGGCCGGCGCGCTCCCCGCCGCATCCCGGAAGGGCCCGTAAAAGGCCGAGGCATATTTTACCGCATAAGACATAATGGGGGTCTCCAGATAGCCGTTTTCATCCAGCAGACTGCGAATGGCCTGGATTCGTCCGTCCATCATATCTGAGGGAGCCACCATATCCGCTCCCGCCTGGACCTGGGAAAGGGCGATTTTTGCCAGATACTCCAGGGTCTTATCATTGTCCACATAGTCCCCCCGCAAAATCCCGCAGTGTCCGTGGGAGGTGTACTCACACATGCACACATCCCCGATAAGGTACATGTCCGGAAAGGTTTCTTTGGCCTTTTGAAAGGCCTTCTGCACAATGCCGTCCTGGGCATAGGCCCCGCTTCCACACGCATCCTTGTGATCCGGGATCCCAAAAAACATCACCTTGCTGACTCCCGCCTTTACGAGCGCCTCCAGCTTGTAGGGCATTCTGTCCACACTGTAGCGGAACTGTCCCGGCATGGTGCCAATCTCCTCCTCCACACCGTTGCCCTCCCGAACAAACAGCGGGTAGATCAGGGAGCTCTTGTCCATCCGGGTCTCTCGGACCATTTTCCGTAAAGTTGCTCCCGTCCGCAGCCTTCTGGGCCTGTTTTTCATCTCCATAAACCTCCCATCCTTTCTGTCACTTTTCTATAGGTCCTCCTCTGCCGCCAGACGCCGAATACTCTCGGTCATCTGCCTGGCCAGCCTGTGGTCTCTCCCACCGGCTGTCACCCCAATAACCAAATCCTCCTGCTTTACAATGCCCGGAAAATAAAAATCACACAGCTCCTTGTCACTACACACATTTACCAGAATCCCCTTTATTCTGCACTCCTCGCAAACAGCCTTGTTAACATTTTCACAATCCGTGGCAGCCAGCACCAGATAGGTGCTTGGGGGAATCTCCCCCTCTATGTAGGGACGCGCCAAAAGCCGGATGTCTCCCTGCCGTGCCAGCTGCTGCACGGCATAAGACGCCTCCGGCGCAATCACCGTTATTTTTTTTGAAAAGACACAGAGGGTCTTAATCCGGCGGGAGGCAATCTGCCCGGCGCCCACCACCAGGATCTCTCTCTTTGTAAGGTCCACAAACAGGGGAAAATAGGCTCCCATGCTACTGCCACCCCTGGTGCCCGAGATAACCTTGTACAAGCTCTGTGAACATGGCTTTCTCCTTCAAACATTCTTCCCTGTCTATTATACGCAGAATCCCTCCAAATGACAAGCTCTTTTCTCCTGTATCCTCTATCCCTCGCTCCGCAGCCGGGATCGGATAAACCGCTTTTTCAGCTGCCGCAGATTTAAGGGCAATAAGGGATAAATATAGCTCTTTCCCGCAATGGTCTTGTTGCTCACAATGGCCACCGCCGTCAGCAGAGTGCCCGCCACAAAGCCCCACAAATTCAGGGCTGCCGTCAGAATCAGCAGTATGAGCCGCATAAATTTCAGGGCATAGCTGAGCTCGTAGCTGGCCTGGGTATAGTTAGCAATGGCCACAAAGGCCATATACATCATAATCTCCGAGTTAAACCAGCCGGAATCCACCGTAAACTGCCCAAGCACAATACCGGCCACCACACTTAAGGGGGTGCTCAGCATGCTTGGGGTATTGATGGCTGCCAGCCGAAGCCCGTCAATGGCCAGCTCCAGCATTAAAAACTGCCAGATCAGGGGCACATTGATGGTTTCCTTCACATGGATAAATGCAAGCCAGGGAGGAACCCACTGGGGATTCTGGGTAAGCAGCAGAAATACCGGGGTCAAAAACAGGGTAATGAGGGCAATCACAAACCGGGACAGCCGAAGATAGGTGCCGGTAATGGGGGGAAAGTAATAGTCGTCCGCCTCCTCGATAATGTCAAAGATGGAGGTGGGCACAATCACCGCCTGGGGAGAGTTGTCCACCAAAATCACAATGTTTCCCTCCAGAATGGCTGCCGCCGACGCATCCGGCCGCTCTGTAAACTTAAATTTGGGAAAGGGATTGTACCATTTCCGCTCGTAAATGCATTCCGCCAGGCTTTCCTGGTTCATAGTCAGGGCATCCACCTTAATCTCCCGGATGCGCTTCTCTATCTCCTCCAAAAGAGGCTTATCCACCCGATCCGCCATGTAGCAGAGGACAATGTCCGTCCGGGAGGTCTTTCCCGCATTCAAAATCTCCATACAAAGCTTTGGACTTCGGATACGCCGGCGGATCAGAGCCGCATTCATCACAATGGTCTCCACAAATCCGTCCTTGGAGCCCCGCAGAGCCTTATCTTTCTCCGGCTCTGACACGCTTCGCATGGGATAGGTCCGACAGTCAATGCCCAGGCACTCCGTATACCCCTCGATAAACAGGCAGGTAAGGCCTGTGAGAAGATTTTGCAGCACGCTCTCCTCATCCGCCAGCACATTCACCTCTGTGTAGGGGATCACCTTATTCAGCATTTCCTGGGCGCTCCCCGGCATCTCCTCCGGGGTCAGCTTATAGAGAAACTCCATAAGCTTCTCCATAATGGCCTCCTGCATAAAGCCGTCCACAAAGTAAATGCCCGCATTTCTTCCCGCCACTGTAAAGGGCTTGTATACAATATCAAAGTTTTTATCCATCTGCAGGACCTCATGCAGCCTGCGATTCTCCTCCTGGAAATTACCCGTAAGCTTTCTCTCCATCTCTTCCTACCTTTCCTGCCCTCTGGCGGTAAAAAGTTTAAGCTCTCCGCCAACGAACACCTTTTCACTGCCCTTAGTATGGCAAATCTGCAAAAAACCTATTCTTTTTTGCCGTCGCTTTTTCGCGCTCTGCCCATATACTTCCCGGGTTATTTATGCTAAACTGAAGGTGCTCTTTGTATCCATGACTTACAGGGATATGTATGTTTACATAAAAAGAATCTGATTTGCCGGATTCTCCCGCCAAAGCGCGGTTGCGTCAGCAAGGAAAGGGATGGACTTCTTATGGAAAAAAAGATATTGTTTGTGGATTTAGACGGAACTCTCTTAAATGATGATAAGGAAATCACTGCGGAAAACAGGGCTGCCATTGAAACGGCCACGGGAATGGGACACGCCATTGTGGTGACTACCGGCCGCGCCCTGGTCAGTACCCAAAAGCAGGTGGAGCGCCTGGGACTTACAGGACCCGGCTGCTATGCCATTACCTCCAACGGGGCTCTGATTATCGATACCCATTCCGGGGAGATTGTGTTTAAAACCGGGGTTTCCCGGGATGTGATCCGACCCATTTTTGACGAGGCCTACGCCTTTGGCCTTCACGCTCAGACCTATACCGCAGACCACGCCGTCTGTGAGCGGGCTGGCCGGGAAATGGAATATTACTCCCGCACCACGCTTCTCCCCTACCTCCTGGTGGAGGACGCAGCGGCAGCTCTCACGGAGGATCCGGTAAAGCTTCTCTTTATCGATCTGGACAACAAGCAGAACCTGGAGAATTTCCGGGCCCATATGGAGCCCTATACAAGGGAGCACGGCCTGGATATGTTTTTCTCCAGTGAGCTCTATCTGGAATTCCTGCCCCACGGCATCAACAAGGGGAGCGGCGTCCGCTTTTTGAGCCAGCTCCTTCACGTTCCCCTGTCCCACACCATAGCGGCCGGGGATGCGGAAAACGACATCACCATGCTGGAGGCGGCCGGCACTGCCTGCGTCATGGCCAACGCCGCCCCTGGTATGGAACGCTACGCGGACTATGTGACAGAGCGGGATAACAATCACTCGGGAATCGCGGAAATTATTCATCGGTTTCTTTTGTAGAAGCTCAAGGTCCGCATGAAAAGCCCAGACGAATCCCAGCCGCAGGCATAAAGAAAGCACCCGTTATTTTTACTCAGCTGTTTCCATGCCATCCCCTTGGCTCATGGCTCCCGGGAATAAAAATACTCCCCCCGGAATGACAACTTCACTCATATGAAAAAGCTTGTCACCCGGAAGGGAGTATTTTAGTATCCTGTCAAGTCTCCCATCTCAAAAGAACATACGTTCTTTTTCTGTGAGAAATCGCTTGTTCCCCCAAGCTCAAACGGCTCCCCGTCTACATAATGGGCTCCAGACCCAGTACGGGATGTCCCTTCTCATTGAGGAAGGCCATCAGGGTTTCCTCGTCGGTAGCCACGGTCTCGTCTGCAATCATATCGCAGAAATTGTCAATGCCGTATTTTTCCTTGGCCGATTTATTCAGACGCTCTGCCACATCCTCCTTCAGCTCCTTGGGCATCCACACGATCCGCTCAAAGCCGCCTTCTGCGCTCATAAACTTCTTGGAGGCAATAAAGTGACGGCCATGGCCCATAAAGCCAGGAGTCTGCACGCCGCCGCCGGTCATGGAGGCCAGCTCGCCAAAGGTCATACCAAGAGGCGTCATGCCTGCATATTCCCGGTTGGCAATGATCACGCCGTTGGAGAAGGGCTCAATGCCGCAAATGCACTCAAAGCAGCCACAGGAGGTCATGGGATCCTCCATAATGGAGTACAGAGTCACCTTGGACAGCGCGCCGTGGGTTGCCTCCTCCACCATACGGTTTACATCGGGATATACTCCCTTGGCCTCGTCCTCGCAGCCCTCCTTGGAAATGGGCTGGCAGGGACCCGTGGGGGTGAGCTCCTTGGTGGCCTTGGCGTCCAGCCAGGACACGGCGCCGCACAGTCCCAGACGCTCCGGGGTCACCACGCAGCAGTGGGAGGGTGCAAAGGACTGGCACAGCGTACAGGTATAGAATACATCCACGCTCTCGTCCGTTAAGGACTCCAGACGCTCGTCTCTCTGGCTGTAGGCCGGCATAGCCACCTGATCCAGCATCTCCTGTACCTTGTCCTTCTCGGTGATAATGGTAATCTGGCACTTATCCACTACAATATCAAACTCATCCATAATCATGGCATAGAGCACTTCCGCAAAATGGGTCAGGCGAAGTCCCTTCTCAAAGGCCTCCTTGCCCACGCGGATGCGGATCTGATTTCTCTGCCCGGTGTGCATCACACCCTCCATATAGTTATACCATGCATGGATCTTCCGCTCGATAACAGACTCAAAATCCGGCTGCATCTTGGCCCCGTATACCTCCACATAGGTGGCCAGAGCATAGGTTCCCCCTGCCTCCAGGGTATCCAAATCCTGTCCCACAATGGTGATCTTATGGTCCTCCACCTGGGCCTCATCCTTGGTCTGCACAATCTCACAGGTAGGCATCTTGTGGGAGCTGAACTCCACCTGCATATCGCCCTTGCGGATAATCTCGCCCTCAAAGGCATTGGCAAAGGCCACGGGAATGGGCAGCTCCTTCACTTTAATCTTAATGCCCCTTAAATCCAGGGACTTCTTAACGGTAGCCGTATGATCCGTCACAGACTCCAGGGCGCCAGGCACCTGATTCTCGCCCAGATCCACATCCACAATAACCGGGAAGCCAAGAGCGATAGCCCCTGCGCCTGCAGAAACCACCACCTCATTGAGCGCTCCGAAGGTATTTACAAAGGCCGGCACTCTCTCCTTGGTGTAAGCCAAAAGTCCAGGCAGATCTCCCGGGGTCACATTTCCGAAAATCAGGGCCGCGCGAATGGCCACGGTCACCACATGGATCACAGAGGTCACATCATGTCCCAGAGGAATGACACGCAGCTCCAGACCCATCTTGACGCCGGCCTGGGCACACTGCTCAATCACATTGCCCACCAAAAAGGTCATAATACCCTTGCTCTGATAATCCTTTACCACAGCCGCCACAGCCTCCGGGTCCTCAGCCTCTCCCAGCACCACGGCCACGCCGGGAATATCCCCCGTAACCAGGGGCACACCCAGGGAACGAATAATGGGATCCGGCACAAAGCCAATGCCGCTCTCATTCTCATAGGGAGCGTCGCTGTCCACATACTTTAAGGCCTCGATAATCTCAGCCCCCACAGCCGTGGCCAGACCTGCATTTAAGGCAGCGCCCAAATCCTCCTCATTGGTAATCAGGCTTTTTAATACGCCCACACAGGCCGGCAGATCTCCAAGCTTAGATACCTTAACTCCGGTAGCCGCATAGATGGTGGGCAGGAAATATGCTGTATCCGGAAATGCAACCTTCTTGTCCTCTCCATACTTTGCAATGGCATCCTTCACAGCGCCCTCGGTGAGCCCGGCAACTGCGTTGGAGCCGCCATAAATCAAATCAGTTAAAACGCTCATATTTTCGTTCCTCCTTGGATGTTTTTTTGTTAAAACCTGCTAAACAAATTTTACCACTCTCCTGGTTGGAAGTCAATATCCCCGGGGCGGGGTTCTGGATTTTCTACAATTCTTTTTCTGTGTTTCACACTACCCTCTCACTGCAGGGGACGGCGCATAATGATTTCTTCCTCTGTTTCTCCCATGGTGGTGCCCACCTGTTCAAAGCCCAATCTCTGATACAGACGCAGGGCCGGATTGGACTTCTGCACAGAGAGGGAGACATAAGAAAAGCCCTCCTGCCTAAGCTTTTCTATAAAGGCATTCAGCAGTGCAGTGCCCAAGCCCTTTCCCCGGTGTCCCTCACGAATGGACAGGGCCAATGACGGGGTTTGGTCATCAATATGCCCGAAATCGTGCATAATTCTGCCCCATACGGCTCCCACCACTTCCTCTTCCTCCGTCACAGCCACAAAGCCATATTCGTTCTTGCCCTTTCCGAAATCCCGAATATACACCTGCTGCTCCGGGGTCTTGGTAATCTCCCTGGGTGGCCTCTCCTTTCCCTCCGGCACATAGATAGCCAGATAAATAAAGTCCTCCAGCAGACTATATTCTGCCTCCTGTATCTCTCTGATTTTATAGGACATGTTGCGCACCTCCCTGCTCTCCTCCATCCTTTTCTTTCCCTTGCGCTGCAAGAACACGCATTCCTGTCAGCGAAAAATATTTTCCTGCTACAAAATAGCATAGCACAGGCATCCGAATTTTTCAATCAGCCCCGGATTCATACCCGTCCATCTACACCCCGGATTCATATCAGTCCATCTGCCCGCGCAAATCCCGCAAAAGCTGCTCTACCCGATAGATGGCGTCCTCCACCTGCTCCATGGCTTCTTTTATCTTCTTATGCACCATATAATCTGCCAAAAATCCGTCAAAAAAGAAATCTGCAAAGGTTAAAAAGCTTCCAATCTCCATGCGCAGATTCATGGGCACCTGCACATCCTGAAGCTCTCTCTGAAAAGCCTTAAGGCTGCTCTTGGCCTCCTCCATATAGCGGGTTGCATCATCCATCCGGGAATACTTGATCATATCCGCTATCAGACCGCCTCCCAGAAGATCCACAATTCCCCAGCTCTTGGCGCTGTTAAGCTTCTCCCTTGCCTCCCGCAGGCTATAAAGGGCCCGTTCTCCGGCCTCTATGGCCTCCTGGATTTCCCGTCTCATGATCTCGTTACTCATAGCTACTCCTTTCCCTGTGCAGCAATTCCCTGTGGCTGACCTCCCCTTTTCTTCTGTAGTATGATAAAAAAAGACCTTTATCATGACAATCAGCCACAATAAAAGTCTTGCTATCTCATTTGATACGGATGCCTCTCGACATCGGTTGACGCTTTCAAACCCATCCACTTGGGATGTTCAGCTACTCCCTTTCTATTGCTCGACAAAAATATAACATACTTTTGGCAGGATGTCAAGGGGTATTGAATAGGGGGGCTTTGGAATGTTGGAGAAAATGTTGGGGAAAGTCACGCAAAATAAAAGACGAATCCCCCTGTATCTCAGGAGGATCCGTTAAAACGCGAAGCAAAGAACATATATTCTCTTTTAGATAGAAAGCCCTGCCTTTTCCAGAATAGCCGGCACATTCTTCTCTGCTCCAATAGCCATAATATGTACGCCGTCGCAAATGCCCTCGTCCTTGATCTTGGCAATCAGCTCTGCGGCCATCTCAATGCCAAGCTTGGTGGGCAGGCCCTTGACGCCTTTTTCCTTGCCCTCGGCGGCCGCGGCGGCAAGCTTGTCGATCATGTCCTGGGGAACTGCAATGCCCGGGACGTTTTCGTTCATGTATTTAGCCATGCCTGCTGCCTTCAGCGGAATGATGCCTGCCATAATGTGGGTCTTGATATTGGCCTTATCCACTGCGTCCATGAAACGTTTCATACTCTCCAGATCAAAGATTCCCTGGGTCTGGATATACTGGGCGCCTGCATCTACCTTCTGGCGCAGCTTGTTGATCTGCAAAATCTGGGGCTCGTACACCGGGGTCACCACAGCGCCTTTATAAAACTTGGGGGCTCCTCCCGGAATCTCATTGCCACCGCAGTCCATGCCAGTGGCCTCCATGGTAGAAAGCATATTTAAGATTCCCACGGAATCCAGATCGTAAACGGGCTTGGACTGGCTGCAGTCTCCCACCACCGGATGATCCCCGGTAAGGGCCAGCATGGTATCAATGCCAAAGGCTGCGGCGGAAAACATCTCGCCCATAATAGCCATACGGCTTCTGTCACGGCCTGTCATCTGGATAATGGGCTCCAGACCAGCCTGTTTAAGCTTAATGCAAAGTCCCAGAGAGGTTGCCTTTAAGCAGGCAGACTGCATATCCGTCACATTGACGCCGTGCACCTTTCCCTTGAGAAGCTCAGCTGCCTCCATCTGCTCGGAAAAATCATATCCCTTGGGAGGAGCCATCTCTACAGTTACGCCAAATTTTCCGCTTTCCAGCGCATTCTCTAACAGTCTCATTATTTCTTCCCCCTAATGTTAATCGTTCTGGGATAGCTCACATCTGCGTATCCTTTATCCGGGCGGGTCTGTGTCAGCTTCTCCAGCTGGCCCAGCTCCTCAAGCTTATGGTAGATCATAATCCAGGCACAGTCATTCTCCGGATTCACCTCGCACTTTCCATTCTTCTGGCCACCGCAGGGACCGTTTACCAGGGATTTGGCACATCTGGAAATGGGACAGATGCCGCCGGTGGTTCCCAGCACGCAGTTTCCGCACAGATGGCAGGCCTCCTCAAAGAGACCCAGACGCACGGATTCTCCCAGGAACATGGTGTTGTTAGAGGGATACACCGGCACGCCAATATGCTTGGCAGCCACCTGCACGCCGTCACCACAGGACATACAGACAACCGCATCCGGCTGCGCAGCCGCCAGCTTCTTCATACAGGTCTTGGTACTCATGTTCATGCAGCAGTAATCACTCATAGCTGTGGCAACCACTTTTTTGCCGTGAGACTCCAAATACGCTGTCATTTCCTTCAATTCCTTTTCGCCGCCCGTGGCACAGGCCGTCGCGCAGCTTCCGCAGCCCAAAAGCGCAATCTTCGTCGCACCCTCAAGCATCGCCATCAATTCCTCAATGGGCTTTTTCTGTGTGATAATCATGATATCGTCTCCTTATATATCCTTTATGGTAAATCATAAAGTTCTTCTCTATTATTTTAATACATTTTGACAAGAAATCAACTAAAATTCACAAAATTCCGTGATTTTTCCAAAAAACAGGACTGCAACGAATTAGTTAGCATTAGCTAACCTATATACCTATTCCCGCTCTTCCCATATATACAAAACCCCCTGGGCCATACAGAACATACATTCCATATAGCCAAGGGGATTTACTTCTTTCCGAATTTCAAAATAGCTCCGTCTATTTTTCCAAATCCACCCGTGCGGAAATCTGTCCGTCTTAATCCATCAGCCGGAAAAAGGGATTGTAATAGGTGTCCACCGGCGCCAGCTCCTCCTCAATGCGCAAAAGCTGGTTGTACTTGGCCACCCGCTCCATGCGGCAGGGAGCACCGGTCTTGATCTGACCCGCATTGACAGCCACAGCCAGATCCGCAATAAAGTCCTCATCCGTCTCCCCGGAGCGATGGGAAATTACCGTGCCATAGCCTGCCCGCTGCGCCAGCTCAATGGCATCCATGGTCTCCGACACCGTGCCGATCTGATTGGGCTTAATGAGAATCGCATTGCCCGCATGCATCTGAATGCCCAGGCCCAGACGCTTTACATTGGTCACAAACAGATCATCCCCCACCAGCTGTACCTTGTGTCCCAGGCGCCTGGTCATCTCCTGCCAGCCGTCCCAGTCCTCCTCCATCAGGCCATCCTCAATGGAAATAATGGGGTAATCCCGGATTAGCTCCTCGTAATAGCTGATAAGCTCCTCTCCGGTGCGGTACACCTTCTCTCCCCGCATGCGGCTCTCTCCCTCAAAGAAATACCGGCCGCTCTTTTCCTCGTAGAACTCACTGGCCGCCGCATCAATGGCAATCTTCATCTGATGCTCCGTGTCAAAGCCTGCCATGGAAATCGCCTCCAGAATACAGTCCAGAGCCTCCCGGGTGTCGGCCAGATTGGGGGCAAAGCCGCCCTCATCTCCCACTCCCGTGGACAGATCCCGTTTTTTAAGCAGAAGCTTTAGCTTGTAGTAAACCTCCGCGCACATGCGCAGGCCCTCCTTAAAGCAGCAGGCCCCCACAGGCATAATCATAAATTCCTGGAGATCCACCGTGTTGTCCGCGTGCTTTCCCCCGTTTAAAATATTCATCATAGGCACGGGAAGCTGCTTGGCATGAACGCCCCCCAGATACTGATACAGAGGTATCTGAAGCGCCCGGGCTGTGGCCTTGGCCACGGCCATGGATACGCCTAGGGTGGCATTTGCTCCCAGATTGGATTTATTATCCGTGCCGTCCGTGTCCACCAAAAGATGATCAATATGGGACTGCTCCAGGGCATTCTCCCCCATTAAAATGTCTGCCAGCTTGTGATTCACATTGTGTACAGCCTTTTTCACGCCAAGTCCCAGATAGCGGAACTGTCCGTCCCGCAGCTCCACAGCCTCATAGGTGCCTGTGGACGCCCCGGAGGGCACAGAGGCCCGGGCCGTGGCAGTCTCATCCACGGTCACCTCCACCTCCACGGTGGGATTTCCCCTGGAATCCAGAATCTCTCTCGCATAAATCCCTGTAATGGGCAAATACAACTGCATGTTTTAACCTCCTCAATGGTTCTGTCTTTTCTCTTAAGAAGTATGGCAGAAACCGGAAGCTTTTATACAGCTGCCTGCACATTTACAAGACTTCTAACCTATTTAACGGCCCTGATTCCGGTCATAAATAAGCCGCAGGCCCTTTAACAGCAGGGCGTCGTCCACCAGAATCTCCTGGCGACAGTAGGGAATAATGTGCCGGGCCAGGCCTCCCGTGGCCACAGCCCTGATAGGACTTCCCAGCTCCTCCTGAATCCGGGTCAACACTCCGTCGATGCAGGCCGCATTTCCGTACAGCACGCCACTTTTCATACAATCCACCGTATTGCTGCCGATAATGCGCCTGGGCGGCTCAAAGCCAATCTTGGGCAGCTGAGAGGTGCGACTGATAAGGGCGTCCAGGGACACGCCCACCCCCGGCATGATCATACCGCCGATAACCTGTCTCTTCTCATTGATAACCGTAATGGCCGTGGCCGTGCCCATGTCCACCACAGCCAGAGGGCAGCCGTATTCTGCAATGCCCGCCACTGCTCCCACCACCAGATCCGGCCCCAGCTGCGCCGGATTGTCAATCTTAATATCCAGGCCCGTCTTTACCCCGGGCCCCACCTCCAAAATTTCCTTGCCAATGATTTTTTCCGCCGCATGGCGAACCGTGGCCGTAATAGGAGGTACCACAGAGGACACAATGCCTCCCTGAAGCTGTGTACTGTCAATGCCGTAGATTTCCAGCACCGTCTTAAAGCTGATGGCATATTCCAGCTCTGTTTTCTTTAGATCCGAATACAGCCGCTCCTCAAAGGCAATCCGCTCCCCGTCAATGCAGCCGATTACAATATTGGTGTTTCCAATGTCTATGGCTAAGATCATTTCTGCTTCTTTTCCTCTCCCAATCTTTTCTTTCTGTCTGCGTCCTGGGGCGTCTCGTATACATACTCCCCTTCCTCCGTCACACTGCGCAGTCGCACGTAATCCAGGGTCTCACAGGACATCCGTCGCCTTCGCAGGGAATGCTCCGCCAGGCGCTTCACCAGATTGTAGATCACTGCAAAGGTGGGCACTCCGATCACCATACCGATAAAGCCCAGCATTCCTCCAAACAGGAGTATGGAAAACAGCACCCAGAAGCCGCTCAGGCCTGTGGAATCCCCCAGGATCTTGGGCCCAAGAATATTGCCGTCAAACTGCTGGAGAACCAGAATAAAAATCAAAAAATACACACACTGCCTGGGATTGACCATCAAAATCAGCAGCGCGCTGGGGATCGCACCAAAATAGGGACCAAAAAAGGGAATGATATTGGTCACCCCCACAATCACACTGATAAGCATGGTATAGGGCATTTTCAAAAGGGTCAGACCTACAAAGCAGATGCAGCCGATAATCAGGGAATCCAAAAGCTTTCCGATAATGAAGCCGCCGAACACATGATCCATAAAGTGAATCTCTTCCATGAGGAGATTGGCATGGGATGTTTTAAAAATACTGTAGATAAGCTTTTTCCCCTGGGCCGCAAACCGCTTCCGGTTACTCATCATATATACGGCGGCAATAATGCCGATGAGGAGATTTTTCACCACCACAAACACGCTGATAACGCCGCTGGACACTCCGGAGAGAATCATCTGCATATTAGGCAAAAGATTGTTCCGGATAAATCCGTCCACATTATCCAAAATCTCATCAGAGACCCACTCCACATAGTTTACCAAAACCTGGTTGTCGCTGAGAATACCCTCCAGCCATTCCGTCCATTTCTCCACGTTGGAGGGGAGCAAATTCACCACGCCCCGCACACTGTAAAACACCTGTGGCAGCACCATGGACAGTAAAAGATAGCACAGCAAAAAGGCCAGCGTCAGGCTTAAGAATATCCCCCCTGCCGCAGTAAGCTTTTTCGCCCGTTTTTCCGCCTTCATGTGCTGGCTCAAAAATGCGCCCAGATATTTTTCAATGGTATTGCAAATTGGGGTGAGCAGATAAGCAATCACCGCCCCATAGATAAAAGGCATCAAGATCTTAACCAGCGTGCGGACACTGCCCTTCACCTCCTGTATGCGGAAGAGCAAAAAGAAAAACAGGATGCTAAGCACAATGGCTCCCGCCCCGGTAAGACTGATATACAAATACCGCATAAAACGTTCACGCTTCATCTATTCGCTTCCCTCTCTTGTCTGTGTATTGTAAATATCAAAGCAGGTCTTGACCTTGGGGGTCACATAGTGGCTCCCGCCCCGCTCCTTTACGTCCTCGATCATCATCACAACCAGCAGGGGCTCCTCAATTCCTTCTGTCTGGATTCCCACAAACCAGCCAAGCTCTGTACCCGTCTGATCCTCCTTGGAATCCTTGATCTCCGCTGTCCCTGTTTTCCCCGCCCAGGTATAATCCGCCCGGGCCTCATGGGCCGTTCCTCCGGGATTCTCTATAACCTGCTGCAAACCGGCCAGCACGGTCTTGGCCGCCTCCGGGGAAAATACCTGCTCCTTCCAGCACCCCTTCCCGGCCTCCTCTGTCAGATAGGGCCCTATCATATTTCCCTCATTGACCAGGGCTGAGTACATGCATGCCAGATGAAGGGGATTGACCAGCAGACGCCCCTGTCCATAGCCGCTGTCCGCAAGCTCTGTCTCCGAGGCAATTTTTCCCTCCGGCCCAAAGGAGGAGGCTGTCATACTTAAGCCAAATTCCATGTCCTCCCCAAAACCAAGTCCCGTCAGTCCCTTTGCAAAGGCCTCCTCTCCCATATCGCAGGCTACCTTTGCAAAATAAATATTATCCGAATAGATCAGGGCATTTTCCAGATTTTTGGGGGCATAATCCTCCAGGGTCGTCACATAATAGCCGCCCCAGCTCTTATCCTTCTGCCAGGAAAGCCCCTCATTTTTCTTATCCTCCTCCGGATCCAGGGTTCCCCGGGTCAAGGCCATGGCCGCTGTCATGGGCTTAAAGGAGGAGCCGGGAACAAAGGATGCCCGGAACCGGTTATATAAGGGCTCTGTCTCATCGCTGTTAAGCTCCTCCCAGGCCCGGCTGGTATACCCCATAACAAAATCATTGGGATCAAAGGCCGGGGCGCTGACCAGAGCCAACACAGCCCCTGTCTCTGGATTTATGGCCACTGCACAGCCCTCGTCCCCCTCCATCTGCTGATATAAATGTTGCTGCAAGGTGATATCTATGGTCAGCACCACATCCTGTCCATCCTGGGGCGCCTTTTCCGCAAGCGTGGTCTTTACCTCTCCTGCCTCTGTCAGAATCTGGACAGCATATCCGTCCCGACTGCGCAGCTGCTCCTCATAAGCCCGCTCCACCCCGGATTTTCCTATGATGCTGTTGGCATGGTATCCCTGACCGGAAAGCTTTTCCAGATCCTCCGCCGTTACATTCTGTACATAGCCGGTGAGCATGGCTGCCTTTCGCCCATAGGGATAATAACGCAGATTGGTATCTGTAATCATGACCCCCGGGATGGCAAGCACCTGTTCCTTCAGTTCAACGGCCTCCTTGGACACGGTTCGTACAGGCACAAAGGTATCATCCCGCACCCATCCAGCAGACAATGCCTTTTCTATGCGGGCCACATCCATATCCAAATACTCTGCCAGCTGATTTAGGGCCTCCTGCCGATCCAGGGGAAGCTTTCCCGGTACCAGACCTATGGAGGAAGCGGTTCCCTCCCGGGCCAGGGCCACATGATTCCTGTCATAGATGTCTCCCCGGCTGGCCGGCGTAGAAACCACCTTCACCCGCTCCCCCTCCTGGAGATCCGGCAAAATGTCCTGGGTCTCCCAGCTCATCCGGTAGTTCCCTTCCTCGTCCTTCATAAAAACCGCCACCGTATCAAAGGAGAGGGGACCTGCAATAGTTTCCATGGACAGGGTATATTTTACCCGTCTGGTTTTCGCCTTCTTGTCCTCCTCCTCGGGCTCCGCAATCTGGGCGGTAATGGAGGAAGCTTCCATTCCGCCGTAGATATTCTTATACCGCTCCTGAAAGCTCTCCAAATCTATGCTATCCTGGGCCTCCACCGTCAGATAGTCGTACATGGATGCATAATCCGCCTGATTCAGAAGAGAAATGTATTCCTCCAAAAGCTCCTCCGGCTGAGGAGGCTTTTCCCCACAGCCTGTAAGCAGTGCCCCACACAAAAACAGCACTGCCCCCAAAAGCCTGTTTCTCATTTGCCTGTACCTCCCTAATTTCCCTGCGCTATCCTGTCTGTCAGCGCATAAGCTTCTTGATGGTCTCGCAGAGCTCATCCACCACCTGCTCATCGCCCTCCCGAATATCCTCCACCACACAGGTCTTGATATGGTTGGACAGAAGCTCTTTATTAAAGCTGTTCAGGGCCGACTGAATGGCAGACACCTGGGTCAGAATATCCACACAATAGCGCTCTTCCTCCACCATGTTCCGCACTCCCCGCACCTGCCCCTCAATGCGGCTTAAACGGTTCAACAGGTTTTGATATTCCTTGCCATCCCGGTGCTTCGTTTTCTGGCAACGACTGCAGGGCTCCTGCACTCTCCCCTGTTCCTCCATAAATTTCCCTCCCATCTCTTCTATCCTTCTTTTCCGTTTCCACTAATCTCGGGCCGTGTCAATGCGGTTTCGGATCTCCTGCATCTGATAATCCAGCTCTTCAATGGAATCCGCGCAGATTTTCAACTGCTCCACAATCTCCTCCGCATGAGCCACATCCTTCTTGTATTTCAGCTTATGCTCCACGCTGGCCCAGAAATCCATGGCAATGGTCCGAAACTGGACCTCTACCTTTACATATTTCTTTCCGTCCGGCAGAAATATGGGGATACTCAATATGAGATGCAGGCTGCGATACCCATTGTCCTTTGGATTTCGGATATAGTCCTTTCTCCGCAGGACCAGAATATCATCCTGCCTGGTAAGAAGCTCTGCCAGTCGATAGATATCATCGGGAAAGGCACAGACCACCCGCAGTCCCGCCACATCTGTCAAATGCTCCCGAATGCTGTCCATGGTAACCGGATACCCTTTTCTGTTCAGCTTTTCGTATATGCTCTCCGGAGATTTCAATCTGCTTTTTATGGCCTCAAAGGGATTTCGCTTATATTCCCGGGAAAATTCCGCATTCAGCACCTTCAGCCTGGTCTCCACCTCCATGATAGCTGACTGATATTCCAGCAT